>NZ_CP083950.1:5405000-5705000 GCF_006439395.2 Mesorhizobium sp. B4-1-4
CGAACAGCGTCGGCATGTCGAGCGGCCGGAAGCCATAATGCGATAGCCAGCGCACATCGGCGTCGAAGAAGGCGCGCAGGTCCGGCATGCCGTATTTCAGCATGGCGATGCGGTCGATGCCCATGCCCCAGGCAAAGCCCTGATACTCGTCCGGATCGAGCCCGCCGGCGCGCAGCACGTTGGGGTGCACCATGCCGCAGCCCAGGATCTCCATCCAGTCGGAGCCTTCGCCGAAGCGCACTTCGCCGGGCCGCGAGCGGTCGCACTGGATGTCGACCTCGAGGCTTGGTTCGGTGAACGGGAAGAAGGACGGCCGGAAACGCATCTTCACGCTCGGTACCTCGAAGAAGGCCTTGCAGAACTCCTCCAGCACCCACTTCATGTTGGCGACGTTGGCTGATCTGTCGATCACCAGCCCCTCGACCTGATGGAACATCGGCGAGTGGGTGGCATCGGAATCCTGGCGATAGGTCTTGCCCGGAATGACGATGCGGATCGGCGGCTTCTGCCGCTCCATGGTGCGGATCTGCACGGGCGAGGTGTGCGTGCGCAAAAGCTTGCGCTCGCCCTTCTCGTCCGGCTGGAAGAAGAAGGTGTCGTGCATCTCGCGCGCCGGATGGCCTTCGGGGAAATTCAGCGCGGTGAAATTGTAGTAGTCGGTCTCGATATCGGGACCTTCGGCGATGGCGAAGCCGAGATCGCCGAAGATCGCCGCGATCTCGTCGATGACCTGGCTGATCGGATGGATGCGGCCGCGCTCGGCCGGCGACTGCCGCACCGGCAGCGTCACGTCGACCTTTTCGGCGGCGAGGCGGGCGGCGATCGCCGCATCCTTCAACTCGGCCTTGCGTGCGGTCAGCGCCTCGGTGATACGGTTTTTCAGGCCATTGATCTCAGGTCCGAAAATTTGCCGCTGCTCCTGCGACATTCCGCCCAATGACTTCAACAATTCCGAGACCGAGCCCTTCTTGCCCAACGCCGCGACACGGACGGCTTCAATTGCTTGCTCGTCAGCTGAGGCCGCAATGTCGGCCATCAACGTGCCTTCGAGAGCGTCGATAGTGCGATCGTTCAGTGTGGTGTTCATCGGGATTACCAATTGAAAGATAAGTAAATACTGACTTACGTCGCGATCCAAAGAAAAACCCGCGCCAGCCGTGCCAGCGCGGGTTCCCCAAACCAAGTGTCGAAAGTGCTTGGGAAGCGCTGATCTTAAGCGACAGCGCTTTCAAAAGCGTTCGGCGTGGTGTTCTTCAGATATTCGAGCGCGACCTTGGCCTTGGCGACCAGGGCCGCGAACGCCTGCGGCTCGTGGATGGCCATGTCCGACAGGATCTTGCGATCGATCTCGATGCCGGCCTTGTTGAGACCGTCGATGAAGCGGCCATAGGTCAGGCCATGCTCATGCGTCGCCGCATTGATGCGCTGGATCCACAGCGCGCGGAACGAGCGCTTGCGGTTCTTGCGGTCGCGGTAGGCGTACTGCAGCGACTTTTCCACCGCCTGCTTGGCGATGCGGATGGTGTTCTTGCGGCGGCCGTAGAAACCCTTGGCGGCTTTCAGGACCTTCTTGTGCTTGGCGTGCGAGGTGACGCCTCTCTTTACGCGTGCCATGTCATGATCTCCTTAAAAGCAATTCCAGGAAAAGTGTGTTGCGGTTTTCCGTTCGGAATTGCGTCAAACAAATGCGTGTCCATACCGAATGCCTTAGAGGCCGTTCGGCAGAAAATTCTTGATGACCTTCTTGCCATCCGGTTCAGCCAGAACCATCGTGCCGCGGGCATTTCGAATGAACTTGTTGGAACGCTTGATCATGCCGTGACGCTTGCCGGCCGCAGCCGACAGGACTTTACCCGTACCTGTGATCTTGAACCGCTTTTTGGCGGCCGATTTGGTCTTCATCTTGGGCATTTTGCTACTCCGTTTCTATGAGGTCCCTGTCGTGCCTCCGGCACTCCACGCCTCTTGTTTTGTTCGCTCCGGGCCGACCAAAGCCCGAAAAGCAAATGAAACCGCCACGGCATGCCCTGCCGGGCGGTTTTCTTGAACGGCGGTCCTATACGTCAAAGAAGGCCCGTGCGCAACACCCGACACATTCACTCGCCAAAGCTATCGCTTCAGTTTGGATCCCTTCCGAGTGCTGGCGCTGCCCCTCACCTGCCTGCCGGCATCCTCTCCCCGTATAGTGACGGGGAGAGGGGCGCCTCGCCGATGTTTTCGCTAATCTTCTACGCTGCGGAATAAGCGCGACGCCACAACTGCTCTTTCTCCCCGTCACTATACGGGGAGAAATGCCCGGCAGGGCAATGAGGGGCAGCGTCAGCTTCGGCGATAGTAGTCCCGGGTCGTGACAATTCTGCTTGCCGACCACGATTGAGACCGAAATGCCCTAGAAATCAGGGAAGAGTGAACCACACCGGCAGCATGCCCGACTGCTGGGCGCCGTCGATCAGTTCGAAGGCTGGCAAGGCAATCAGGAACACCAGCCCATCGAGCAGCGTGGTCAGCAGCAGGCGCGGCTTGAAGCTGCCGGTATCGCCCTCCTGATAGAGGGAAAGGTTCGGGAAGAAGCGTGGCACCTTTTCCAGATAGGCCTGGTAGGGCGCTCCAAGTGCTTCCTTGAGGAATTTCTCCTCGCGCAGGATGACGATGTGGAAGGCACCCGCGCACAGAACCGCGAACAGGATGACGCCGGAGAACGAGCCGATCTGCGCGCCGACGCCGGCCGCAGCCACGGTCGAGAACACATAGAGTGGATTGCGGGTGATCGAGTAGGGCCCGCCGGTCACCACCTCGGAAGATTTGCGCCCGCCTATATAGAGCGTCGCCCAAAGGCGCCCGACAATGCCGAGGAAAATCAGCAGCACGCCGAACATTTCGATCGATTCATGCACCGGCGTGTCGGGCGGGAAGGTCGACTGACCAAACAGCAGCGCCAGAAACAGCACCACCACCAGCACGGCAAGCACCAGCCTGCGCATCTGCTGGTAGTTGCCCAGCCCGTATTTCGGTTCATTGTCCAAGGGAGGTATCCGATCGTCGAGGAGCCTATCGCCTGCCGCCCAAAAAATGAACTCGGGTTTGGGAGAACGACAGGCATAAAAACAAAGCCGGCGATCGCGGCTGTGGCCAAGAAACAGGCGTCCCGCCGATCGTCGGGACGCCTGTAGCACAATTCAGGCGGATTTGGAGCGCGACGGCCACACCTAACCTTAACGTGATCCGAGCCGGGTTCCGCAAAGTGTCGCATGGTGCGGTGAGGACCTGCGACAACCAAAGAAACCTGAGCAGACGACGCCCGGCGAAGCGAGCGGAGCCTGCTTAGCGCGGCGCCAGCACCATCATCATCTGCCGGCCTTCAAGCTTCGGTTCCGCCTCGACCTTGGCGATAGCAGCGACTTCCTCGCGCACCTTGTTCAGAAGCTGCATGCCGAGTTCCATATGCGCCATCTCGCGGCCACGGAAGCGCAGCGTCAGCTTGACCTTGTCGCCTTCCTCGAAGAAGCGGCGCACCGCCTTCATCTTGGTCTCGTAGTCATGGCTGTCGATGTTCGGGCGCATCTTGATCTCCTTGATCTCGATGACCTTCTGATTCTTGCGCGCCTCGGCCGCCTTCTTCTGGTTGGCGTATTTCAATTTGCCGAGATCGAGAATCTTGACGACGGGCGGCTGTGCGTTGGGCGATATTTCGACGAGATCGAGCCCTGCCTCTTCGGCGAGCAGCAATGCGTCGTTGATGGAAACGTCGCCACGGTTCTGGCCTTCGGCGTCGATAAGCTGGACCCGGGGAACCCGGATGTCACGGTTGGAGCGCGGGCCATCCTTGGTGGGCGCCGCTGCTTTGAAAGGTCTGCGAATGGTCGTGGTCTCCTTGGCCGTTTCGTTCAGGGTTCGTACAAGTCTGTATTGTGAACGCGCCAATGTGGGAAGCGCGCGGGCGGAGTCAATAGCACAGCGTTCTCAGGAAATCACCTGATCAAGAGCCTGTACCAGGCAAAGAAGCATCGCGAGCACTTTCCGCCTCACCTGTGGCTGTGCCAAAAGACCTGAGCCCAGACGCCGGGCCAGTCAACCAGGACCGATCGATAGCCCATGACCGCCACCGCTCCCACCTTTTTGGACGTCGATGGATCGCGCATCGCGGTCCGCCATAGATCCGGCGCCACACCGGGCATCGTCTGGCTCGGCGGCTACAAGTCCGACATGCTGGGCACGAAGGCCGAAACGCTGGCCGATTGGGCGGCGAGGGAAGGCCGTGCGTTTTTGCGCCACGATTATTCGGGCCATGGCGAATCCGGCGGCGCCTTTGCCGACGGCACGATTTCGAAATGGCTGTCGCAAAGCCTCGCCGTGTTCCGGCATTTCACCAAGGGCAACCAGATCCTGGTCGGCTCGTCGATGGGCGCCTGGATCGCGCTGCGCATGGTGCAGGAACTGCGCAAGGCCGGCGACACAAATATCGTCGGCCTGGTGCTTTTGGCGCCGGCGCCGGATTTCACCAGTGAGCTGGTCGAGCCGGTGCTGACCGAGATGCAAAAACGCGACCTCGCCGAAAAAGGTTTCTTCGCCGAGCCGTCCGACTACTCCACCGAGCCCTACATCTACACCAGGGCCCTGATCGAGGACGGGCGCGACAACCGGGTGATGACCGGGCCGATCGACACGCATTGCCCGGTCCATATCCTGCAGGGCCTTGCCGATCCCGACGTGCCGTCGAGCCATGCGTTGAGACTGGTCGGGCTGCTGCCGGCCGATGATGTCACGCTGTCCCTCATTCCCGACGGCGACCACCGCCTGTCGCGGCCGCAGGACCTCGACATGCTGGTCCGGGCGGTGGGTGACATAGCCGGACGAGGCAAATGACGATGCGCCTTTCCATCCCGGTCTCCGCCTTTGTCGCGGCAATCGTCGGCTTCGGCGGCACGCTGGCCATCGTCATTGCCGCCGCCAAGGCGGTCGGCGCGACGCAGGTTCAGACGGCGAGCTGGGTGACGACCATTTGCCTCGCCATGGCGATCGAAAGCCTGTGGCTGTCGTGGCGCACGAAAATGCCTGTGATCACCGCCTGGTCGACGCCAGGCCTGGCGCTGATGGCGGCATCGAGCGGCTTTTCGATCGGCGAGGCCGTCGCCGCCTTCATTCTCACCGGCATCCTGTTGATCGCCACCGGCCTGTTCCGGCCGTTGACGCAGCTGATCTCCAGGATACCGCCCTCGGTCGCTTCCGGAATGTTGGCCGGCATCGTCGTCACCTTCGCCCTCAACGCGGTCAAGACTATTCCGGTGGATCCGTGGCTGATCCTGCCGTTGATCGCGGCCTTTTTCATCATCCGCCTGTTCAACCCGGCGCTGTCGGTTCTGGCGGTGCTGATCGGCGGCGGACTAGGTGCTTTTCTCACTGGCCGTGTCGGCGGCCTGCCCACCCCAGAGCTGTCCACACTGACGCTGATCGCGCCTGATTTCACCGTCAAGGCGATGATAGGTCTGGCACTGCCGCTCTACCTTGTCACCATGGCCTCGCAGAACCTGTCGGGTCTCGCCGTGCTGCGCGCCGCCGGCTACCATCCCGAACCCGGTCCGCTGATCGGCGTCACCGGTCTGTTTTCGCTTCTGTCGGCGCCGTTCGGCGGTTCGACCACCAATCTGGCCGCGATCTCGGCGGCGATCTGCACCGGGCCGGATGTCCATCCCGACCCCGCTGAGCGCTGGAAGACCGGCCCGTTCTACGCGCTTGCCTATCTCATCTTCGCGATTTTTGGCGCGTCGCTGGTGGCGATCTTCGCCGTCCTGCCGCAAAGCCTGATCGTGTTGGTGGCGGGTCTCGCGCTGATGGCCTCGCTCGCCAACGCGCTGGCGATCGCGCTCAAGGATGAGGGCGAGCGCATGGCCGCCACCGTCACCTTTGCCGTCACCGCTTCCGGGCTGACATTGTTTGGCGTCGGTGCTGCTTTCTGGGGGCTGATCGCCGGGCTGACCGTGCTTTTCCTCGATATGCTCAAAAAGCGACAATCATTTCAGAAGCTTGTCCGGTTTTAGCGGACATTGTCTTGAATCGCTGTTTTTGCCTTCCCATTTCGATTCCACGCAGCCGGTCCTGGCTGTCTCCAACCGAAGGAATGGGAGAAAATGAACACATCTGCATTGATCCGCCCGGCCTGGACGCCGGCAACCATCGCGTTGATGGTGATCGGCTTCATGGTGTTCTGGCCGCTCGGCTTCGCCATGCTCGCCTACATCATCTGGGGCGACCGGCTTGAAGGCTTCAAGCGTGACGTCAACCGCGCGACCGACGGCATCTTCGCCGGTTGCCGCCGCGGCTCCGACAAGGCCGCGCGCTGGGGCAATGGCTCCGCCCGCACCGGCAATGTCGCCTTTGACGACTGGCGCGAAAAGGAGCTTGAGCGCCTGGCCGAGGAACGCCGCAAGCTCGACGACATGCTGACCGAATTCGACGATTATGCCCGCGAATTGCGTCGTGCCAAGGATCAGGACGAGTTCGATCGCTTCATGGCGAACCGCAACAAGTCGACTGCTCCGACCAAGGCCGACCCGAGCGCCGCCAAGCGTGGCAAGGATTCGAACCTGCTCGACGACTGAAGCCGCGCGACAGGCTGAGGTATGATGACGGCGTCGCGCAAGCGGCGCCGTTTCTTTTTTGTTCTATTCGTTTTTCCCGAATCGCGTATCGTCCCGCCATGACCCTCGGATTCTTTCGCAATCTGACAAAGCCCAAGCCGACGCCCGTCGTCGAGCGTGAATATTGCGTCGCCGGCCGCACATTGCCGCTCAAGATCGTCGAGAGTGCCAGGGCGCGACGTCTGACGCTGCGCATCGATTCCGGTGGCCAGGGCCTGCGCATCACCGTTCCGCCTGGCCTGCGCCGTGGCGAGGTGGAGCGGTTCCTCGACCGCCATCAGGACTGGCTGGAGCAGCGGCTGGCCAAGGTGCCGACGCGGCCTCAGGTACGGCCCGGCATCAAGATCCCAGTTCGGGGCGTGCCGCACCGCATCGTCCATGAACCGTCAAAGCGCGGCACCGTCACCGTGTCGCGCGACGAGCGCGGCCCGCTGCTGATCGTGCATGGCGAGCGTGTGCACCTCCCGCGCCGTATCGCCGATTTCTTGAAGCGCGAGGCCAAGAAGGAGATCGAAAAGCTAGTGGTCAGGCACACCGAGGCGCTTGGCAAGCGCGCCAAGGCGATCCGCTACAAGGATACGTCAAGCCGCTGGGGTTCCTGCACCTCGGAAGGCAATCTGTCCTTCTCCTGGCGTATCATGATGGCGCCGCCACCAGTCATAAACTACCTCGTCGCGCACGAGGTGGCGCATCTGAAAGAGATGAACCACGGCCCGAAATTCTGGAAACTTTGCGAAAAACTTTGCCCCGATACTGACCGTTGCAAGGATTGGCTGAAGCGCAATGGCGGCGCCCTGCAGGCGATCGTGTTCGAATAGGGCGCTAGCGCAACCGTTCGGGATTGGCGAACCCATCTCAATTTCGTCATCCTAGGGCGAAGCAAGGAGCGAAGCGACGCGGCGCAGACCCTAGGTGTTTGATCCCGAGCTTTAATGGTGCGATATTTTCTTCCGACTGGAAGGATGCGTTATGGGACAAGTTCTGCACGGCCGCGCCACGACGACAGAGGCAATCCGTCGAGCAATACAAAATAGTCAAGAGAGCCTGAGGGCGCTGGCCAGGCGCTACGGGATCGATCAGAAGACGGTTCGAAAGTGGAAGAACCGAACCTCGACCGCCGATCTTCCGACAGGCCCCAAGGACCCGAAGTCGACGGTGTTGTCTGTGGAGGAAGAGGCGGCCATCGTCGCCTTTCGCAAGCACACGCTGCTGCCACTGGATGATTGTCTCTATGCCCTTCAGCCGACGATCCCGCATCTGACACGCTCGTCCTTGCATCGTTGCCTTCAACGCCATGGTATTTCGCGATTGCCGCAGGTGGATGGTGACAAGCCGGCCAAGAAAAAGTTTCAGGCCTATCCGATCGGCTATTTCCATATCGATATCGCCGATGTGCAGACCGCCGAGGGCAAGCTGCGTCTCTTCGTTGCCGTCGACCGGACGTCCAAGTTCGCCTATGCGCAGCTACACGCGACGGCGGACAAGATGACGATGGTCCAGTTCCTGCGAGATCTGATCGCGGCCGTGCCCTATGCCATCCACACCATTTTGACCGACAACGGCATCCAGTTCACCAACCGAAGCTGCGACCGCCATGCCCCCCGGCATATCTTCGATGATGTCTGCGCCGACCATGGCATCGAGCACCGGCTCACCAAGATCAACCATCCCTGGACCAACGGCCAGGTCGAGCGGATGAACCGAACCATCAAGGACGCGACCGTCAAGTGCTTCCACTATGACGATCACGATCAGCTGCGCCGACACCTCGCCGACTTCATCTCAGCCTACAATTTCGCACGCAGGCTCAAGACCCTCAAAGGCCTCACGCCTTATGAGTTCATCTGCAAAATCTGGAAAAAAGAGCCCGAACGGTTCAGACTCGACCCGGTCCATCAAATGCCGGGACTAAACACCTAGGATCCATGCCGCGACGCTGATGCTTATGCTCCAGCGGTGCAGGAAACGGAGCGCACCCGGTTCCAGGAAAGAGCTCAAACCACTCCGTGTTGGCCTTTCGATTAACTCGATCTTCCATTGCCGCAGCCAGCGCCGGAATTTAGGCCGTTTTACATAGAGTTTGACGAGGGTTTCGGGGACAATAATTTGGCGGAGGCAATGCGCGACTTGATTTTCGTGACATGAAGTTTGCCTGCGCCTGCGGCTAGCTAACCTACGGGATCGATCCGCATAAGGAAAGTTGGCGCTCGCTCATGAAGGGAGGATTGTTTTGAAATTGATCCTGACGGCGATGGAACCGAACCTAGCTGACGCCTGGGCGAAGGAATTTCGTGGCGTAGCCAATGTGCAAATTCATAGGGGGTCTATTTTCGACGTTGAGGCGGACGCGCTTGTCAGCCCAGCCAACAGCTACGGCTTTATGGATGGTGGCATTGATGCTCAGTACTCTCGCGTTTTTGGCTGGGATCTCCAGCTTCGACTGCGCCGAGTCATTGTCGACCATCACTATGGGGAGCTCCTGGTTGGAGCCGCGGAAATCGTCTCGACGGGAAATCACAACCATCCCTATCTAATCGCAGCACCGACCATGCGGGTGCCGATGGTGCTCGATCAAAACACCGTCAACCCGTTCCTCGCCACCCGGGCGACCTTGCTACTGGTCCGGCATGGGACGTTCCATACCGAGGCCCTTTCCGGGGCGAAGGTGCGGGAGCATGTCCGGACGATTGCCTTCCCCGGGATGGGAACCGGCGTTGGCCGCGTTCCCGCCGCGCGGTGTGCCAGGCAGATGCGGGCAGCATTCGACCAGGCGCGGCAAGAATCAATCGTTTTGCCCTCCAGTTGGGCCGAGGCTAGTGAGGAACACCAGCTTCTTTACACGGATCGGCCCCGCGGATTGCAGTAGTTCGAGTTTCGCAAGCTTACCCACACCGATATGGACGGCCTCAATCGTCATTCGCCGCATTGAGCTCCTCCGGCCTCAGCCCCTCATTTCCATGATGCGGCCAGGGCAGGAAATTGCGGTCGAAGGCGTCGCTGCCGAAATACTCCAGCGCGCGGTGTGCTTCGGCGCCGTTGAAGGCGGCCTTGTCCATCAGGTGGGCAATGACCTCACGCGCTTGCGCGATCTTCTGCTTCAGTTCGGCAACGGTTGGGTCGGTTGTATCGCTCATGGTTGTTCTCCCGCCCGGCATGCTGTTCATCAACGTGCCCTCCATCAATAGGTAGCGCCTTTGGCCTTGCCGGCAAACAGCATGCTTTTTCTCGACTCTCATCGCTTTTCGTGCCAATTCCCGCGCCATGGCGCTCGACATCAAGATCTGCGGTTTGAAGACCGACCAGGCTATGGCCGCGGCCCTGGCCGGCGGCGCCAGCCATGTCGGCTTTATTTTCTTCGCTAGAAGCCCTCGCTATGTCGGGCCGGCTGAAGCCGGCCGCCTGCGCGAAACGGCGCGCGGCAAGGCTTTGGCGGTCGCCGTCACGGTCGATGCCAGCGACGCCTTCCTGGACGAGATCGTCACGGCGATGCAGCCCGACATGCTGCAGTTGCACGGCTCGGAAACACCCGGACGGGTGGCCGAACTGAAGGCCCGCCATGGCTTGCCGGTGATCAAGGCGTTGCCGCTCAGCGAGGCCGCCGACCTCGGCCGCATAGGGCCGTTCATCGGCGTTGCCGACCGCTTGCTGTTCGATGCCAAACCGCCGAAAGGCTCCGAACTGCCGGGCGGCAATGGTGTGGCCTTCGACTGGCGCATTCTCGCCGGCCTTGACGCCGGCGTCGATTACATGCTTTCCGGTGGGCTCAACGCCGCCAATATCGGCGATGCCCTTCGGCTTGCAAACCCGCCCGGAATAGACATTTCGTCGGGCGTGGAAAGCGCGCCGGGCGTCAAGGATCCGGGGCTGATCGAACAGTTTTTCCGGGCTGTCCGGGCAGCACGCGACGACCGCGCCGCCTGACCGGCTCAAACCAGAGCATGTCCCGGAAAAGTGGAACCCGGTTTTCCGACAAGGACATGCTCAACAAGATGCCAGGAGATCGGCGATGAACAAGCCGGCGACACCAAATTCCTTCCGCACCGGACCCGACGAGCAGGGCATGTTCGGCATTTTCGGCGGCCGTTTCGTCGCCGAAACGCTGATGCCGCTGATCCTCGATCTGGAAAAGAACTGGAACGAGGTCAAGAACGATCCGGATTTCAGAGCCGAGCTGACCGATCTTTCGACCCACTATGCCGGGCGGCCGTCGAAGCTCTATTTCGCGGAAGGGCTGACCAAGCATCTTCGTGAGATTTCTTCGGCGAAAGGCCTCGGGGGCGGCGCCAAGGTCTATTTCAAGCGTGAGGACCTGAATCATACCGGTTCGCACAAGATCAACAACTGCCTCGGCCAGATCCTGCTCGCCAAGCGCATGGGCAAGAAGCGCATCATCGCCGAAACCGGCGCCGGCCAGCATGGCGTGGCGTCGGCCACCGTCGCGGCCCGCTTCGGCTTTCCCTGCGTGGTCTATATGGGCGCCACCGACGTTTCCCGCCAAAGCCCCAATGTCTTCCGCATGAAGCTGCTCGGCGCCGAAGTGCGGCCGGTGACCGCGGGCCACGGCACGCTCAAGGACGCCATGAACGAAGCCTTGCGCGACTGGGTGACCAATGTCGAGGACACCTATTACCTGATCGGCACCGCGGCGGGCCCGCATCCCTATCCGGAGCTGGTGCGCGACTTCCAGTCGGTGATCGGTTCGGAGGCGCGCGCGCAAATCCTCGAACAGGAAGGCCGGCTGCCGGACACCATCATCGCCGCTGTCGGCGGCGGCTCCAACGCCATCGGCCTGTTCCACCCCTTCCTGGATGACAAGGATGTGCGCATCATCGGTATCGAGGCCGGCGGTCGCGGTCTCGACGGCATCGAGCATTGCGCCTCGATGAATGCCGGTTCGCCCGGAGTGCTGCACGGCAACCGCACCTATCTCCTGCAGAACGCGGATGGCCAGATCATGGATGGGCATTCGATCTCGGCCGGATTGGATTATCCCGGCGTCGGGCCGGAGCATTCGTGGCTGCGCGATTCCGGCCGCGTCGAATATGTGCCGATCCTCGATGACGAGGCGCTGGAAGCCTTCAAGTTGACCACGCGCGTCGAAGGCATCATTCCGGCGCTGGAATCCGCGCACGCCATCGCGCATGCGGTGAAGATCGTGCCTGCCATGGGCAAGGACCAGATCGTCATCGTCAACCTTTCGGGCCGTGGCGACAAGGACGTGCACACGGTGGCCTCGATGCTGGGCATGGAGATCTAGGCCCTTTGGACAGTTTCGACTTGGGAGTTGATTATGAGCAAAATTCGTCCAAAGGGCCAGACATGACGACCCGCATCGACCGCCGCATGGCGAAGCTGAAGACCGAAGGCCGCCCGGCGCTCGTCACCTATTTCATGGGCGGCGACCCGGACTACGACACCTCGCTGTCGATCATGAAGGCGCTGCCCACGGCCGGCGCCGACATCATCGAGCTCGGCATGCCGTTTTCCGATCCGATGGCCGACGGCCCAGCGATCCAGGCGGCGGGCCTGCGCGCGCTGAAAGGCGGCCAGACGTTGGTCAAGACCCTGAAGATGGCGGCAGAGTTCCGAGCAGGCGACAATGAAACGCCGATCGTGCTGATGGGTTACTACAACCCGATCTACATCTACGGCGTCGACCGTTTCCTCAAAGACGCGCTGGCCAGCGGCATCGACGGGCTGATCGTCGTCGACCTGCCGCCCGAGATGGACGAGGAACTCTGCATTCCGGCGCTGAAGGCGGGCATCAACTTCATCCGCCTGGCGACGCCGACCACCGACGACAAGCGGCTGCCCAAGGTGCTGCAGAACACATCCGGCTTCGTCTACTACGTCTCCATGACCGGCATCACCGGCTCGGCGCTGGCTGATACCGGCAAGGTGGCGTCGGCGGTGAAGCGCATCAAGAGCCATACCGACCTGCCGGTCTGCGTCGGCTTTGGCGTCAAGACCGCCGAGCAGGCGCGCGTGATCGGCGCCAATGCCGATGGCGTCGTCGTCGGCACCGCGATTGTCAATGCGGTCGCCAATGTGCTGGGGCCGAAGGGTGAAAAGACCGCCGATCCGGCCGAGGCCGTCGCCACGCTGGTCAGCGGCCTTGCACAAGGCGTGCGTTCGGCCCGCCTTGCTGCCGCCGAATAGTTCTCCTACCTCTGGTTTCGTGCATGCCGATATCCCAAAACCGGTTCCCACTTCTGGGCGGCATGCATTAACAACTCTTCGTCAGGACAGGAGCCGAAGCGATGAACTGGATCACCAATTACGTTCGCCCGAAGATCAATTCGATGCTCGGCCGGCGCACCGACATGCCCGAGAATCTCTGGATCAAGGATCCCGAGACCGGCGAGATGGTGTTCCACAAGGATCTGGAATCCAACCAGTTCGTCATCCCGTCCTCCGGCCATCATATGAAGATCTCGGCCAAGGAGCGGCTGAAATACTTCCTCGACGACGGCAAGTACGAGCAGCTCGAGAACCCGAAGGTCGTGCAGGATCCGCTGAAGTTCCGCGACGAGAAGCGCTACACCGACCGGCTTAAGGACGCCAAGGCCAAGACCGGCCTGGAAGATGCGATTGTCAACGCGCTCGGCACCATCGACGGCCTGCCGGTGGTGGTGACGGTGCAGGATTTCGCTTTCATGGGCGGCTCGCTCGGCATGGCGGCCGGCGATGCCATCGTGCACGCTTTCGAGGTCGCCCTGCAGCGCAAGCGGCCGCTGATCCTGTTCGCTGCTTCGGGCGGCGCCCGTATGCAGGAAGGCATCCTGTCGCTGATGCAATTGCCGCGCACAACGGTCGGCGTCGACCGGCTCAAGGAAGCCGGCCTTCCCTACATCGTCGTGCTGACCAATCCGACCACCGGCGGCGTCACCGCCTCCTACGCCATGCTGGGCGATGTGCACATCGCCGAGCCCGGCGCGTTGATCGGCTTTGCCGGGCCGCGCGTCATCGAACAGACCATCCGCGAGAAACTG
This sequence comes from Mesorhizobium sp. B4-1-4, assembly GCF_006439395.2. Taxonomy (NCBI): domain Bacteria; kingdom Pseudomonadati; phylum Pseudomonadota; class Alphaproteobacteria; order Hyphomicrobiales; family Phyllobacteriaceae; genus Mesorhizobium; species Mesorhizobium sp. B4-1-4. The sequence goes on from NZ_CP083950.1 coordinate 5,418,628, forward strand.
CCGGACGGCTTCCAGCGCTCCGAATATCTGATGGAGCACGGCATGGTCGACATGGTGGTGTCGCGGCTCGAACTGCGCGAAACCATCGCACGATTGTTGAAGATGCTGCTCAAGATGCCGGAGGCTGAAAAGCCGCTGGAACCGGAAATCTTGCCGCCAGCCGTGGTTGCCGGCGAATCCAGGCCGCAGGCCTGACGCGACACCAGCCGCCGCGAACAATGATTGCGTCATGTCCATGGCGCGCTGTAGCCTTTTGATTGCCATGGCTATTCCGGGATTGATTCTGGTTCTCGGGCCATGCGCCAGGATTCTGTCATGACGACGCTCGCCGCCGACCGCGAAATCGAAGCCCTCATGGCGCTTCACCCGAAAGGCTTCGACCTTTCGCTCGAACGCATCACGCGGCTCTTGGAGCGGCTGGGCAATCCGCAGGACTTGCTGCCGCCGGTCATCCATATCGCCGGCACCAACGGCAAGGGCTCCTGCGCCGCCTTCTCACGGGCATTGCTGGAGGCTTCCGGGCGTCTCGTGCACGTGCACACGTCGCCGCATCTGGTCAACTGGCACGAGCGCTACCGGCTTGCCGCCGAAGGCGGTGGCAGGCTGGTCGACGATGATGTCTTCGCCGAGGCCATTGGCCGCGTCGCCATGGCCAACGAAGGCCAGAAGATCACCGTCTTCGAGATCCTCACCGCCGTCACCTTCATCCTGTTTTCGGAGCATCCCGCCGAAGCCGCCATCATCGAGGTCGGTCTCGGCGGCCGCTTCGATGCCACCAATGTCATCGCCAGGCCGGCCGTGTCGGTGATCATGCCTGTCTCGATGGACCACGAGGCCTATCTCGGCGACCGTGTCGAACTGATCGCGGCTGAAAAGGCCGGCACCATGAAACGCGGCTGCCCCGTGGTGATCGGCGCGCAGGAAAGCGAGACGGCGCTGCAGGTGTTGATCGAAACCGCCGAGCGGCTGGAATGCCCGACCTTCGTCTACGGCCAGGATTTCCTGGCCTTCGAGGAAAACGGCCGCATGGTCTACCAGGACGAGGACGGCCTGATGGACCTGCCGTCGCCGCGGCTGCCGGGTCGTCACCAGTTCGCCAATGCGGCCGCGGCGATCGCCGCGATCAAGGCGGCCGGCTTCGAGATCAGCCATCGCGCCGCCGAAAAAGCGATGACCAGTGTCGCCTGGCCCGGCCGCATGCAGAAGCTGATGCAAGGCCGGCTGGCGGAGCTCGCGCCAAAGGGCGCCGACATCTGGCTCGACGGCGGCCACAATCCGGGCGCCGGGGTGGTTGTCGCCGAAGCCTTGGCCGAGCAGGAAGAAAAGAACCCGCGCCCGCTCTTCCTCATCTCGGGCATGATCAACACCAAGGACCAGAGTGGCTATTTCCGCGCCTTCAAAGGCCTGGTCCGGCATGTCTACACCGTGCCGGTGAGCATGAGCGACGCCGGCGTGCCGAACGACGAACTGGCGATCCGCGCCACGGAAGCCGGGTTGTCGGCAGAGCCGGTCAGTTCCGTCGCCAGCGCGCTGATGCTGCTGCGCGACACCTGGGACGGCCCGCCGCCGCGCATCCTGATCGGCGGCTCGCTCTATCTGGCCGGCGCGGTGCTGGCCGAAAACGGCACGCCGCCGACCTGAGTGCTGTCTCCTGAACGGCTTCGTCGCCCTTCGCGGATGACTTTCTCCAGATCAATGTCGGCGCCGCTGCTTGCAGTCAGGCGGGCATAGAAGGTGGATGCGGGTTCTCGGCCCGCTTCTCGTATCTCGTAGGCTTCGAGCGCGCGTTCGACCACATCGGCTATAGAGCGATTCTCGCGACGGCAAGGCGATGAGCCAGATCGCGTGCTTTTGCACTGCGGACTGAGAGCTGTGATTCGGCCATTTCAAACTCCGGTTTGAAAGAGATATGTGCCAATCCGCTCCAGCCATCAAGACGGCTGCTGATGGCATGCGCATCCGTGCGCATGGGATTTCCAGATTTCCCATGTGCAATCAGCCGTCGAGACGCCGGTTACTTCAGCTCGATCTCGATAAAGGCGTATTCGCCCTCATCGGCGTTGATGACGTCGTGCTCGACGCCTTCCTTGCGGAAATAGGGCGCGCCCTTCTTCATCTCGGCGAAGGATTCACCGTCCTTGGTCAATAGTTTCACCTTGCCGTCCATCAGCGGCACGACGACATAGTCGTGGCCATGGCGGTGCCAACCGGTGTTGTCACCGGGCTGGAAGCGGTATTCGGTGACGATGACGCGCTCATTGTCGATGAAGACGGTGGCCTTGGCGGATCCGGTCATTTTTCTCTCCCTGCTTCTGCTCACAACAGAAGACATGGAAAGCCCTTGTGTGAGGGCCAGAGCAGTTCACCGATGACGCCAACAAAAAAGCCCGGCGCGAGGCCGGGCTTATCGATCCGGTTTTTAAGAACCTCAGGCGAGGTTGCCGTTGATCCAGTGCGACAGCGCGGTCTTGGGCGCGGCACCGACCTTCATGTCGGCCACTTCGCCGCCCTTGAAGATCATCAGTGTCGGGATCGAGCGCACGCCGAATTGCGCGGCAAGCTCGGGATTCTCGTCAATGTTCAGCTTGGCGACCTTCACCTTGCTGCCGAGTTCGACTGCGATGTCTTCGAGCGCCGGCGCGATCATCTTGCACGGGCCGCACCATTCCGCCCAGAAATCGACCACGACCGGCTCCTTGGCGTTGAGCACATCGGCCTGGAAATTGCTCTTGTCGACCTTGACGGTGGCACCCATGCGGAAAAATCCTTTCGAGAGTTCTTTGTCGCACCCAAATGTGGTGGTTGTCGCGCCCTTCTTCAAGCAGGTCTTGTGTCACGCTCCCGTGAGCCGGGCAAGGTCGTCATCCATGGACCGGGCCGGCAGTTCGATCAGCCTTGGCGCTTCGGTAAACAGGAGGGCCGCCTTGACCTCCCGCCCGGGATAAAGCGGCTGCAGCAGGGCGCGATAGAGCGCGAGCTGCAGCAGATAGGCCGGCGGGACTTCGGCGAGAGAGGCGGGTGCGGGCCGGTTGGTCTTGTAGTCGACGATCGAGACCGTGTCCGCGGTGACCGCCAAACGGTCGATCTTGCCGGAAATGGAGCGCTTTTTTCCCCTTACCTCCAGACTGCCCATGATTGCGACCTCGGCTCGAGAGGAGGGCGCGAACAGCTGACCGAGGCTAGGATCGGCAAGTATGGCAATAACCGATGCCAGGGCTTTTTCCCGCTCTGACGAGGGCCAGCCTGCACCGACGCGCGCCAGGTAGCGCTCGGCCGCGCCCTTGCGTCCGTCCTCGGCCATGCCAGGCAACATCTGCAGCAGCTTGTGCAGCGCGAGCCCGCGCAGCACGGCAAAACCGGGCTCGGCGTCGCCGTCCAGCACCGGCGAAGCCTTGTCGACAACGGCTTCCTTGCCCTCATCGATCAGCGCCGAGGCGCCCGACGGGGACAGGGGACGCGGCAGGTCCTCGAAGGGCGGCAAGGCACGGAACAAGGTCGATGGCAACGGGCCGAACGCATCGGCCTGCCGCGCCTGCTCACCGGAGCTCGTCGCGACCGGTGGCAGATTGGTGACATGAAAACGATGCACCGGCTCGCCGCTGGCGGGATGCGCACGCTGTTCGCTTTCGGGCGCGCCGGTCAGCGCGCGGCTAACGATCGAATGCCAGGTGCCGGCATTCGGTGCCCGCTTGCCGTGATAGCCACAGACGATCAGCCGGTCCTCGGCGCGGGTCATGCCGACATAGAGCAACCGGCGATACTCGTCGTCGGCGAGCTCTCGGGCGCGAGCGGCGGCCGTTTTCGAAAAGCCGTTGGCGACATCGGTGGCCGACCGCCAGAGATAGCCCTTGCCGGGCCAATGTCGGCCTGAGCCGTCGAAAGGCATCAGGCGCGGCAAATGCTGGTCGCTGAACGGGGCGGAGCCGCCATCGACCAGGAACACGACCGGCGCTTCCAGGCCCTTGGCCGCATGCACAGTCATGACGCGGACCTCGTCGCGGGTCTGGTCCATCTCGCGCTTGATCTCGGGCCCGGCATTCTCGAGCGTCGACAGGAAGGCCTCCAGCCCTGGCAGGCCAGTCCGCTCCTCGGCAAGACAGAAACTCAGGAACTCGTCGAGAATATCGCCGGCTTCCGGCCCGAGCCGGGCGATCATCTTCCGGCGCACGCCATCGCGTGCCAGCAGGCCGGCATAGAACTCGAACACCGGTTTGAAGGCCGCCTCGTTGGCCCAGATGTCGAGCTGTTCGACGACCGCTGCGAGGGCGTCGCTTTCGCCGGCGTGCTGGCGCAGCGACGCGGCCAGTGAGAGGCCGGGCGGCCTCTGCGCGGCGAGCGTGAAAAGCGCCTCCTCCGGCAGGTCGAAGACCGGGCTGCGCAGGATTGCGGCCAGCGACAAATCGTCCTGCGGCTGGATCAGGAGATGGCCGAGCGCGATCAGGTCCTTGACCGCGATATGGCCGGGCAGGCTCAGCCGGTCGGCGCCAGCAACCGGAATGTCGCGGCGTTTGAGCGCCCGCGTCAGGGCGTGGACGAAACTGTCGCGCTTGCGCACCAGCACCAGCACGTCGCCGGGCCGCAGCCGCTTGCCGCGGCCTTCGATGATCTCGCCGCTGCCGATCCAGCCGGCGATGGTGGCCGCGACATTCTCGGCAACGCGCACCGCGGGGGCATGGGCATGGTCGATAGCCTGCGTCCAGTCGTCGGGCTCGTCGACGATATCGGCGCCGATCGACGGCCACACCTCGACATAGCCCGGCGCATCGGTGCGGATGGCCTTGTGGCTCAGCGGATCGGGATCGTGGCTGATGCCGCGCCGAACGACAGGATCGGCAAAGACGCGGTCGACGGCGGCCAGCACGTCATCGGTCGAACGGAACGACCAGGTCAGCTTGAGGTCGGCGAACGCCGCTTCGGCGCTACGTACCCGGCCGGCGAACAACAACCGGCTGTCGGCGAAGGAGTCGGGCGCCGCACCCTGGAAGGAATAGATCGACTGTTTCTCGTCGCCGACGGCAAAGACCGTGCGATGGATCCTGTCGCGCGCCCCGAAGCCGGCAAAGAATTCCTCGGCCAGCCGCTTCACCACCTCCCATTGGTCAGGGCTGGTGTCCTGCGCCTCGTCGAGCAGGATGTGGTCGATGCCCTGGTCGAGCTTGTATTGCACCCACGGACCGGCATCGGGCCGCGCCAACAGGTTGACCGTGCGGGTGATCAGGTCGTTGAAGTCGAGAAAGCCGCGCCCACGCTTCAGCACTTCATAGCGGGCGATCAGCCAGTCGGCGATGGTGAGCGCCGCGCGCGTGCCTTCCAGCATCCGGAACAGCGCCAGCCGGTCGACGGTTTCGATGATGGCGCCCGACGCCGAGCGATATCGATCGGCGAGGTCCGGCAACAGGTCGGTCAGCGCTTTCTTGAAGGCATTTGCCGGATCGTAGGGCGCGCCATCGGTCTTGAGGAAGGCTCTGGCAAGCAATTGCAGCCGGCGAATCGGATCGCTCTCGGCGAAGGCCTGGCGCGCATAGGGCAGGATGTTGTTCAGCACCGATCTGGCGTCGGTGGATTCGGCGGCCTGGACAAAGCCGGCAAAATAGTCGGGCAGGAAGCCCGGCAGCGGCCACACCGAGCCCGCTATGCCCTCGGCGGTCTGGCCGGGGCGGAGATGGAATTCATCGAACAAGGGCTGGAAGCCATCAAGCCCGACCGCATCGAGGAAAGGCCGCAGCCCGTCACGCTTGCGCACGATCTCGCCGAGCAGGGCATCGAGGCCGGCTTCACCGCCGCGTTCCAGCACGGTGGCGAAGGCGTCGGCCAGGTCCCTGTCGCCGGCGGCCGAAATCATCTCGCGGCGCGCGGTGGCGAAAAGCGATGCCTCCATCTGGCTGTCGAGCATTTCGAAATGGGCGGGGATATTGGCTTCCAGCGGGAACTGGTGGAGCACGGATTCGCAGAAGGCGTGGATGGTCTGGATTTTCAGTCCGCCGGGGGTTTCCAATGCCTCGGCGAACAGGCGGCGCGCGCGGCGCATCGTGTCGCGGTCGGGCCGGCGCCCTTCGAGCGCCTCGATCTTCACGGCCAGCTCGGCGTCGCCGAGCGCCGTCCAGTCCGACAGCGTGGAAAAGACCCGGTTCGACATGTTGGCGGCGGCGGCGCGCGTATAGGTCAGGCACAGGATCTTCGACGGATCGGTGCCATTGAGCAGCAGCCGGATGACGCGTTGGGCCAGCACATGGGTCTTGCCCGATCCCGCATTGGCCGACACCCAGGCGGAATTACCGGGATCGGCGGCGCGAGCCTGGCTTGAAGCGGTGTCGCTCGGGATGGGATAGGCCTTCTTCATGCCTCCCCTCCTTCATCACCCGCATCGCCGCCGGCCGACCATTCGAGCACGCGAGCGAGATGGTCGTAGTCGCCATCCGTCTCGCCTTCGCGAAACGGCAGCGCGCGCGACAGATAGCCGGTCTCCGGTTTGGCATAATGGATCAGCAGTTTCTCCAGCCGCGCCCAAGCCTCTTCGGCGAGGTCGGTCGCGCTCCGCGGTTGACGGTTGTGTTCGAGTATGGACTCCTCGAAGACCTCGCCATTGGGCTTCAGCCGCACGAAGGCCAGCTGCGAGGGCTCGCGCGCGCCCAGATCCTTGAAGGCGCCGCGCCTGAGCAGCGCGCCCTCCAGCGCCAGTTGCGGGGCCAGCAGCGTATGCGCCTGCGCCTTTGATGGCGAGGAGCCGGTCTTGTAATCCAGTATGTCGGCCATGCCACCGGCCAGCAGATCGATACGGTCGGCGTAGCCGGACAGTGTCACGCCGGACTGGTCGACGATGGTCTTGCCGGCTCGCTCCTCGGCATGGCGCCGGACCACCGCATCGGCGCGCGTGCGCTCCCACTCGATGATGTTGGCGGCGAGCTTCTCGAAGCGCGGCCACCACACCGCCTCGACATCGGCCGGAAGGGCAGCCTCGGCAAAACAGGCGCGGCCGGCGGCGATGAGGCCGGCGAGTGCGTCTGGCGCCCGTGGATCGGCCACGCGCGACGAGAACAGATGCAGGATGGCATGGAACAGTGTACCGCGTTCGGCAGCACCAGGGTCGCGGATGAGCGGATCGAGCGGCATCAGGCCGAGTATCCGCCTTGCATAGACGGCATAGGGATCGCGGCGCAGGGTTTCGATCTCGGTGACCGAGAAATGGCTTGGGCGCACCGGCAGCGGCGGCTTCGGCTGCGGTCGCGGCGCGAAATCCAGCTTCGGGCCGGTATCGAGTGCGCGCGCCCAGGCGAGCAACTCGTCGCCGCGCCGGCGCAGTGTTGCCGCCTGGTCGTTGCCGATGAAGGTCAGCAGCCGCTGCAGCCAGCGCGATGGCACGGCGGGCGCGTCGCCGGCGCGGGCCGAGCGCGCCAGCACCACTTTCTTAGCGCCCATGGCCATCTGGAAATCATGCGCGGCGAGGCCGATGCGCCGTTCGGGCGGTTCGAGATCGATGCCGGTTTTCATCAGCCGCGACATGAAGCGGTCGCTCTCGGGTTTGCGCGGCCAAACGCCTTCATTGAGGCCGCCGATGACCATCGTGTCGACATCCTGCAGCCGCGCTTCGAGCGCGCCCCAGATGGCGATGTTTCTGTCGGTACCTTGCGCCGGCTTGACCGTCTCGGGCGCGATCAGCGCGTCCATGACATCGGGCCATTCGCTCGCGACGAACGACAGCGACGCCGAAGCCGACACAAGCCCGCGCAGCAGTTCAGCGAGCTTGTCGCCGGCATCGCCGGCGTAGAGGTCTCCAAGGCCGCCATCGGCGGGGCGACCGAGAGTTTCCAGGGCCACCACGCTGGCTTTGACCAGCGCCGCAAGATCGGCATCCGGCTGGCCGCGAAAGGCCGAAAGCGGTGCCAGCGCTTCTGCCAACCGTGCGAGGAGGGTTCGTGCATCCTCGATGGAGCGCTCGGTGAGACGGGCAAACCAGAAGGGCGGCCGGCTGTCATCGCCGAGGCCTGTGAGGCGGGCCTCGAACAAGTCCGGCAGCGAGGCAATGTCTGGGCGGCCCGTGCCGCCGCGCAGCGCCACCAGTTCGACCAGTTCCGCCGCATGCCGCACAGTAGCGCGTTCGAGACCGAGGCCGAGCAGCGGATGCTTGAGCAAGGACAGCAGGCCGACCGGGTCCCCCGGCCGGAACACCGCCTCGAGCGTCAGCCGGAGCAGGCTGGCCGCGGGCGTGTTGGCGAGCGGCGTGCCGCCGGAATCGTCGGCGACGACGCCGAAGCGTTTGAGCTCGACCGAGACGCGCCGCGCCAGCGCGCGATCGCCGGTGACGAGAGCCGCCCTCTGGCCCGGCGCCTCGACCGCGTGCTTGAGCGCAACGGCGATGGCAATGGCTTCGTCGCGTTCGCTGGCCGCTTCGAGCAGCGTCACATCGGCAAAGGCGCCGGCAATCTCGGCTGCCGAAAATCTGTTGCGGGTCTCGGCCCACAATTCGGTGGTCTCGGCCGGCCGCAGCGCCTCGCCGACGAGGGCGGCGCGAAGCGCAAGCTGCGGCTCGGCCGTGCCGATCTCCTCGACATCCGAGCGCAGCATGCCGATCTTGCCGATCAGCCTGGCCAGGCCATATTGCGGATGGCCAAGCACGGCCGGGCGCGCGCCACGGGCGACAAGCGCCTGGAAGGACGCTTCGTCCAGCGTCCGGTCGAGCCCGGGCAGCACGATGGCGCCGCCCGGCAAGCCAGCTATCGCGGCAAGCAATTCGGCCGTGGCGGGTATCGAGCCGGTGGACCCAGCGGCGATGACCGGCCCGGCCGGCGGATTGCGCCGCAGCCGCGCTGCCTCGGTGCGGATCAGCGCGCTGCGGTGCGCGGCCGGATTGGAGCGGTCGCTCTCTTTAAGAAATTTCGGCCAGGCATCAGTGACGATGCCGAGAAATTCGAGCGTCACCTGCCACCATCCGGCAAGGTTGCCGGTCACCAGATCGGCGAGCTTGCTCCAGTCGGTGCCTTCCGTCTCGATCTCGTCCATCAATGCAGCGAGATCGCGCGCCAGCCAGATCGCATCGGCGGTCGAGGCCGGGATGACGATTTCCTCGGCGAAGAGGGCCGCGACATGAGCGGGCAGCCTGCGTTTCCATGCCCGCACAAGCGGCGTCAGCAGCAACAGGCGCTCGGTAGCGGCGATCGGTGGCGCAAGATCGATTGCAGCCGACGGCTCGGCGTCGAACGCGGCCTCGTCCTCGTCGAACTCGCCGAGCGGACGGATGACCGGCAGGATCGCCGAACCGCCACCACCGCGTGCCTTCAAGCTGTCGACGAAGACACCACGCAAAGCCCGCGCGGCGCGGCGCGTCGGCACATAGATGGTGACATCGGCCAAGGCGAGCGGATCGCCACCGAAACGGAACCCCGGAATCAGCCGGCCGGCAAGCAGCGCCTCGGCCAGCGTCGGCAGAAACGGCGCTCCAGGGGGGATCGAGAAAACGCGGCTTGGGCCGCTCATTGCGGCTCGGTTAGCGCGCCCGCGACCGCCGTTTCGGCCAGCGCGATGGCATCGGGTGTGCCGACGGTGATCCAGCGGCCCTGCATCGGCATGCCGAACAGGCGGTGGGCGGCAATGGCCTTGTCGAAATAGGCGTTGAGCGAATGCGGTTCGGCGGGTGCGTCCTTGAGCAGGCGCGGATGGATGATCGCGGCGCCGGCATAGATCAGGCCTGCCGGATCGCCTTTTGAACGCCGCAAGGCACCATCCGGCGCCACCAGGAAATCGGTGCTGCCACAGTGTCCTGTCGCCTGATGGTGGTCCGCCAGCATCAGCAGAATATCCATTTTCGCCGCGTCCCATGCAAGGGCGAGCCGGCCGAGATTGAGCGGGCCGTGGTCGATCCAGAAGGTGTCGGCGTTGAGGATGTAGAAGGGATTTTGTCCCAATTCCGGCAATGCCTTGACGATACCGCCGGCTGAATCGAGCAGCCGTTCGCTCTCATCGGAGATGATGATCCGTGGCGCGCGACGCGCGGCGACATGGGCGACGATCTGCTCGGGAAGATAATGGACGTTGACCACGGCCTTGGCGACGCCGGCGGCGGCCAGGCTGTCGAGGCCCCAATCAAGCAGCGTCTTGCCGGCGATCCTGACCAGCGGCTTGGGGATCGTGTCGGTAATCGGCCGCATGCGCTTGCCGAGCCCTGCGGCAAGGACCATGGCGGTGTCTGGTCTTGCTGTCACAGCGTTCGTTCCTCAAGCAGCCCATGCGTGTCGTAGAAATCCCGCAGGCTGGCGAGCGCCGGGTGGGACAGCGCCCGGCGCAGATAGTCGCGGATGCGCGGCAGGTGTCTGAGATAATAGGGTTTGCCGTCGCGCTTTTCGAGGCGCACGAAAATGCCGAGGATCTTGGAATTGCGCTGCGCTGCCATGATTGCGTAGGCTTCGCGGAAAGCGTCCGTGTCGAATGGACCGGCGGCCAGGCGCGCCGCGACATAGGCATCCAATGTTTGTCTCTCGATGTCGGGCGAGACAGTGACGCGGGCATCCATGGCGAGCGAGGCGACGTCATAGGCTGCAGGCCCGATCAACGCGTCCTGGAAATCGACGATGCCCAGCCGGTCATGCCCGGAACGGTCGCCGCGCCAGATGATGTTGGGCGAATGGAAGTCGCGCAGCATCAGCGTGTATTCGCTGCCCTGCAGCCGGTCGAAAAGCGCGTTCCATTCCCTGGTGTAGCCCGTGCGCAGATCGTCGCTGGCCGGGCCGCCCGATATCGCCGGCACATACCAGTCGACCAGCAGGTCGGCTTCGATCATCATCGCGTCACGGTCGAAAGGCGGCGCCTCGTACAAGCGGTCCGGTGCCGCTTCAAGACGCCGCGGCCAGGTCTTGCCATGCATCATGGCCAGCAGTTCGGCCGCCGCTGCGTAGCGCGCGGCAACAGGCTCGCCTTCACTGCCGAGAAACCCTTCCGAGCCGAGATGTTCGAGCAGGAGGAAGCCCTGGTCCAGGTCCTCGGCAAGGATTTCGGGGACACTGACACCGCCGGCTTTCAAGGCGCGGTCGATGGCGACGAAAGCGGAGACCGACTGGGCGGTGTGGGCGATCACCGCATAGGGCTTGCCGTCACGCACCGGAGGGCCGAGCACAAGCCGCGGCGAATTCATCAGCACTCGCGGTTCCTGGCCGGCAAGCGTCACGATCTCATAGGAGCGGGCCGAGGCGTCGCCGATGAAATGGCGGCGCTGTGCTTCACCCCATCCGGCGCGCTCGAGAAAACCGCGCATGGCCAGCGATCGCGCCGCTCGGTCGAAGGCCGCCCCTTGCCCCGACAGCCGCGCGAGGCGGCCTTCGCCACGCTGGACGAGTTCGATCAGAACGGTCGTTTCCGGCAGCTCGCCTTCGGCCCGTTCCGGCCATTCGACAAGGGCGGCGCCTTGCGTTAGGGCTTCCTCGAAGCCGAGTTCGTCGAGTTCGCGCGCCGACGACAGGCGATAGAGGTCGAAATGATGGACCGGAATGCGCGTGTCGTAGCTTTGCACCAGCGTGAAGGTCGGGCTCGGCACATCGAGGCGGGCATCGTCCGCCAGCGTCCGGATCAGCGCCCGCGCCAGCGTCGACTTGCCGGCGCCGAGATCCCCCTTGAGCGCCAGCACGTCGCCGGCACGCACCGCCAATGCCAGATCCTCGCCCAGCCGCGCTGTCTGTGTCTCGTCGGCGAGCAAACGCTCCAGCACCGGTTCCGTCATCGAACGCGCTACTCGGCCGCGGCGCGGATGCCCGGCATGTCGGGGAAGGTGCAGATGACGGTCGTGCCCCTATCCTTGCCGGTTTCGATGCGCACGCCGCCGCCATGCAATTCGACGAAGCTCTTCACGATCGACAGGCCGAGGCCGGCGCCGCGCCGGCGGCCGCCATTGGTGCGCGGTTCGAAGCGGCGAAACACCGAATCGAGCACGTCCGGCGGCATGCCGGGACCATCGTCATGAACCGAGAATTCCACCCCGTCCGCAAGCTGGCGGCAGGCAAGCCGGATGGTGCTGGCCTCCGGGGCGTAATTCGCGGCGTTGCTGAGCAAATTGTAGAGGATCTGGCGGATGCGGGTTTCGTCGCCGTGGAACGTCTTCGGCGCCGCGGCGGCATTGATCTCGAGACGGATCGAATGCTCCTGCAGCCGGTCGCCGACCAGTTCGGCGGCGGCCGCGATGGTGCGGTCGACATGAACCTCGGAAATGTCGAGCTGCATGATGCCGGCATCGACGGTCGCGAGGTCGAGTATGTCGTTGACGATGGTCAGCAGCACCGAGGAGGACGAGCCGACATGCTCGACATATTCGCGCTGCTTCTGATTGAGCGGGCCGGTCGTCGGCAAGGACAGAAGTTCGGTGAAGCCGATAATGTTGGTCAGCGGCGAACGCAACTCGTAGGACACGTGCTGGACGAAATCGTTCTTGAGCTGGTCCGACTTTTCCAGGGCTTCGTTCTTGTCCTTGAGCGCGCGTTCGACATGGACGCTGTCGGTGACGTCGACAAAGGTCATCATCACTTGCCCGTTGGGCAAGGGGATCATGGCGTACCGCAGCACGGTGCCGTTGTTGAGCTCGGTCTGGCCATGGCGGTCGCGGCGCTCGTCGTCGAAACCGGTGATGGCGGCGACGAAACCGGGCCAGGGGCTGTCCGCCGTCTGCCGGTCGCAAAGGTCACGGATCGTGGAGACGTGCACATTGGGCTTGGCGGCGTCTGCATCCAGTCCCCATAGCGCGGCAAAAGCCGGGTTCGACAGCCGAAGCCTGCCGTCAGGGCCAAACACGGCCACGCCTTCGGCGAGGTTGTCGAGCGTTTCGCCCTGGACACGCACCGCGGTGCGGTAGCGGCTCTCCAGGTCCATCTTCTCGGTCAGGTTCTCGAACACCCAGGTGACGCCGCCCTTGGGTTGCGGGTTGGCGACGACGCGAATGGTTTTGCCGTCGGGCAGATGCCACCAATGTTCCTGCGATTCCACGGCGCGATAGGCGCCGAGCAGGCCTTCCTTCCAGCGGCGCCATTCGGGCTGTTCGGCGATCTTGCCCTCGCTGCGCAGCCGGTCGAGCAGCAAGGCATTGTCAGGCGCGCTGTGCAGGAAGCCGCTGTCGAGCCCCCACAGTTTCTGGAACGCCTGGTTGAAGAAGCGCAGCTTCTCGTCGGTGTCGAAGATGGCGACCGCGGTGTTGAGCTGGTCGAGCGTGTCGGCGTGGCTGCGCACCGTGCGCTCATATTCGCCGCGAATGGTCTCGATGGCGCTGGTGTCGCAAGCAAGGCCGGCCGAACCGTCGGCGCCGGCGAAGTCGGTCACCGTGAACACCCGGCGGTCGCCCTCGATCACCGTCGAAAGCGACTGCTCGAAAACCGGGTGCGATTTGTGTTGTGCGGCGATTGTCTCACGTGCCTGGCCACCGAGGAACTCCTTGGCATCACGGACGGCGGCTTCCGGGCTCTCGGCTTCGACCGCGTCGGCATAGGACCGGTTGACCCATTTCAGCCGCCCGTGCTCGTCGCGCAGCCATGCCGGCATCTTCAGCGCCTCGAGCAGACCGATCATCGTGTCATGATCGGCGGCCAGCCGCTGGTTGTCGATCTTCAGCCGGGCCTGGCTGCGCTGTGTCTCGGAAAGCGAGACAAACCGCACCAGTATGTGCGCCGCGCTCTTGCGGCCATGCACTTCGAGCGGAGCGCCGGCTTGGGATTCGATGATGAGGTCGAAGGGTCTCGCCTTTTCGCGCAAGCCCGCGACGGCATGCTCGAGCGCCGCCGCCGAGCGCGGCATCAGCCAGCGGCCGAAGGCAAGGAAAGCCGCCCGCTCCTCAGGCGCGCCGCTTTCGACCGGCAAGGTGCCGATGAGTTCGGGCTTCTTGTTCTCGGCAGCCCAGACGACCACACGCTGGTCGCGCAGATTGAGCAGCGCCTCCGAACGGCGCAGCGCCGCGTTGACGTCGGCGATGCGGCTTCTCAGTTCGACATTTTCCGCCGAGGTGCGGGCCCGTTCGCGGATGAGAACGATGGCCGACAGCAGCGCCGCGCCCGTCACACCGACGAACACGGCAAGCTGCATCACCTCGATCGTGCTGATCGATAGACCCGCTGCCGACACGCCAGCGCCCTGGGCACGTGCCACCGCGCTAGCCAACGGACAGGCAAGCGTGGAGCCGGCAAGCAACAGTCCAGCGCGGCCACGCCATGAAAGACGCCCGCGCCGTGTTGCGGAGCCTGTGGCCCCCGAATCGTCATGGCCGCCGGAAACGGCCCGTCCCGCTCCGTGCGGGTATTGCCCCGGCATGTCTTGGTCCTCTCCGCCGCCTGAATGCAGGACCGCCCTGAAACGCGCCTCTCTGATCCCCTCTCGGGCCGGAAGCGTCGCGAATCACGTGACAATAAACCCTCGCCGAATCGCCGTGAAGGCTGGTCTTGCGCAAAAATAAAGCCGGGCGAAAAGTCAATCGCCCGGCCTCAATATCTGGTAGTAAGTTTAGCTTTGGTTAATAGCGGTAGTGTTCCGGCTTGAATGGACCTTGCGGCGTGACGCCGATATAGGCGGCCTGCTCACCCGACAGTTCGGTCAGGCGGGCGCCGAGCTTGTCGAGATGCAGGCGGGCGACCTTTTCGTCGAGATGCTTGGGCAGGACATAGACCTGGTTCTGGTACTGCTCGCCCTTGGTGAACAGCTCGATCTGGGCCAGCACCTGGTTGGTGAAGGAAGCCGACATGACGAAGCTCGGATGGCCGGTCGCGTTGCCGAGATTGAGCAGGCGGCCTTCCGACAAGAGGATCATCCGTTTGCCGTCCGGGAAGGTGATCATGTCGACCTGCGGCTTGACGTTGGTCCATTTCAAATTGCGCAGCGACGCCACCTGGATCTCGTTGTCGAAGTGACCGATGTTGCCGACGATCACCATGTCCTTCATCGACCGCATATGGTCGAGGGTGACGACATCCTTGTTGCCGGTGGTGGTGATGACGATATCGGCGGTCGGAGCCGCGTCCTCCAGCGTGACGACTTCAAAGCCGTCCATCGCCGCCTGGAGGGCGCAGATCGGGTCGACTTCGGTGACCTTGACGCGGGCGCCGGCGCCCTTGAGCGAGGCCGACGAACCCTTGCCGACGTCGCCATAGCCGCAGACGACCGCGACCTTGCCGGCCATCATCGTGTCGGTGCCGCGACGGATGCCGTCGACCAGCGATTCCTTGCAGCCATATTTGTTGTCGAACTTCGACTTGGTGACCGAGTCGTTGACGTTGATGGCCGGGAAGGGCAGCAGGCCCTTCTTCTGCAGCTGATACAGCCGGTTGACGCCGGTGGTCGTCTCTTCGGTGACGCCACGGATCGCTTCCCTCTGCTTGGTGAAGAAGCCGGGCGAGGCCTTCAGGCGCTTCTTGACCTGGGCGTAGAAATATTCCTCTTCCTCGCTCTGCGGATTGGACAGCACGTCCTCGCCGGCTTCGGCGCGGGCGCCGATCAGGATATACATGGTGGCGTCGCCGCCATCGTCGAGGATCATGTTGGAGAGGCCGCCATCGGCCCACTGGAAGATCCGGTCGGTGTAGTCCCAGTACTGTTCGAGGCTCTCGCCCTTGACGGCGAAGACCGGAATGCCAGCCTCTGCGATAGCTGCCGCGGCGTGATCCTGGGTCGAGAAGATGTTACAGGAAGCCCAGCGGATATCGGCGCCAAGCACCTTCAGCGTTTCGATCAGCACCGCGGTCTGGATGGTCATGTGCAGGGAGCCGGTGATGCGCGCACCCTTGAGCGGCTGCTTGGCGCCGAACTCCTCGCGGCAGGCCATCAGGCCTGGCATTTCGGTTTCGGCTATATCGAGTTCCTTGCGGCCCCAGCCGGCAAGCGAGATATCGGCGATCACATAATCCTTGCTACCCGTCATGGCAGTACTCCGATGCGAATTGTTATGCTTGCGAATTGGTTGCGGATGCGCCCGCGCTGGCAGGCACATCGAAGGGCGCGAATTGTCGGCCTGACTAGCAGATCGGTGTCCAGACGACAATGGCATATAAAGAAATCTTTATCCCTGCATGTCTCTCGGACATGCCTTGACGGCGCACGGGATCAGCATTCCTCGCCGAAGCGGGAGGCAACGAGTTGTTCCAATGCGTCCATGACCTCGAGCGCCTCCGGCCCGCTGGCGGTGACGCGGATCGATAATCCAGGGCTTGCGGCCAGCATCATCAGACCCATGATCGAGGTGCCGCCGACCTTGACGCCGTCTTTCTCGACGTGGACGGATGCGTTGAAGCCGCTGGCGAGTTGGACGAATTTCGCGGAGGCGCGTGCGTGCAGGCCGCGCTGGTTGACGATCGGAAACTCGCGGACGATCTGGTCCTTTTCCGATGAAACCATGCTCATTTGCTGCTCAGAAGTTGGCTGGCGACGTTGATGTATTTGCGGCCTGCGGCCTGCGCCTCGTCGAGCGCGGCGGCCATGTTGTCGCCCTTGCGGATCGAGGACAGTTTGATCAGCATCGGCAGGTTCATGCCGGCGATCACCTCGGTGCGGCCGGACTCCATCACCGAGATCGCGAGGTTCGATGGCGTGCCACCGAACATGTCGGTCAGCACGATGACGCCGGCGCCGGTATCGACCCGGGCCACCGCATCGACGATGTCGCGGCGACGCTGTTCCATATCGTCGTCGGCACCGATCGCCACGGTTTCGAAATTGTCTTGTGGCCCGACGACATGTTCGACGGCATGTCGGAACTCGGTGGCCAGTTGACCGTGCGTTACAAGCACGAGTCCGATCATTCTTTGGTGGCTCCCGTCATCGCCGCTTCACAGGCGCATTTTATGCTCGCCAGCCATTCCGGGCGGCGGGAGCGCTATCTTGTCGACGCGCGGCCCGTTGACAAGCCCAAAATTGCGACGGCCCACGCCATTTTGACGCATTGCAGAAAAAACCCGGACGGATCATAAAAAAGGCGAGATCGACAACCGCGCCATCACGGCAGGCAGGGCCGCTGCGACATTGCGCTCGGCCACATCGATCCGCGGCACCGCGCAGCCGGCGATATCGGTGCTGGCGTCCACCTGGAAACGTGCGATTTCATCAGCCGGCAGCAGGCGCAGATGCAGGTCGACGACGCAGGCCGTTTCGAATGTCAGAGGCCGCGGACCCAGCCGCGGCACTTCGGCCAGGCCTGCTATGGTCGCGGGCGCGCGGCACACCAGCCGCCCCGCATGCGCCGCGACGAAAAGCTGATCGTCGCCGACCAGTCGCGAAAACATTCCGCGCTGCCGGCAATGGTCGATGAGCGCCAGCGCCAGCGTCGTCTTGCCCGACCCGGAGGCGCCGCTGACGAGCACGCCGCGCTCGCCGATCAGGACCGCCGTCGCGTGAATGTTTTCAGGTTTCACGAATTGAATCTTTGATCGGCGTCACGCTTCGGCCGGCAGCGTCACGACGAAGCGCGCGCCCTTGATCTCGCCCGGCTTGGTGCCGGGGATGTTCTCGGCGGTCAGCGTGCCACCATGCGCCTCGACGATCTGCCTGGATATGGACAGGCCGAGGCCCGAATTCTGGCCGAACGCCTCGCCGGCCGGCCGGTCGGTATAGAAGCGCTCGAAGATGCGGTCGATGTTGTCGGCGCGGATGCCGGGACCGTTGTCGTCGACGGTCAGGATGTTGAACTTGCCGGCGCGCGCCAGCGACAGGATGATGTGGCCATGGTCCTCGGGAACGAAGGAGCGCGCATTCTCGATCAGGTTGGTGATGACCTGGCCGATGCGCAGGTCATGGCCGACGACGAAATAGCCTTTGACGCCCTGCGGCAGCTTGGCGACCCGAAGTTCGATCTCGACAGCCTTCTTGTTTCGGGTGGTCTCGCGCGACACGGCGACGAGGTCGGTGACGAATTTCTTCAGGTCCACGGTTCCGGCGTCGTCGCGCGCCAGCTCGGCGTCGAGGCGGGAGGCGTCGGAAATGTCGGTGATGAGGCGATCCAACCGTTTGACGTCGTGTTGGATGATCTCCATCAGCCGCGCGCGTGAAGTATCATTTTTCGCCAAGGGCAGTGTTTCCACCGCACTGCGCAGCGAGGTCAGCGGGTTCTTCAACTCATGTGAAACATCGGCGGCGAAGCTCTCGATCGCCTCGATACGCGCATAGAGCGCGTTGGTCATGTCGCGCACCGCGACCGAAAGGTTGCCGATCTCGTCCTGTCGGTCGGAAAAATCCGGGATCTCCTCGCGGCTCTTGACGCCGCGCCGCACCCGCACCGCCGCCGCCGACAGCCGCCGCAGCGGGTTGGCGATGGTCGAGGCCAGAAGCATTGACAGGATGGCGGTGACCAGCGCCGCAATGCCAAAGACACGCAGGATCGCCTTGCGTTCGGCGGCGACGATCTTGTCGATGTCGCCGCCCTCGGTCGACAGCATCAGCACGCCGAGTACGGCGCGGAAGCGCTGGATCGGAACGGCCACCGATACGATCTGCTCGCCCTGTTCGCTGACGCGCACGATGGTCGAGGGGCTGCCGGTCAGCGCCTTGATCACTTCCGGGTACGCGGCGCCATTGCCGCCCGGTTGTTCGTGGTAAACGGGCAGATCGGTGTTGCGGAAGAAGTCGAAGATGAATTTCTGGATGCGCTCGACAAGGTCAGGCTCTTCCTCGTCGACCGGCGGCAGGTCGTAGCGCAGGATCTGGCCGCGCGAATAGAGGTGGCGCGAATCCAGCAGCAGGTTGGCGTCGCGGTCATAGATGCGGGCGCGGGTGCGGGTCGGCGAAATCAACCGGCGCAGCACCGGGGCGACGCGCTCGGGATTGATCGGGAAGTCGAGGTTGTCGAGCTGGTCCGAGCCCGGCCCCAGGCTTTCGCCGGCCTGCAGCTCAAGCAGCTTTTCCGGATCGATGCTGATCGAATCCGTCTCGACGGTCGCCGACGCCGCGATCGCGCCGGCGATGATCTCGCCCTGCGTCATCAGGCTTTCGACACGGGCGTCGATCAGCCCGTCGCGGAAGGTGTTGAGGTAAAGGATGCCGGTGACGAGAACAGCCAGTCCGGCGAGGTTGAGGAAGAGGATGCGCCGCGTCAGGCTGGAAAAGATGTGATGGCCGAGGAAGCGGCGCATCGGCACCGTGATCCTCGAAACGAAGGACGGCATGATACGCGACGGCCGCCTGGTGGCGCCCGTCGGTCTGCTTCGTTGTGCTTCAACTGCCATCGAATAGCAGATCCTGCTTAGCAAGTGGTGGGTAGACAGCAGGGATTGGAGAAATGGATGCCTGGGATCGCGTGACCGCTCGCACCATTCGAAACTGACTACCGGCTATTTCCTACTGCCTACCGCCTATTCACGCTTCGCGGAACCGGTATCCGACTCCGTAAAGGGTCTCGATCATTTCGAAGTCGTCGTCGACGGCCTTGAACTTCTTGCGCAGCCGCTTGATGTGGCTGTCGATGGTGCGGTCGTCGACATAGACCTGCTCATCATAGGCCGAATCCATCAGCGCATCACGGCTTTTTACGACACCGGGACGCTGCGCCAGCGAATGCAGGATCAGGAATTCGGTGACGGTGAGCGTCACCGGCTCGCCCTTCCAGGTGCAGGTGTGGCGTTCCTGGTCCATGACGAGCTGGCCGCGCTCGAGCGAGCGGGCCTGCTGGCTAGGCGCCTTTGCCGCAGCCTCGCGGGCACTGGCGCGGCGCAGCACGGCGCGCACCCGCTCGACCAGCAGGCGCTGCGAGAACGGTTTGCGGATGAAGTCGTCGGCGCCCATCTTGAGGCCGAACAATTCATCGATCTCGTCGTCCTTGGAGGTCAGGAAGATCACCGGCAGGTCGGATTTCTGGCGCATCCGGCGCAGAAGCTCCATGCCGTCCATGCGCGGCATCTTGATGTCGAGGATGGCAAGATTCGGCGGTCGCGCCGCCAGGCCTTCCAGCGCGGACGCACCATCCGTGTAGGTCTCGACGCGATACCCCTCGGATTCGAGGGCGATCGACACCGACGTCAGAATGTTGCGGTCGTCATCGACAAGCGCGATTGTTGCCATTTCAAGCGGCTCCCTCATGAGCTGTCCCTTCTTTCGCAGAGAAGGGGCTTTTGCAGGACAAATTAGGTACAAAATGTGGCATAGGCCTTGTCCGGTGTCACGGGCGGCGGCCAGCGGCCACAATCCTACCTCGACAGGAATTGGACGAACGAACACGGCCAATCCTTTGGGCAACCACGAAACTTTTTGCACATATAAACGATTTAAACAACTTTCAAATTTTTTAAATCGATTAATGATTTGATATCATTTGGCTTTTCTGGTTTTCCATCTTGCCCGGACAGCGGGCATGCTGGAATACTTCAGCAAGATGCGGCAACTCGAAGAAGGGTCACCAATGTCGGAAATCGGCAAACGCAATCCTGCCTGTGCGATCGATCGTATCGGTCTCAAAACCTCCGGCGTGGTGCGCTACAATTTCGGCGCGGCCGCCCTTTATGAGGAATCAATCAGGCGCAACGAGGCCCGGCTGACCGCCCATGGCGCGCTGGTCGCCGAAACCGGACAGCACACCGGCCGCTCGCCCAAGGACAAGTTCGTCGTCCGTGACGGCGCCACCGAACCGCATGTCTGGTGGGACAACAACAAGGCGATTTCGCCGGCCCAGTTCGACGCGCTGCTCGCCGATTTCCGCGCTCACGCCGCGGACAAGGATCTCTACGTGCAGGACCTGGTCGGCGGCGCCGATACGGAGCTGAAGCTGCCCACTCGCGTGATCACCGAATTCGCCTGGCACTCGCTGTTCATCCGCAATCTGCTCATCCGCCCGGACAGCGCCGAACTCGAGCAGTTCGTACCCGAGATGACGATCATCGACCTGCCGTCCTTCCGCGCCGACCCTGCTCGCCACGGCAGCCGCACCGAAACTGTGATCGCGGTCGATCTCACCCGCAAGATCGTGCTGATCGGCGGCACATCCTATGCCGGCGAGATGAAGAAGTCGGTGTTCACCATGCTCAACTACCTGTTGCCGGATAAGGGCGTGATGCCGATGCACTGCTCGGCCAATGAGGGCCCCGCCGGCGATGCCGCCATCTTCTTCGGCCTGTCGGGCACCGGCAAGACGACGCTGTCGGCCGACCCGTCGCGTACGCTGATCGGCGACGACGAGCATGGCTGGGGTCCGCACGGCATCTTCAACTTCGAAGGCGGCTGCTACGCCAAGACGATCAAGCTGTCGGCCGAAGCCGAGCCGGAGATCTTCGCCACCACGCAGCGCTTTGGCACGGTGCTGGAAAATGTCGTGCTCGACGCCGATGCGGTGCCGGACTTCAACGACGGCCGGCTCACCGAAAACACCCGCTGCGCCTACCCGCTCGACTTCATCCCCAATGCGTCGAAGACCGGGCGCGCCAGCCATCCCAGAAACATCATCATGCTGACCGCCGATGCTTTCGGCGTGCTGCCGCCGATCGCGCGGCTGACCCCGGCGCAGGCGATGTACCATTTCCTCTCCGGCTATACGGCCAAGGTCGCCGGCACCGAAAAGGGTGTGACCGAGCCCGAGGCGACGTTCTCGACCTGCTTCGGCGCACCGTTCATGCCACGCCATCCCTCGGAATACGGCAATCTGCTGCGGGAGCTCATCGCCCGCCACGGCGCCGATTGCTGGCTGGTCAACACCGGCTGGACCGGCGGCGCCTACGGCACCGGCACGCGTATGCCGATCAAGGCGACGCGCGCCCTGCTTGCCGCGGCACTCGACGGCTCGCTGAAGACAGGCGTGTTCCGCACCGACGCCAATTTCGGCTTCGAGGTGCCGGTAGCAATGCCTGGCGTCGACAGCGCCATTCTCGATCCGATGATTCTGGACCCCCGGGCGACCTGGGCGGACAAGGCAGCCTATGACCGGCAGGCGGCAAGGCTGGTCGGCATGTTCGCCATCAATTTCGAGAAATTCGCGCAGCACGTCGATGCAACCGTCATGGGGGCAGCGCCCCGCATGCAGGAAGCGGCGGAGTAACCGCCGAATCGCTGAGCATCATTGCCGCTCGGCACCATTGAAGGCCCGGTTTCGATCGGGCCTTTTCTTTTTCGGTCCGCCGCGCCATGACTGCGGCATGCTGACCGACGACAACATCATCATATCGGACGAAGCCGTGATCCACCCGGGCGACTTGCACGAGGATTTCATCCGCTCGTCCGGTCCGGGCGGCCAGAACGTCAACAAGGTGGCGACGGCGGTGCAACTGCGCTTCGACGCGGCCAACGCAGCGGGGCTATCGGAACGCGTGCGCGCGCGGACAATCAAGCTCGCCGGCCAGCGCGCCACCAAGGACGGCGTCATCGTCATCGAGGCCGGGCGCTTCCGCACGCAGGAGCAGAACCGGGCAGATGCAAGGGCAAGGCTTACGGCGCTGGTCGCCAAGGCGGCGGAACCGCCGCCGCCGCCACGCAAGAAGACGCGGCCTTCGAAAGGCGCGGTCGAGCGGCGGCTGAAGAGCAAGGCCGGACGCGGCACGATCAAGAAACTGCGCGGCCGGGTGGAGAACGATTAAGCACCACACCGAGGTCGCGCCGTTTGACGCTTTCGGGTCGCCGTTCGCGTTTGAGAGTGGCATGTTGCGGCGATCAACCATCGCCATGCGAGGCAACACATGCTCGTTCTGCCCAAGGGCGTCCGCCACATGCCGGCCTATCTGCCGCGCACCGCCCAGGAGGCGCTGGTCGAGGATGTCAGACGCATCGTCCAGCAGGCGCCGCTGTTCGTGCCGGCCATGCCGCGCACCGGCAAGGAGATGAGCGTGCGCATGACCAATTGCGGCCCGCTCGGCTGGGTCACCGACAAGGAAGGGGGCTATCGGTACCAGCCGATGCATCCGGTGACCGGAGAGCCATGGCCGCCGATCCCCGAAGGCTTGCTCGATCTCTGGCAGCAGGTGTCGGGCTATCCGCATCCGCCGGAGGCCTGCCTCATCAATTTCTACACGGCCGAAGCCAAGATGGGTTTGCACCAAGATCGCGACGAGGTCGATTTCTCCGCCCCCGTCGTCTCCGTCTCGCTGGGTGACGACTGCCTGTTCAGGGTCGGCCAGACGACACGCGACGGCGCCACCAAATCGTTCAGGCTGAAGAGCGGCGACGTCGTTGTGCTTGGCGGCGAGGGCCGCCTCGCCTTCCACGGCGTCGACCGCATCTATCCTTCAACCTCGGCTTTGCTAAAAAACGGCGGCAGGATCAATCTGACGCTGCGCCGGGTGACGAAAGCTCAGTGAGCGAGTTGCGGGTATCCGAGCGCCGCGCATAGACTTCAATGTAGTCCCCAGTCGCGATTTCCACGTAGTCGTCCATCAGGGTTTGGAAATCCGCATTCCGACGCATCCACACGATCCAAATTGGCGGAAAGTCCGCCGTGAGCGACCACGCCGACTTTTTCTTGTTCATCCGATCCATCAGGATGATGTCGGGCCTGTTGTCACGGATCAGGGAATTGACGTAGCGAGTATAATTATCAAGGTCTTGCCGCGCGATGCGCTCGTCTTCGCCTTGATACTTACCCCGCATCAAACCCCAAAGCGCATAGGTGCCAACCCAATCATGGGCATAGGCCGACAGCCAGCGACCATTGGCCATTCTTGTCAGCGGATTGCCGACGGAAAGGTCGGAACTGACCTGAACGATCGATGGCGAGGCGTAACGGCTGTTGATGGCATCGACCAGACCTTTCTCAGGCAGCTGGTAGAACTGGTGATGCGTCACCGAAAGTGCGGCGACCACGGCCAGCGCGGCTGCCGCATGGAGCCTGACACTGGCGATCTCAGAGGCGGCCTGTAGGTTTGCGAGGCCAACCGCTATTCGCCATCGTGATGCCACCGCCAGCAGCATCGCGACCAGCATCGTAGCCTGGTAGGGATACTGGTGATTGGGCCAGTATTTCCCGAGGTACAGCATGGACACAAAAAAGCCGGCGGCACTCGCCACCGCCAGCGCAACGTCGTCTCGCCAGACAGATTTGCGCATCTGGAAAACCACGAAAACGACGAAGACGGCGAAAGTCGGCAATGCCGCGAAAATGTTGATGTTGGCTCGCAAGCTGACATAGTAGCGCATCAGCAATTGCAGGAAAGTGCCGAAAAACTCGGGAAACCATACATACACACTGACGAGATAGGCAGTGCAAACCGTGAAGATGACGACGTTTTCAGCCGTCAGGCACGCCGTCAGCGAGCGTTTGCGCCAAGCGATGTAGAAATAGGGCAGTATGATACCAGTTGCCCAATGTGGTTTGACCAGAAGCAGTACGCTTCCAGCCAAGCCAACCGCTGCGGCAAGGCCAAGAGGAACCGGCGCATCTGCGCGGTTGTCGATCCGCCACATCATCAGGAACAGCATCGGCATGAACAGCATCGTACCGATATGCTCGCGCTGGCCGAAAACATTCCCAGGCATGATGAGAAGCAAAACCGCTAATGCGGGATAGATCCATTGCGTCTTCAGATCGACGAAGATTCGACTTCGCTCGATGACGACAGCCGACAGCGCAATCGAAACGAAGAAGATCAGATAGATGAAGCACTCGATTGCGGATTCCGGCGAGATGCCGAGCCTGTGGGACAGCCATACCGGCCCAATATAGAGGGCCACGGAGAAAGGCGGATTGGTTTCCAGAATGTCGACATAGAGTTTCTGACCGTCCAGGACTTTTTCGCAGATAACAATAAGCCAGCTGACGTCGGTATTGTCGCCGGCGGTCCACGGCATAAAAAAAGAGAACACCACTACGGTCGCAACAAGCCATACCGGCGACAAGCTTCCAACCACGGACGCAAAGCCAGTCGCAGTACTGATGTTTCTTGCATTTCCCATGCTCATCGGACCGCCCCAACAAAGATGACTTTTACGCAGAACGACGAAATCATGGACGGGAACACAGCTGTGCTGGCCTCAGTACCAAAGATGGCAGTTGATCCGGTTCTGAGGAATACAAGCCAATAAGGTCGGAGGCAGAAGCCGATCGTGCGTGCGCCCACTGTGTCGAGCAAGGTCGAAATGGGCACGACCGGTGCTCGCGCCGCTCGCCCAGCGGCAGTGCTGACGTCGATCACCGGCTGCTCCCGCCACTGGAACTGACACCGAAAGCTAGCCGGGATTGGCTAAAGTGCGGTTAATCGCGCCATTACAGTCTGCGCGGTTCGGCCGGATTTTCGGTGGCACCGCGTCGCAGGCAACCAGGGCCGGCAAGGCACCGACTGTTTCCCGGATCGGTTGAGGCCTTGAACCGATTACGCCTCGATTTCCAACGCCGACAGCGGCCTGGAGCAACAGGCCAGGATGAAGCCGTCATCGATCTCGTGATCGAGGATGCCGCCGTTGTGGCTCATTTCGACATCGCCGAAGACCTTCTTGACCTTGCAGGTTCCACACAGGCCGAATTCGCAGGCCGCGGGTATCCGCACGCCCGAGGCGCGCGCCGTCTGCAGCACGGTCTGGCCGGCGACACATTCGGCATCGACCTCCGAAAGCGCGAAGCGGATCGCTGTCGCGGCTTCGGCGGGGACAGGGGCGCCGTCCTGTGCGGGCGCTGCGAACGGCGCCGGGATTTCCTCCACCACCGGCGCGGCGAAGCTCTCCTGGTGGTATTTCGTCATGTCGAAGCCGGCGGCTTCCAGCATGCCGCGTACGGCCCGCATGAAAGGATCCGGACCGCAGCAGAAGATCTCGCGTTCGCGAAAATCGGGCGCCAGCAGCGGCAGCCTTATGGCGTCGATGCGGCCCATATGGCCGTACCAGCCCTCACGGCTTGAGCGCTCCTCGATCATGAAACCGAGCGACAGGCCGGGCATATGGCCGCCGAGCAGTTCGAGTTCCTTGCGGAAGATGATCTCTTCGGGGCGCCGCGCGCAGTTGACGAAGCCGACATCGGTCCATGGCGCGCAGTCGTTCAGCCACCGCAGCATCGACATCATCGGCGTCACGCCCGAGCCGGCCGAGATGAACAGATATTTTGCCGCCGGATGGCTGTGCAGCGAGAAGTCGCCGGCCGGCCCGTAGGCCTTGACGTGTGAGCCAGGCACCAGATGATCGAACATCCAGCGCGTACCAATGCTGCCGGCCTGTGCCTTCACCGTCACCGCGATCGAGAACGGCCTCGATGGCGACGATGACAACGTATAGGTGCGCATCAGCGGCCCGTCATCTGTCGGCAGTTCCAGCGTCACGAACTGGCCCGGCTTGTAGCGGAACCAGGTCTGGTTGTCGGAGCGGAAGGTGAAGGTCTTGACGTCAGGAGATTCGTCGCTGACGCCAATCACTTCCAGCACCTGGAGCCGGTCGTTCCAGGGCGCCATCTGGTCGAGATGGCGGTAAAGGCCAAGATCAGTCATCGCGTTCATCCTTTGGCCTCTCAGGCGACACTGCGGAGCGCTGGTCGACCATCCTCGGCGAGGCGCGGACCAATGAAGCGCGCATACCAGTCGACGAACTGGATCACGCCACCCTCATGCAGCTCCGAATACGGGCCTGGTTCGTAGGCCGGCGACAGGATGCCGAAGGCGTTTTCCTCGACGATACGGCGATCCTGATCGTTGGTCTCGGTCCACACATGGGTGAGTTCGGCGAGATCGTAATCGACGCTCTCGACCGCATCCTTGTGCACCAGCCATTTCGTCGTCACGGCCGTTTCCGTGGCACTGATCGGCAGCACGCGGAAGGTGACGGCGTGATCGATCAGGATGTGGTTCCAGGTGGTTGGATAGTGGTAGTGCATCAGGGTGCCGATGCGGTCGGCCGAGACGCTGTCGGAGAGGTTCTTCTTCACCGCCCGCTTGCCGCTCATCGTGTAGCTGACCGCGTCGCGCAGCAGCGGCGCGCGGGTGGCGCGATATTGCCCGGCCGGATCGATGCGGAATTTGCTCGGCAGGCCAACGGCCTCGCATTTCGCCCAGTGCGCGATCATCTCAGGATCGCTGTCGGCGCCCTGTACACCGGTCACGGTCGGCGCTTCCGGGAAGGTCTTGCAAAGCTCCGGATGGCTGCCGGCGCAATGGTAGCACTCGCGGTTGTTTTCCCAGACCAGCTTCCAGTTGCCCTTCTCGATGATGGTGCTCTGGAAAGCGATCTTTGCTTCGCTCAGCCGGTGCGGCTTGAGATAGGGTTCGATCATCGCCCGCATCGGTGCGAAGTCGGCGGGCTCCTTGGCCAGGCAGATGAAGATGTAGCCGGCAACGCTCTCACGGGCGACCGGCTTCAGGCCGAATTGGCTTTTGTCGAAACCGTCGGCCATCTGGCGGGCGAACAGCAGGCGGCCGTCGAGCTCGTAGGTCCACTGGTGATAAGGGCAGACCAGTTTGGCCGCCAAGCCCTTATCAGTGTTGCAGACGCGGCTGCCGCGATGGCGGCAGGAGTTGTGGAAGGCATTGATCTTGCCCTGCTGGTCGCGCACCAGCACGACCGGATAGTCGCCGATCTGCACGGTGATGAAGCTTCCCGGCTTCGGCAATTCGCAATCATGGCCGATGAACAGCCAATCGCGATACCAGATCAGCTCCATGTCGAGCTTGAAGCAGTCCGGGTCGGTGTAGAAGGGCTGTTCCAGCGAAAAGCCCTCTCTGCGGCCGTTCAAGAGCCTCAGCATATCGTTGCGCACATCCATGTCCTGTCCTCGCATTCATCGCATCGGCCCGTCCAAACGGACGCGCGTCGCTCTAATGACTGAACCGGAGGGGATGAGAGGAAGGACAAGGCTGCATGCCGGCAAGCGCCGGGCATGCGGCATCCGCCTCTTGACCGCCCACCGCGATCAGTCGAGTTCTACGATCTCTGGCTGGTTTCCGGGCTCTGGAGTGTCCTTGCGGACGGTCGCGACACCTTCCCAGGCTTTCGCCCAGTGGTCTCCCGTTGCGACTTGAACTCCACCACCGTTGCGGGGGCAGCGCCGGACTTTGACCGGCTTCCCAATTCTCCGCCCCGTCGTCACGAAGCGGCACCTGAGATGACCTGATCTAATCACGACAGCGCTTGCGACATCGGCATGAAAGCGACATCGCATCCATGTGGCGCGACACCCATGCGCAACGATCAGGTCACGAACAGCGACAGCGAAAATCATCGCGGTGACGGCCGCGCCGGGCGTCGGAATCGGCCCGGAGTGGAAGCAAAAAGGGTTAGTGGTTTCGAAAAGTGACTATTAGCAGATTCTAAAATCGAACCGAACGGTTCGTTTCTGTTGACGGTGCGTGCAGGACGGTGTGAACGCCGAGCCTCCGATACAGTCGGTGATGACGACGCCGACTTTAATTAACGCTTTGATATTCCAACGGAAAAATCGCACGTGGAAGATCTTGGTACAATTTCAAGTAGTGGATTCATGGTCCACGTTGAACATCTTCGTGATTGGAAACGGCTAGCTGGCTCTCCCACATCGGGGTCGTCCGAACGACGCGATTTCAATCCCAAGACACGCCGCTAGACGGACGGAAAGATACTGGAGTACCCAAAATGAAAAAGATTGTTCTCACTGCCGCCGCCCTTCTGGCCATTTCCGGCAGCGCCTTCGCTGGTAGCGATCACTATGGTGCGAATGCCCCCGCGGCCACTGCTGCCGACAGCTCTTACACCGCTTCGATCAAGAAGTCGGAACCGGCTGCTCAGACGCCCACCCACGGTGCTGACCGCAACCTCTTCGGCAACAACTAACAGCCGATCTCCAGTAGGCGGCGGGTTTGGCCCGCCGCCCTGGCGACACTCAAAGAATTCAGGAGACTTGAAATGAAGAAGATCGCTCTTGCTGCCGTCGCCGTTCTGGCCATTTCCGGCAGCGCTTTCGCCGGCAGTGACAATTATGGTTCGAATGGCGCCAGCCAGCCGGCCGCCACGTCGACGGACAACTCATACACCGCTTCGATCAAGAAGTCCGAACCGGCGGCTCAGACGCCTGCGCACGGTGCCGACCGCAACCTGTTCGGCAACAACTAATATCAACGACAACCGGCGGGCTTGCCCGCCGCTTGGATTCGCGAATACCGGAGTACCCGAAATGAAAAAGATTGTTCTTACCGCCGCCGCTCTTCTGATTGCCGCCGGCAGCGCCTATGCGGCCAATGACAATGTTGGCGGCACCGACATCAACAAGCAGGCGACGACCGCCAATGTCGACACTTCGCATACCGGCTCGATCCGCAATGAAGGATCGCCGGTCTACAAGCTGCTCAATTCCTCGGGTGACGCACAGAAGTCCGCCCCACAGGGCAGCGACCGGAATCTCTTCGGCCGTTAATAGCTGATGTGGAATACAAAAAGAGCCGCGGGCCGATGCCTGCGGCTCTTTTTTATCACCAGAACCTGTTTCAGGCCGCCTTTGCTTCTACCTCGTGAAGCGCAAAGGAGCGGCCGTCGGCGTCGAAGATATGAAGGTCGCCGGCGTCGGCGGTCAGCCGCAGCGTCGAGCCGCGCTTGACCTCGACATTGCCAGGCAGCTTGGTCACCAGCGGCAGGTCGGCCCTGCCGATGTCGACATAGACCAGCTGGACCTCGCCGAGCTGTTCGACATAATCGACCGTCCCCTCGAATAGATAGTCCGTGCCGCTGGCGATCGCGAGATCTTCCGGCCGTACGCCGAAGCTTACCGCCGCTCCCTTTGCAGATGCCGGCGTTGCGATCGGCACTGTCGCCTTGCGGCCGCCGACATGGCTGACGACGGTTGGGCTGCCGGTCCTGTCGACAGTCGCCGGCAGGATGTTCATGGCCGGCGAGCCGATGAACTGGGCGACGAACAGGTTGCCGGGCCTCTTGTAGAGTTCCATCGGTGTTCCGACCTGCTCGATATGGCCCTCCTTCAGCACCACGATACGGTCGGCCAGCGTCATCGCCTCGACCTGGTCGTGGGTGACGTAGATCATGGTCGTGTTGGGCATCGATTCCTTGAGCTTGGCGATCTCGATACGCGTGGCGACACGCAGCGCGGCGTCAAGGTTCGACAGCGGCTCGTCGAACAGGAACACTTTCGGATTGCGCACGATGGCGCGGCCGATGGCGACGCGCTGACGCTGACCGCCCGACATCGCCTTGGGCAGACGGTCGAGATACTTGGTCAGCTGCAGGATTTCCGCCGCCTGGCGCACGCGCTTGTCGATCTCGGCCTTGCTTTCCTTGCCGATCTTCATTGAGAAGGCCATGTTGTCGTAGACGGTCATGTGCGGATAGAGGGCGTAGGACTGGAACACCATGGCGATGCCCCGCTTCGACGGCGGCACGTCGTTGACAACCTCGCCGTCGATCCTGAGTTCGCCTGAGGTGATCTCCTCGAGCCCGGCGATGGACCGCAGCAAGGTCGACTTGCCGCAGCCCGACGGGCCGACGAAGACGATGAACTCGCCTGATTTGATGTCGAGGTCGATGCCGTGGAGAATGTTGAGATTGCCGTAGGACTTCTTCACTTGTCGCAGCGTGACATCGGCCATGATTTTCTCCCGGTGATTTGAAATTCAGTCTATGCGCCCGAACCAGGCGCCGTAGCCGCCGAGGCGGACGGTGCCTGTATCTGCCTTCTCCGAAAATCCGTGTCCCGGCAAAGGTTGCAGCGATCGGTCGCCAAGGTCAACCTCGGCCGGCTTGGCGCCCAGATTGAAGACACAGACGATCTGCTCATTGCCCGCCCGGCGCGTGAAGGCGACGGTGTCGCCCTGGCTTTCGATGAAATTGATATCGCCCTTGGCCAGCGCCGGATGGGCGCGGCGGAAGGCGAGAAAGCGCCGGTAGTGCTCAAGCAGTGACGTCTCGTCACCCTGCTGTACATTGACCGCCTGCGACAGATGCTTGGCCGGCACCGGCAACCATGGCTTTGCCTGGGAGAAGCCGCCATTCTTGGCGCTGCCGTCCCACACCATGGGCGTGCGGCAGCCATCCCGGCCCTTGAATTCCGGCCAGAAGCGGATGCCATAGGGATCCTGCAGGTCCTCGAAGCGCAGGTCGGCCTCGCCGAGCCCGAGTTCTTCGCCCTGATAGATGCAGACCGAGCCGCGCAGCGACATCAGCAATGCCGAAATGACCTTGAGATAGGCGACCGGGTCGGCCTCATTGGCGGCCCAGCGCGAGGCCGGGCGCATCACGTCATGGTTGGAAAACGCCCAGCACGACCAGCCGTCGCTGGCGACCTTGCCGAAGGCTTCCAATACCGAGCGGACCTTGGCGGCGCTGATCTTCTCCGGCGCCAGGAAGTCGAAGGAATAGCACATGTGCACGCGCTTGCCGCCGGCGGTATAGGCCGCGACCACGTCCAGCCCGCGCTGCGAATCGCCGACCTCGCCGACCGCGGCGGTCGCCGGATATTCGTCGAGCAGCGCGCGAAAACGCTCGAGGAAACCGAGGTTTTCCGGGCGGCTCTTGTCGTAGATATGATCCTGGTAATTGTAGGGGTTGACCGCCGGCGCGGTCTGGTCGTTTCGCTCCTCGGGCGGCAGCGGCGGATTGTTTTCCAGCCCCTGGCTGTGGAAATAGAAATTGATGGTGTCGAGCCGGAAGCCGTCGACGCCGCGCTCCAGCCAGAAGCGGGTGACGTCGAGCAACGCGTCCTGGACCTCATGGTTGTGGAAGTTGAGGTCCGGCTGCTCGGCGAGAAAATTGTGCAAGTAATATTGCTGGCGGCTGGTGTCCCACTGCCAGGCCGATCCGCCGAAGATCGACAGCCAGTTGTTGGGTGGCGTGCCGTCGGGTCTGGCATCCGCCCAGACATACCAGTCCGCCTTGAGATTGGTGCGGCTCGACCGGCTCTCCTTGAACCACGGGTGGATGTCGGCGGTGTGCGACAGCACTTCGTCGATCATCACCTTGAGGCCCAGCCGGTGCGATTCCGCAACCAGCGCATCGAAATCGGCAAGCGTGCCGAACATCGGGTCGACGTCGCAATAGTCCGACACGTCGTAGCCGAAATCCTTCATCGGCGATTTGAAGAAGGGCGAGATCCAGATGGCGTCCGCGCCGAGCGCGGCGATGTAGGGCAGGCGCCGCACTATGCCTTTCAGGTCGCCGATGCCGTCGCCGTCGGAGTCCTGATAGGAGCGCGGATAGATCTGGTAGATGACCGCGCCACGCCACCAGTCACGGTCGATGGCGGGATCTGGTCTCGAAGTCGCTTTCAAAGCCGATTGCATTGTCTCAACCTCCTTTCACCGAGCCGGCCAGCAGCCCACGGACGAAATAGCGCTGCAGGGAGAAGAAGACGATCAGCGGCACGATGATGGTGATGAAGGCTGATGTCGTCAGGATCTCCCAGTTGCCGCCGCGTGAGCCGAGCAGCGCATTGAGCTTGGCCGTCAGCACGATCTGGTCGGGCGCCGTACCGAGGAAAACCATCGCCACCAGGAGATCGTTCCATACCCACAGGAACTGGAAGATGGCGAACGAGGCAAGCACCGGGAAAGACAGTGGCAGCACGATCTTGACGAAGATCTCGAAGTCGCTGGCGCCGTCGATGCGCGCCGATTCCATGATCTCACGCGGCAGACCGGCAATGTAGCTGCGCAACAGGTAGATGGCGAAGGGCAGGCCGAAGCCGGTATGCGCCAGCCAGATGCCGAGATAGGTCTTTGACGGCACGCCGAAGAAAGTGCCGACGCCATTGTAGAGCCTGAGCAGTGGAATGAGCGACATCTGCAGGGGGACCACAAGCAGGCCGATGATGACCGCGATCAAAAGCGC
Organism: Mesorhizobium sp. B4-1-4; assembly: GCF_006439395.2. Lineage (NCBI taxonomy): Bacteria > Pseudomonadati > Pseudomonadota > Alphaproteobacteria > Hyphomicrobiales > Phyllobacteriaceae > Mesorhizobium > Mesorhizobium sp. B4-1-4. Next base: position 5,451,253 of record NZ_CP083950.1, read on the forward strand.
GCGGCCGGGAAAGCGCATCCACGCCAGCGCATAGGCCGCGAAGGCCGCGATCAGGATCGGGATCACCGTCGCCGGGATGGTGACCGTCAGCGAGTTCATGAAGGAGCGGCCGATGCCTTCCGAGAACAGCACGGTCTGATAGTTGTCTGTGGTGAATTTCGGCGGCGCCGAGGACGCGAAATAAATGCGCTGGCCGCGATCGCCTTCGAACGGCTTCGGCGAGACAAGGACGAAACTGCCGTCGGCGTTGACCTGCAGGGTCACGCCGTCACCGAGGTCCGCTGGCGTGCCGGCCGGATACTGTATCGGCGCCGCGGCCTTGACACCGAAGGCGCTGATCGCGCGCTTGGCGCCATCGCCGAAAATGTTGCCTTCGATGACGTATTTGCCGTCCTTCTGGGTCTGCGCCGAGGCGGCCGGCAATCGTCCGGCCTCGGTCTGGCTGGAACTGGCAAAGGAATTCCACCAGCCCGAGGCGACGATCTGATCCTTGTCGCGCAGCGACGAGACGAGGATGCCGAGCGTGGGGATGGTCCAGATCACGACGAAGACGAGCACCGCGATGTGGACGCCGAAACGGCCGACAAAGGACTTTCCGGTGGTGACGGCCATCTCAGTGCCCTCCCGTCTCTTTATTGGCCTGACGGATGTTCCAGATCATGATCGGAATGACCGCGATCATGATGATGATGGCGATCGTGGCACCGCGACCGAAATCGCCGCCGCCGCGGAACATCCAGTCGAACATCAGATTGGCCAGCACCTGGCTGTTCCATTGGCCGTTGGTCATGGTCAGCACGATGTCGAACACTTTCAGCACCAGGATGGTGATTGTGGTCCACACCACCGCGATGGTGCCCCAGATCTGCGGCACCATGATCTTCCAGAATATCTGGAACGGGTTGGCACCGTCGATGACCGCGGCCTCCAGCGTTTCTTCCGGAATGCCGCGCAGTGCCGAGGACAGGATAACCATGGCAAAGCCGGTCTGGATCCAGATCAGGATGATCATCAGGAAGAAATTGTTCCAGAACGGCAGCGATATCCACACCTGTGGCTGGCCGCCGAAATGCTGGATGACGGCGTTAAGCAGGCCGATCTGGATCTGGCCTTCACCACGATATTCGTAGATGAACTTCCAGATCACGCTGGCGCCGACGAAGGAGATGGCCAGCGGCAGGAAGATCAGGCTCTTGGCAATCGTGCCCCACCAGATCTTGTCGGTGAGCACGGCGATGATCAGGCCAAGGAAGGTGCAGGCCGCCGGCACCACCGCCAGCCACAGGATGTTGTTCAGGATCGAGTTTCGCAGGTCCTGATCGCGCAACGCCCATTCATAGTTGGCAAGCCCCACGAAACTGGTGCCGCCACGGTCGAAGACGGAGAGCCACAGCGTGGCGATCACCGGATAGATCAGGTAGATGGTCAGGATGATCAGAGCCGGGCCGACGAACAGCCAGGGCCGCACCAATCCCTGCCGGCGCAGATTGTTGACGGCAGCCGTGCCGGAGACCCCGCGCGAGGGGAAGATCAGGTCGAGCAGTTTGTTGGCGCCCCAGAAATAGGCGACGCAGCCGCCGACGCCGATGATGATGACAAATATGGCCGAGAATATCTGAGTCGCCATGGGTCCCTCTCCCTGCGCATGATCGGCCAGGCAGTGCTGGCGACCGGATGCACCGACTTTCAGTTGTTCGGAACAATCGAAACGCTAAGGCATCCGGTGTGCGGCGCCGGTCGGACCCGGGCCGTAGCCCGGATCCAGCAGGAGGATCTGGAAGATTCAGGTCGCGTCGCAGCGGCCTACTTGATTGCGTCCCAGCTCTTCTGGACATCGGTGGCGACGTCCTGCGCGGACTTGCCCCCGACCAGGTCAATCATGCCGGTCCAGAAGGAGCCCGCGCCGATTTTGCCGGGCATGAGGTCGGAGCCGTCGAACCGCACCGTCGTCGCTCCGATCAGGATCTCGCCCTGCTTCTTAAGCGCCTCGCTGCCATAGGCGTCCTTGTTGGCCGCCTTGAACGGGGTGACGAAACTCTTCTGCGCCATCCACAATTCATGCGCGAGCGGCATCTGCAGGAACTTGATGAATTCGCGCGATGCCTTGGAATCCTTGGTGATCATCACCAGCGTTCCGGCCACTTCCAGCGGCGTGCCCAGTTCCGGCTTTGAGGCGAAAGGCGGATAGTAGAAGAAGTCCGTGTCCTGGCCGAGCTTCACGCCCTCCGGGAAGAAGGAAGGGATGAACGACGCCTGATGGTGCATGTAGCACTTCGGCGGTACGGTAAAGAGGCCCTTCGGGCTGTCACGGAAGTCGGTCGCGGCCACGGCCTTGGCACCGCCATCCACCATCTTGTCGTCGGTGGCGATCTTGCCGAAAATGTCGATGGCGTTGACCACAGCCGGATCGTTGAACGGGATCTCGTTCTTCACCCATTTGTCGTAGACTTCCGGCGGCTGCGTGCGCAGCATGATGTCCTCGACCCAGTCGGTCGCCGGCCAGCCGGTGGCGCCGCCGGAGCCAAGCCCGATGCACCAGGGCTTGCCGCCATCGGCGATGATCTTCTTTTCGAGGTCGGCGAGTTCCTCCTGCGTCTTAGGCACCTTGTAGCCGGCTTCCTGGAAATTGTCGGGCGAGTACCAGACCAGCCCCTTCACGTCGATCTTGTAGGGAAAGGCGTAGAAGCCGGACTTGCCGTCCTTGCCTGTGTAGGTGCCGAGCTTGGCCCAGGAGTCACCCGCAGCGTAATTCTCCTTGATCCAGGCGGCCACGTCGTCACCCAGCGGGGTGAGCACGCCCTTGGAAGCGAGGTCCTGGATGAGGCCCGGCTGCGGCAGGACGGCGATGTTGGGCGGGCTGCCCGCCTGGGTGTCGATGACGATCTGCTGCTCGTAGTTCTCGGACGAGGAATATTTGACCTCCGCGCCAGTGGCCTCGGAGAAATAATCGAGTACCGAACGGACAAGCGTCTCGTCCTCGCCACGCCATGGCCCGAAGATCGACAGGGTCTCACCCTTGAGATCGACTTTCTTGAGGTCTTCGTAATTCGCCCAGTGAAAACGCGGATCCTCGCCTGGTTTGAACTTCAGTTCGGCCTGCGCGGGCGCGTTCAGGGCAAGCGTGGCAAACGCTACACCCAGCAAAAGCATTTTCTTCATCGGTATTCCCTCCCAGTGGGTCACATGCACCGGACGGAACCTCCATTCCGCCCGCCGACGCCGCAGGACTGTGACTCAGTCGCAAAGGAACCGCAACCTTTCGAAGAGTCTTCCAAAGCGCTTTGGCTACTTCGATCTCGCCATTGAATCGACCGGAAGTCAAGAGGGCGGCAGCCTAGTCGATTTAATCTCGGCCGCTTGGAAGTCTAAAAGTGCGCCGCAGCATAGTTTTTGGCGCTGCAGCAGCAATTTTTGTTTCAAACTCACGCCTCGCGCGCTTATGGTTATCATCTCACGGCCGCGCACTTGCAGTGCTTGGGTCGATTCAATTTAAAAGCGCTTTGAGGCGAGGAGGCCTCTCGTGAATCTCAAGCAGCTCGCGCATATGCTGGCGCTCTCGCAGACCACGGTAAGCCGTGCGCTGAACGGCTATCCAGAGGTCAACGAGGAGACGCGCAGGCGCGTCATGGACGCAGCAAAGCGGCATGGCTATCGCCCCAACCCGAGCGCGCGCCGGCTGGCGACCGGCAAGTCGGGCATGATCGGCTACGTCCTGCCGACGGGTGCGGCCGTCGACATCGATCCGCATTTCGTCGAATTTCTCTCCGGCCTCGGCGACTATGCCCGCGCGCACGAACTCGACCTCGTACTGTCGCCGGCCGACGCCGACGACCAGGAGACGACCTACCGGCGTATCGTCGCCAACCGGCAGGTCGACGCCGTCTACATTTCCTCGCCACGGCCGGCCGACCGGCGCGTGGCGCTGGTCAACACACTCGGCATTCCGTTCATCGTCCATGGCCGCAGCGAAGGGTTCGGTTTCGACTATCCCTATCTCGACATCGACAATGAGGGCGCCTTCCACGAGGCGGCGCGGCTGCTCGTTCAACTCGGTCACCGGCGGCTGGCGCTGATCAATGGCGACGATCGCGAGACCTTCGCCATCCACCGCGAGCGCGGCGTGCGCCGCGCGCTCGCCGCGAGCGGGTTGACCCTGGGCGACCGCCATGTCTGCTCCGTCGCCATGACCGAGGAGAACGGCTATCGCGCCACCAGGCGCCTGCTCGAACAGGATGGCGCGCCCACCGCAATCGCCTGCTCCAGCCTGATCATGGCGCTGGGTGTCGTGCGCGCGGTGCGCGACCTTGGCCTCAGCATTCCCGGTGACGTCTCGCTGATCGCTCATGACGACGTCTTTCCTTGGCTGAGACCCGAAAATTTCTCCGTTCCGCTGTCGACGACGCGCTCCTCCATCCGTCTCGCCGGCGCCCGTGTCGCCGAGCGGCTGGCGGCGCGGATCTCGGGTCTGGAAGAAGGCGCGCGTGGCGAGGTCTGGCCGGTCGATCTGGTGGTCAGGGGATCGGTCGCCGGCGCACCGGTCTAGACGGTTTTGGGTATAACGTTCATTCCTTAGCCGCCTCAGCTGCCTTGATGTCCAGCAGCCCGTAGCCGAAGTCGTTGTCGCGCCCCTTGGGGCCGAGATCCCTTGCCGTTGCCGCCAGCGCCTTCTCGATGTCGTCGGCCGAGCGGTCGGGCGCGGCGTGGATAAGGTTGGCAGTGGCGCCGCTCACGATCGCCGCCGCGAACGAAGTGCCGGTGACGACGTCAGAACCGGCGCCGCTCGGCGCCACCATCTCGACGCCGGGCGCGGAGATGAAGACATAGGCGCCGCGATTGGCCTGCGGCATCAACTGGTCCTTGGCATCCGTGGCGGTCACCGCGATGACGCTATCGAAAGCGGCCGGATAGCCATAGGGCGCCTTCGGCCCGTTGTTGCCGGCGGCTGCGATCAGAACCATGCCGAGTGCGCGCGCATTGCGGCAGGCTGTGCCGAGCAGGTCGTTCTTGGGACCTACGAAACTCATATTGATGATGCTGACATTCTGGTCCGCCGCCCAGTCGAGCGCCGACAGAATGACGTCCATGGTCGATTTGCCGCCCTCGAAGGCGCGGGCGTGATAGATGCGGGCGCCCGGGGCCATGCCCTCCAGCGCGCCGACACCGGCGATCAGCCCGTCGACCGAGGTGCCATGGTCGCGCTTTTCGATTGGCACATCGGGCATGGCATCGAATTGCGCGGCGATGACGCCGGCCAGCGCCGGATTGGTATCGTCGATGCCGGTATCGACGACCGCGACACGGACGTTCTCGCCGCTGGCCTGTCTGGAATCGAGCGCGATGCGGTCGAACGCATAATTGACGATGCCCGCCGCCTGCTGCAGCGAATAGATATGGTTGGGTTCGCGCCGCTGCGTGCGGCCGTCGGCGGCAAGCTGTGCCAGCACCACGCCGACGGGGCGGCCGTCAGGAATGCCGAAGCGGACCAGAGTGCTGCCGAGCAGCCGGGACTGGCGCTGCGAGCGCACTTCGAGGCCGAAGGAGGCGGCGATCTGCTGCACGGCGCCGGCATCGCCATCGACCGTCACCAGCACCTCGTCGGGCACGAAGTCACCGGCGACGGCGCGCGGCGGCTGAACGGCAATGAGATCGGTCGGCGACACGATCGGGCCGCTTGGAGGCGGACCGGCCTGGTTGTTGGCCGGCGGCGTCGCCGGCTGCGGCCGTGGTGCCGGCACCGGCGCAGGATTGGGAAACAGATCGACGATCAGGGCGGGAAGAAAGACCGCCTGACCAGGACCCGCGTCGCCGGCATTGTTGTTGGCGCCACTGCCATCCTTGCCGCAACCGGCTTCGGCCGCCTTGGCTCCGTTGCGACAGTCGATTTTCGTGCCGTCGGGATTGGTCCCGCTGGTCTGCGCCGAGGCAGGCACGGCGGCGATTGTCATCGCCGCCGCCAAAGCAATGCCAGCAAAAGTGCATAGCGGTTTTCCACCCGGAATTGCGAAAAGGAAAGCGGATGGAGCGGGTCGACGTTTCGTTGAAACGGTGAACCGCTCCAGGATCGCCGCAAATCGAATGACCGCCTCAGCCGCCATCAGCCGGTTTCCTTCCCTCGATCACAGTCTCGGTGAAAGGCTGGGCGGCAATAAGGCCGAGCTCTTTGGTGTAGTCGGCCGTGCTGGCGGCGGGAATGCCAAGCCGAAACACCCCATCGCCGGTCGGTCCGCCGATGATCTTCAGCCCATTGCCGCCGAGGAAGCTGGAAACATCCGCCATCCTGGCGTCCGGTTTGAACTTGACCAGCGCGAACGGCATCTTCGCCAGATCGTCCTCGGCGCCGGCAATCTCGAAATCCTTGCCCTTGCCGCCCGGCTGCACCAGCGACTGCACCACGATCAGCGCCAGCAGGACCGCCGCCGCCGCCCAGGCGACGCCGGAGGGTACCGCCATGAAGCGGCCCCAGGCCTGCGCCAGCCAGGACGAGCCGGCCGGCATTCGCGCCGGTCCTGCCTCTGCGTCGAGCACCTTGGCGAAGCGGCTGAGCGCGTCGGCGGGCGGGCGGATCGCTTCATTGGCGGCTGATGTGCCCGAGAATTCGGCCTCGGCCTCGCCGAGGGCGGCAAGAGCGGCCGGATCGCTGGCCAGCCATTCCTCGATGGCTTCCAGTTCCGCCCCTTCCAGCGAGCCGTTCAGATAGAACGGCAGCAGCGTTTCCATTTCGTCGCGGCGCGACATCTTTTCAGCGGCGCTCATGGCCACCCCCTGTCGTAACCGGCGGCCTTGAGGGCCTCGCCGAGTTTCTTGCGGGCGTAGAACATCCGGGTCTTGACGGTCGCGACCGGGATGCCGAGCACCTCGCCGATCTCGGTCACCGACTGTCCGTGATAATAGGCGAGGTCGATCACCGTGCGGTGTTCTTCGGGCAAGGCGTCGATGAAACGCCGCAAGGCGGCGGCCTTGTCTTCCTTCATGGTGACGACTTCCGGCGTGTCGGCGCTGTCGGGCACCGCGGCTGCGGCCTCGTCGTCGATCCAGTCTTCCTTCTTCTTGCGCAGCAGCGACAGCGCCTTGAACCGGGCTATGCCGAGCAGCCACGTCGAGACTTCGGAGCGTCCCTCGAAACCCGGCGCCTGACGCCACAATTCAAGGAACACCTCGTTCGCGATGTCGTCAGCCATCATTTCCGATCCCGTCTGGCGCGCCACGAAGCGGTAGACCCGCGCGTGATGACGCATGAACAGGAGCCGAACGGCAGCCCGGTCGCCCTTCGCGACCCGGTCGACAAGCGCGCGATCGGTCTCCGTCGCCGCCGTCATGGCCGGTCGAGCCGCCTGGCTCCTGTCTGCTCTGTCGCTGAACGGCCCAAAAAGGTTCATCCTCCGCCAAGGAATTTGCGGAGGCTAACCGAAGAGTGGGGAGGTTGCCAGAGCATCGCTTCTCCCCGTTCGACAGGGAGAGAAGGTGCCGGCAGGCGGATGAGGGCAGCACGAGCGTTGGAGGGATCATATTCGACGTTTACGCTGCCCTTCACCCCTACCCGGAACGGGGAGAGGGGGCTCCAATGTCACGGCTGCCCGCTCAGACCAAAAACGGCTTCGCCTTCATCGTTGCAGGTATCGCCACACCCAGCCGGTTCAACACCGTCGGCGCCAGCTGCAACTGGTCGAGCAGCACATCTGCCTCCGGCCCTTTGCCGGCGCCGAAATAATACAGCGCGAAATCCTGCATCTCATCATCGTGGCCGCCATGATGGCCGCGATCCGTCTGGCCGTGATCGGCGGTAATCATGACCTCATAGCCGGCCTCGATCCAGCCCGGCAGGAAGGCCGCCAGCATGCCGTCCATGGCATAACAGGCATGGTCCATCTCGTGGCAGTCATGGCCGAAACGGTGGCCCATCGAGTCCAGCGTGCAGGTGTGCAGGATGCCGTAGCCGATGCCGTGGCGCTTGGTCAGCATGGTCAGCGTCGCGAACAGATCGACATCGCTCGGCGTCATCTGATTGCGGGCATTGTAGCCGGTCATCGTGTGGAAACGGCCATGCGTGATCGGCCCGCCTGGCTCGTCGTATTCCATGTCTTCGACCAGATCGAATGGGTAGGACCGGAAGAACTCCGACCAGTAGGAATGGGTCACCGCGCCGGTCTTGCCGCCGGCCTTGCTGACTTCGGAGAAGATGTCGGGCTGCCTGACGCGAAACCGGTTCTCGTTGGACAGGATACCGTGCACCTGCGGCGACACCCCGGTGTGGATCGAGGCATAGCAGCAGGCCGAGGTCGACGGCAGCACGGAACGCATTTTCCAGACTTGCGCCTCGCCGGACTGCACCCAGCCTTCGAGATTGCCCATCAGCCGGCGCCAGTTCCGGTAGGGCACGCCGTCGAGGATGATCAGCAAGAGTTTGGACTTGAGTGCCATCAACTCCTCCATGCAATTCGGCAAAAAAGCGCGCGCCGCGTGTCGTTTGAACACGCGGCGCTATTCAGTCTCAGGGAGATATCAGGCGTTCAGCCAGCACTCGCCAAGCGCATAGCCGTCCATCATTTCACCGATCGGGTTTTTCACCCAGCCGCTGATCTTGCTGGTGGCGGCTGCGTCGATGAACTGGTTGAAGAAGGGCACGATCAGTCCGCCTTCATCGCGCATCATCACCGCCATGTCGTGGTAGATCGCCTTGCGCTTGTCCTGGTCGAGTTCGCCGCGCGCCGCAAACAGCATCTTGTCGAATTCCGGCCGCTTGAAGCGCGTGTCGTTCCAGTCGGCGGTCGAGACATAGCCGGTGGAATACATCTGATCCTGCGTCGGCCGCCCGCCCCAGTAGGAGAGCGAGAAGGGCTGCTTGTTCCAGACTTCCGACCAGTAGCCGTCGCCCGGCTCGCGCTTGATCTCGATCTTGATGCCCGCCTTCGCGCAGGACTGCTGGTAGAGCTGGGCCGCGTCGACGGCGCCGGGGAAGGCGACATCGGAGGTGCGCAGCAGGATGGAGCCGTTGTGGCCCGACTTCTTGTAGGCTGCCGCGGCCTTCTCCGGGTCGAACTTGCGCTGTTCGATGGCGGTAAACAGCGGATAGGCCTCGTTGATCGGAAAGTCGTTGCCGACCGAGCCATAGCCGCGCAGGATCTTCTCCAGCATCTCGTCGCGGTCGATGGCGAGCTTCAGCGCCATCCGCAGATCATTGTTGTCGAAGGGTGCCGTGTCGCAGAACATGTTGAACGGGTAGTAGCCCCGGCCCGACACGTTCTCGATGCTGACGCCCGGAATGCGCTTGACCAGGTCGACGACCTTCGGCTCGATACGGTTGATCATGTGGACCTGGCCGCCCTGCAGCGCCGCCAGCCTGGCCGTAGCGTCGTTGATGACGACGATCTCGATCTGGTCGGCATGGCCCGCCTTGTCGCCACGCCAGTAATTGGCGAAGCGCTCGCCGCCATGGCGCACGCCGGGCTGGTTGACCGTGACCTTGTAAGGACCGGCGCTGATGCCGGTGTTGGGGTTGTCCTTGCCGCCATTCGGCTGGATGACGAGGTGGTAGTCAGCCATCAGATAGGGGAAATCGGCGTCGGCGTCGCCGAGCGTGACGATGACTTCCTTGCCGCTGGCCTTGATCCCCTTGATGTTCTTGAGGACGCCGAGCGCGCCCGATTTCGATTTCTCGTCAGCATGGCGATCGAGCGTGGCGGCGACGTCTTCGGCGGCAACGGTCTTGCCATTGTGGAATTCGATGCCGTCGCGCACCTTGATCGTCCAGGTCTTGGCGTCCTTCGACGCGCCGATCTCCTCGGCGATCAGGTGCGTCAGGCTGTTGTCCGGCATCAGCCTGACAAGATATTCGCCCCACTGCTTGCCGAAGCTGTACGTGACCTGGCTGAGGTTCAGCGCCGGATCGAGGCTGTTGGTCGATTCGCCGCCTTGCAGGCCGGCCTTGAGGATGCCGCCCTTGACCGGCGTCTGTGCGAAGGCTTTCCCGGCCAGCGTCGTTGCCAGCGCCGCCGACACGCCCAGTGCCGCGGTGCGGCCAAGGAAGTCGCGTCGCGATATCCGGCCCCGGCCGGCGAGTTCAGCGAGATGGTCGAGTTCAGTCTTCATGTCCTAGCCCTTCTTGAAAAAACAACGTCACACAGGCGACGCCCGTCCGAAGGACGTGTGGCGCTGTTGTGTTGCATCTGGATGACGGCTGACGCCCCTGATTCGGCCGATCGCTAATTCCCTGCACTGGCCATGCGCCGCCCCTTGATCGCCTTCTCCAGCCAGCCGATCTCCATCTCCGGGACCGACGACAGCAAAAGGTCGGTATAGGCGTCGAAAGGCGGTGTCAGCACCTTGCTCTTCGAGCCGTAGCGCACCACCTCGCCGCGATACATCACCGCGATCGAATCGGCGATCGACTTCACCGTCGCCAGATCGTGGGTGATGAACAGATAGGCGACCTTTTCGTGCTGCTGCAGGCTCAGGAGCAGCTTGAGGATGCCGTGGGCCACCAGCGGGTCGAGTGCGGACGTTACCTCGTCGCAGATGATCAGCTTGGGCTTGGCGGCCAGCGAGCGGGCGATGCAGACGCGCTGCTTCTGGCCGCCGGAAAGCTCGGCGGGATAGCGGTCGACAAAGCCCTTGCCCATCTCGATCTCGTCGAGCAGCTCGGCTACACGCCTGTCGCGCTCCCTGCCGCGCATGCCGAAATAGAATTCGAGCGGCCGGCCGATGATGGTGCCGACGGTCTGGCGCGGGTTCATCGCCACGTCGGCCATCTGGTAGATCATCTGCAGCTGGCGCAGATCCTCCTTCGGCCGGTTGGCAAGCCGGTTGGCCAGCGGGCGCCCATCGAAGGTGACCGTGCCTTGTTCTGGCGGCAAAAGCCCGGTGATGGCGCGCGCCAGCGTCGACTTGCCGGAGCCGGATTCGCCGACCACGGCCAGCGTCTGGCCGGGATAGATATCGACCGAGACGTTCTTCAGCACCTTGACGTGGCCGCCGCCATAGGCGGCGGTGACGTTCTTGACCGACAGGAACGGCGTGGCGCCGGGGTTCTGCTCGGCATGTTCGATCTCATGCACCGAGACCAGGGCGTTGGTGTATTCCTGGCGCGGTTCCTTGATGATCTGGCGGGTGCCGCCCCATTCGACCAGCCGGCCATGGCGGAGCACCATGATCTCGTCCGACACCTGGGCGACCACGGCAAGGTCGTGGGTGATGTAGAGCGCCGCCACATGGGTGTCGCGGATGGCATCCTTGATCGCCGACAGCACGTCGATCTGCGTCGTCACGTCGAGCGCCGTCGTCGGTTCGTCGAAGACGATCAAGTCCGGCTCCGAGCACAGCGCCATCGCCGTCATCACACGCTGCAGCTGGCCGCCCGAGACCTGGTGCGGAAAGCGTTCGCCGATGGTTTCCGGATTGGGCAGGCTGAGCTTCTTGAACAACGCGACGGCGCGCTTCTCGGCCTCGGCGCGTGTCGCCGTGCCGTGCAGCAGCGTTGCTTCCACCACCTGATCCATCAGCCTGTGCGCCGGATTGAAAGCCGCCGCCGCCGACTGCGCGACATAGCAGACCTCGCGGCCGCGCAGCTTGCGGAAACCTTCCTTGCCGCCTTTCAGAATGTCGCGGCCGTTGAGAATGACTTCGCCGCCGGTGATGCGCACGCCGCCACGGCCATAACCCATCGACGACAGGCCGATGGTCGATTTGCCAGCACCGGACTCGCCGATCAGGCCGAGCACCTTGCCCTTCTCGAGCGTCAGCGAGACATCATGCACCAGCACGATGTTCCTTGGCGCCTCGCCGGGCGGGTATACCATCGCCTCGATGCGCAAATTGCGGATATCGAGCAGCACGCCGGGTTTCGCTTTGCTGTCTGCCATCACCCGCGTCCTCCCTTCAGGCTTGTCGTGCGGTTGAGAATCCAGTCGGCGACAAGGTTGACCGAGATGGCAAGGGCTGCAATGGCAGCCGCCGGAATGAGCGCTGCGGCTATGCCGAAGACGATGCCGTCCTTGTTCTCCTTGACCATGCCACCCCAGTCGGCGTCAGGCGGTTGCACGCCAAGGCCGAGGAAGGACAGGGTCGACAGGAACAGCACCGCATAGATGAAGCGCAGGCCGAGTTCGGAGACCAGCGGCGACAGCGCGTTGGGCAGGATCTCGCGGAAGATGATCCAGGCGCTGCCTTCGCCGCGCAGCTTCGCGGCCTCGACGTAATCCATGACGTTGATGTCGACGGCGACCGCGCGCGACAGGCGATAGACGCGGGTCGAGTCGAGAATGCCCATGACCAGGATCAGCGTCACCAGGTTCGTTGGCAGAACAGAGAGCACGACCAGGCCCATGATCAGCGTCGGGATCGACATCAAGAGGTCGACGAGGCGCGACAGGATCGTATCGAACCAGCCGCCGAACACCGCCGCCGAGAAGCCAAGTATGGCGCCGAGCGAGAAGGACAGCGCGGTGGCGAGAACGGCGATGAACAAGGTGATGCGGGCGCCGTAGATCATGCGGGACAACAAGTCGCGGCCGAGGTTGTCGGTGCCCAGCCAATGCGCAGCCGACATCGGTTCCCAGACATCGCCGACGATCTCGGCATTGTCGTGCGGCGAAATCCACGGTGCGAAGATCGCCGCCAGCACGAACAGGGCGGTCAGCACCAGGCCGATCAGGGCGGGGATGGGGATGCGTTTTATATCGAGCATGCCCGCCCCCTCACTTTGGATGTCTGAGACGCGGATTGGCGACGATCGCCGCAATGTCCGCGATGATGTTGAGGCTGATGTAGACGGCGGCGAAGATCAGGCCGACCGCCTGCACCACGGGCACGTCGCGCTTGGTGACGTGATCGACCAGATACTGCCCCATGCCGGGATAGACGAAGATCACCTCGACCACGACGACGCCGACGATGAGATAGGCGAGGTTGAGCATGACGACATTGATGATCGGCGCGATCGCGTTCGGGAAAGCGTGCTTGCGGATGACGGCGAAGGCCGAAAGCCCCTTGAGCTCCGCCGTTTCGACATAGGCCGACTGCATGACGTTGAGGATCGCCGCGCGGGTCATGCGCATCATGTGGGCGAGCACCACCAGCGTCAGTGCTGTCGCGGGCAGCGCGATCGCCTGCATCCGCTCGCCAAGGGGCATGCCGTCATAGACGGTCGAGATGGCGGGGAAGACCTGCCATTTCACGGCGAAGAAATAGACCAGGAGATAACCGACGAAGAATTCCGGGAAGGAGGTCGAGGCGAGCGCCAGCCCGGAGATCAGCTTGTCGACCCAGCCATTGCGGTAGCGCACCGCGATCAGACCTAGGATGATCGCCAGCGGCACAGCCACGATCGCCGCCCAGAAGGCCAGGAACAGCGTGTTCCACAGCCGGTCCTTGATCGAGGTGGCAATATCCTGCCCGCTCGACATGGCCGTGCCGAGGTCGCCTGTGAGCACGCCGCCAAGCCAGCGGAAATACCTGATATAGGCCGGGTCGTTAAGCCCGAGCTGCTCGCGCAGATTTGCGAGCGACTCCGGCGTCGCCGACTGTCCGAGTATGGCTTGCGCGACGTCGCCGGGCAGGATCTGCGTGCCGGCGAAAATCAGGACCGATATGGCCAACAGAAGGAGGATGCCCAGCGCGATGCGCTGGGCAATTAGTTTCACAACGGGCGACGACATCTCTGCAAAGCCGGGCTCAGGCCTGCAGCCAGCACTTCGCCAAGGCGTAGCCGTTCATCAGTTCCTGGTGCGGATCGTCCACCCAGCCATCGACCTTGGCACCGGTGGCGTCGATGAACTGGTTGAACATCGGCAAGATGAGGCCGCCTTCGTCGCGCACCATGACAGCCATGTCGTGGTACATCTGCTTGCGCTTGGCCTCGTCCAGCTCGGCGCGTGCGGCGAGAACCATCTTATCGAAGTCCGGTCGCATGAAACGCGTGTCGTTCCAGTCGGCGGTCGACAGATAGGCGGTCGAGTACATCTGGTCCTGCGTCGAGCGGCCGCCCCAATAGGAGGCGCAGAAGGGCTGCTTGTTCCAGACCTCGTTCCAGTAACCGTCGCCGGGCTCGCGCTTGAGCTCGATCTTGATGCCGGCCTTGGCCGCGCTCTGCTGGAAAAGCTGGGACGCATCGACGGCACCGGGGAAGGCAACGTCCGAGGTCCTCAGCAACACCGTGCCGTCGTGACCGGACTTCTTGTAGTGGAACTTGGCCTTGTCGGGATCGTACTTGCGCTGCTCGATTTCGGTGAACAGCGGATAGGACGCGTTGATCGGGAAGTCGTTGCCGAGCGAGCCATAGCCGCGCAGCACCTTGGTCAGCATCTCTTCGCGATCGATGGCGAGCTTCAGCGCCATGCGCAGATCATTGTTGTCGAACGGCGCCGTGTTGCAATGCATGATGAACACGTAGTGGCCCGGACCGGCATGGTTGCGGATGGTCACGCCCGGCACGCGCTTGATCAGGTCGACGATCTTCGGCTCGACGCGGTTGATCATGTTGACCTGGCCGCCCTGCAGGGCCGCCGTGCGCGCCGTCGCGTCGTTGATGACGATGACCTCGATCTGGTCTGCGTGGCCCATCTTGTCGCCCTGCCAGTAGTTGGCGAAGCGCTCGCCGCCATGGCGCACACCGGGCTCGTTGGTCTTGACCACATAGGGGCCGGCCGAGATGCCGGCATCGGGCTTGTCCTTGCCGCCATTGGGCTGGACGATCAGGTGATAGTCGCTGAGCAGGTAGGGAAGGTCGGCGTTGGCCTCCTTGAGTGTCAGCACCACTTCCTTGCCATTGGCCTTGATGGTCTCGATGCCCTTCATATAGCCGAGCGCGCCGGATTTCGACTTTTCGTCTGAATGGCGCTCGAGCGTGGCGGCGACGTCCTCGGCGGTCACGGTCTTGCCGTTGTGAAACTCGACGCCATCGCGGATCTTCAGCGTCCACACCTTGGCGTCCTTGGACGAGCCGATCTCCTCGGCGATGCGGTTCTCGAGCTTACCCTCAGGCGACAGCTCGACGATCATTTCGCCCCAGCACTTGCCGAAGGCGAACGGCACCTGCGTCATCATCAGCGCCGGATCGAGGCTGTTGGTGGATTCACCGCCGACCAGGCCGGCCTTCAGCGTGCCGCCCTTGACCGGACCTGCCGCCCGCGCGGCGCTGGAAAGCAGCGCGTTGGCGAAGGGGGCGGCGATGCCGAGCGCGGCTGCCCGCCCGAGAAAATCACGACGGCTCAGTTTGCCGGACGCGACGCGCCGGCTAAGGAATTCCAGTTCGTTTGACATTTGAGTTCCTCACTCTGTTGGTTCGACTCTGCGGTCGATTTTCTTGCTTCTTGTTAAAGGGAATAATGACCGCAAGAGAAAGCGGTAAGCAAGACCGAATGCGACATGCCGTGGCGTAAATCGCACGTCGCTTTTGGACCAACAGGTTCGGCGTTCAAACCAGTGCGCGCGGGACCTTTTCCTCGAAATTGCGCTCGAAGACGAGTCTTTCACCCTCGTAGGCTTCGATTCTGGCGCTGACGATGAAATTTTCAGCGTCCGATCGCATCTCCGCCCATGTCTCGGTGCGCACCGACCATCCATTTCGCGACAGGGTCTGCGTCCAATGCGTCTTGCCCGAGGCTGACAAAGGATTGTCAGGATGGATCGCCCAAGTCTCGCGCACAATGCTGCCATTAGCCAGGCCATGGTCGAGATCACGGACTTCGCCGAAGTCATCCGTTATCGAAAGCGTGACAATTCCGGTCTTTTCGTCGCGATCGACATGGCGTTCGGATTTGGCGGGCCGAACCGTCTCAGTCGCCCAGGGTGTTGCACCTTCCGGCTCGGCGAACGTTACTTCGTCGCCCGCCGCCAGCGGGCGCAGCGGCAGGGATAGCGCGGCGGCCGACAAGGTTAGCTGGACCGGCTCCGGCGAGGGCCAGATGGCGGGCCAATAGGCGTTCGACACCGCGATGCGCAGGCGGTGGCCGGCGGGCACCCGGTAGGCGCACTGGTCGAGCATCACGCGCGCCGACGCGGTTTCGCCCGGCACCAGCGCTTCGGGGAATTCGTGCGAGTTGCGGTGCGTCAGATTGAGCACGCCATAGGAGATCAATTCCGAAGCGCCGTCGGGATGCACGTCGCACAGCCGGATCGCAATATTGGCCTGCGGGCGGTCGGAAGCGAGCGTGACCCGAACTTCCGGCGCACCGACGATGTCGATGGCCTCGGTAAGTTCCGGCTGGTCGAAACACACCGACAGCGCATCGTCGGGGCGCTGGTCGCCCGGCAGTTCCGGGCCGAAGGTGAACGGAAAATACTCGCCGCCGGCGAGCCCGCAGCTTTGCGGCGAGGCGACTATGGTCGGCCTGCCGCCAACGGGGATCAGCTCGATCGAATGCGCCTTGATGGCTGGCGACGGCCATTGCTTCTCCGCCACCCAGCGGCCTGGCCGTTCCGGGTGCCAGCGTGCCGGGCGCACGCTGTCCATCACATAGGCACGGTAGGCGGGATCAGCCTCGACGCCGGTCTCTGAACCCTTCAGCCAATGGTCCCACCAGCGCAGCGCTTCCTGCAGGAAGCCGATGGCCGGCTGCGGCCCGGCATAATGCGGGTATTTGTGGATCCAAGGACCGACGATGCCCTTGACCGGCGCCTCGATGTTGGTGACGAGATGAGAGATCGTGTTGCGATAGCCGTCATGCCAGCCGCCGATCGACAGCACGGCCGCCTTGACCGCCGAGAAATCCTCGCAGATCGAACCGCGTTTCCAGTAGGCGTCGCGGTGCTGGTGGCTGAGCCACAGGGGCAGCAGGAAAGGCTGGTTCTCCAGCCGGCTGAGCCACAAATCGCGCCAGCGGTTGCCACCGGCAATCAGCGGATCCGGCGGCCGCGACGAATAGGAAAGCATCGTCGAGGCCCAGCCGAAATTTTCCAGCAGCAGGCAGCCGCCCTTGTAGTGGATGTCGTCGGCATAACGGTCAACGGTCGAGCACAGGCTGATCACCGCCTTCAGCGCCGGAGGCTGCTTGGCCGCCACCTGCAGGCAGTTGAAGCCGCCCCAGGAGATGCCCATCATGCCGACATTGCCGTTGCACCAGGGCTGCGCCGCCGCCCAGGCGATGACATCACAGGCGTCCTGCAGTTCCTGCTCGGAATATTCGTCGTCCATCAGCCCTTCGGAATCGCCATTGCCGCGCATGTCGACGCGGATCGAGGCATAGCCGTGGCCGGCAAAATAGGGATGCGTCAGCTGATCGCGAAAGATCGTGCCGTCGCGCTTGCGGTAGGGCAGATGTTCGAGGATTGCCGGCACCGGATCGTCGCCGGCATCTTCCGGCATCCACACACGCGCCGACAGCCGGCAGCCATCCGGCATGACGATGCCCATGTCGGGAAATTCGACGACCTTGCGGGGAAATTCGGTGACGATTTTCATGGCGCGCATAACGCCCCGTCGCGCCGCAACTTTCAATCGCGATTCGCGACTGGAGCAGCGAATTATGCGACCTGTGCCGTTACCGCAATTCGTCCAGCAGTTCGGGGTGCCTTTCAAGCAGAGTCATTAGTTGAATGGTCGGGCCACTCGGCTCGATCAAACCGCGTTCATATTTGTCGAAGGCGTTTTCGCCAACCTTGAACAGAGATCCCGCCTCGCGCTGCGACAGTTTGAGTTTCGTGCGGACACGACGGATGGTTGCAGGGGCGGGGACACCGTCGATCTTTTCCTTGAGGACGCGCAGAGCCGCGTCGACAGGGATCATGTCGTCTCCGACATGCACGCCTTCGCCGCCCGATGCCGGATAGTAACCTGGCAGGTCGACGATCATGCTTTCGCCCTTATAGGTCAAGGTGAATGGACGCACTCCGCGCATCAACGTTTCTCCGGTTTCGGGAGAGATCATCGTATTCGTTTCACTGCTTTCTCTCGTCGCCATGGTCATTTCTCCTTGAACGACATGATCATGAATTCGGTCACGACATCTGCCTGGAATTTCACGTAGAGGATCAGGTCGCGTGACGGGACATGATAGACATCCTGCCAGACCCGATGATCCGCGAAGGTAGTCATCGACTTTACGAACATCTTTCCCGTCATGCTGCCGATCACCTCGACCACGCCCGCGCGATCGAAACCGAGGCCAATAGCGTCGCGCAGCGCCATGTTGTAATTGCCAGCCTATCGACAGACCCAAATGTCGTCTTGATCGCATCAAGATCATAAGTAGGCCTGCGCTTTTCCATGGCGCAATATGCCCCCATAAAGGGGGCAATTCAAGAGATGATAATCAGCGAAATTCCGCGACCTTCAATTCAGCGGAATGTCGTTCTCGGCCTTGCTTGCCTGGTAGGCATCCGACAGCTCGTCGTAGCGCACCGAGATTTTCCCGATGCTCGTCTCCAGCCGTTGGCGTTCGGCCTCGGGCAACGCCCGCACCAGCCTGCGTATGGAAAAGCTCTTCCAGTAGGCGTTCTCGGCATTGTAGCCGCCCGGATCGAGGGTGAAGACCTCTTTCAGAATCTTGAGATCGTGCGGGATGGCGAAACTGTCGCGCGAATCCTCGTGGCTGAACAGGTAGTAGAAATTGTCGAAGCCGGTCCAGGTGATCGCCGACAGGCAGAGCGAGCAGGGCTCGTGCGTGGCGAGGAAAATGGCGTCCTTGGTGTCGACGCGCTCGGCCTTGGGCATCTCATAAAAGCGCTTCAGGCAATGCACCTCGCCGTGCCAAAGCGGGTTTTCCATCTCGTTATTGGTTTCGGCCAGCACCAGCGAGTGGTCGGCTTTCCGCAGGATCGCCGCGCCGAACAGCTTGTTGCCATGGGCGACGCCATCCGCCGTCTTCGGCACGATGTCGTGCTCGATGACGTCGAGCAGGCGGTCGATCAGCGAAATCTCGGTCATGACTGGGTCTCGTCGGGGAGATGGATCTCATAGGCGTGCGAGAAATGGAATTCCTCGAGGTTGGAGCCGTCGCCGCCACGGTCGACGATCAGGAAATCCTGAGGCTCGCCGATCGGCGTCAGCACGCCATGCCAGAGATTGCGGGAATAGTTGATGCCTTGTCCTGGCGCGGTGAGGAAGGCGTGCGGCTCGCCCGGCCCTTCCTTGCCGTCATGACAGACGACGACGAGGAATGGGCGTGGCGATAGCGGAATGAAGGCCTGGCTGCCGAAGGGATGGCGCTCCACCATGCTCAGTTTCAGCGGCATCTCGTAAGGCGTGCCGCGCACCATCGAGATCAGCACGCGGGCATTCGGCCCTGTCGCCTCGGCGGTCGCCAGATCATGGTAGCGCTCGGCCTTGCCGCCATTGATCGGATAGTGGTTGTCGCCGCCCATATCGATGACGTCGCCAAACCCGGCAAAGGCCTCCCGGGTCAACGGCCGAGCCGTGATGCGGGTCACCGCGCGCGACCGCCGATGCCTGCCCCGCCGAGCTTGGCGTGCCGGTTGACGTCCTTGTAGAGCAGATAGCGGAATTTGCCGGGGCCGCCGGCGTAGCAGGCCTGCGGGCAGAAAGCGCGCAACCACATATAGTCGCCGGCCTCGACCTCGACCCAGTCCTGGTTGAGGCGATAGACGGCCTTGCCTTCGAGCACGTAGAGGCCGTGCTCCATGACATGCGTCTCGGCGAACGGGATGACGGCGCCGGGCTCGAGCGTGACGATCGTCATGTGCATGTCGTGGCGCAAATCGGCGGGGTCGACAAAGCGCGTCGTTGCCCAGCGGCCCTCGGTGCCGGGCATCGGCGTCGGCGCGATCTCCTGCTCGTTGGTGAAGAAAGCTTCCGGCGTGTCGAGACCGTCGACCGCCTCGTAAGCCTTGCGAATCCAGTGGAAACGAGCGGCAGCCTTGGCCTCGTTGTGAACGGTCCAGCCGCTGGCTGGCGGCAGGAAGGCAAAACCGCCGGGCCTTAAGCTATGCTTCTTGCCGGCGAGCAGAACCGTCAGTTCGCCCTCGACCACGAACAGGGCGCCCTCGGCGCCGGCATCTGGCTCGGGCCTGTCGCTGCCGCCGCCGGGCGCGACCTCGACAATGTATTGCGAGAATGTCTCGGCAAAACCGGACAGCGGGCGCGACAATATCCAGACGCGGGTCTTGTCCCAGAATGGCAAGGCGCTGGTGACGATGTCCTGCATCACGCCCCTGGGGATGACGGCATAAGCCTCGGCGAAGACGGCGCGGCCAGTCAAAAGCTCGGTCTGGCCGGAATGGCCGCCATGCGGCGCATAATAGGTTCGTTCGGGCATCCTGATCGTATCCATGGGTTCAAACCTATTGCGGCAGCATATCCCTGAGGCGGAGCAGTGCGATGCGCTCGACCTGTTTGCAGGCGGTCTCGAATTCGACGCTGCGGCTGTTGCCGATGCGCGCCTCGAACTCCGCCAGGATTTCCTCCTTGGTCCTTCCCTTCACCGCGATGATGAAGGGGAAGCCGAAGGTGGTGACATAAGCGGCGTTTAGCTTGGAGAACAACTCGCGTTCCTTGTCGGTCAGCGCGTCGAGGCCGGCCGATGCCTGTTCCCTGGTCGATTCCGCCGTCAGCTGCTTGGCTTTGGCCAGCTTGCCGGCAAGGTCGGGATGGGCGTTGAGCACGCCGAGCCGCTCGGCTTCGCTCGCGGCACGGAAGATGCGGCAGAGCGCATTGTGCAGGCCGCCTGATGTATCGTGCGCCGGACCGAGTTCCAGTTCGTAGGCCCGCTCCGCGATCCACGGCGAATGCTCGAAGACGCCACCAAAAGTGTGAACGAACGTCTCGAATTCCATCGTCGATGGGCGCAGCGCGGCCGGCTTGTAGGGATGGTTCTCTTGCCAATGGCGGGCGATGTCGATGCGCCGCGCCAGCCAGATATTGTCGTGCGATTGCACATAGTCGATGAAGCGCTTCAGCGCCGCCACCCGGCCCGGCCGCCCGACGAGCCGGCAGTGCAGGCCGATGTTCATCATGCGCGGCCGTCCGGCCTTGCCCTCGGCATAGAGCGTATCGAAACTGTCTTTCAGATAGGCGAAGAACTGGTCGCCAGAATTGAAGCCTTGCGGCGTGGCGAAGCGCATGTCGTTGGCGTCGAGCGTGTAGGGGATGATGAGTTGCGTGCCACCCTCATGCTCGAACCAGTAGGGCAGTTCGTCGTCATAGGTGTCCGATACATAGTCGAAGCCGCCTTCTTCGGCCGCCAAACGCACTGTGTTGACGGATGTGCGGCCCGTGTACCAGCCGGTCGGGCGATGGCCGGTCACCTCGTAATGCAGCTTGATCGCCGCTTCGAGGTCGCGGCGCTCGTCTTCGGCGCTGTGGTCGCGGTAGTCAATCCATCTCAGCCCATGCGAGGCGATTTCCCAGCCGGCTTCCTGCATGGCCGTAACCTGGTCTGGCGAGCGGGCAAGTGCTGTGGCGACCCCGTAGCAGGTCACCGGCACCTGAGCCTCGCTGAACAGCCGAAGCAGCCGCCAGAAGCCGGCGCGGGCGCCATATTCGTAGATCGATTCCATGTTCCAGTGGCGCTGGCCCACCCAGGGTGCCGCGCCGACGATCTCGGACAGGAAGGCCTCCGAAGCCTTGTCGCCGTGGAGCACGCAGTTCTCGCCGCCCTCTTCGTAGTTGACGACGAACTGCACGGCGACATGGGCGCCGCCGGGCCATTTCGGATCCGGCGGATTGGCTCCGTAGCCGCGCATGTCCCTGGTGTAACGCATCGTCCCTCCCGCCAGCATGGCCCGAAGTATGATCAGGATATCGAAAGGGTGCTTCTCGCATTCCCCCGAAAATTTTTGAAAGTGTTTTTGTCGCACTCCGCTCGACCGGGACTTATGCATCGCCTTTAATTGGCGCACAATTCATCAGTAATGCTCGATTGTACCGGGCCCTTCGTATGTACCGAAAAATGGGAGGCGGCCAATGGCAGAAACGTCGAAAGCCGATGGCGGTCGTCTGACGACGCACGTCCTGGACACGGCCACCGGCAAGCCGGCGGCGGGGTTGTCGATCGCGCTCTACCGTCTCGACGGCGACGCGCGGGCACATCTGAAGACAGTCACGACCAACGCCGACGGCCGCTGCGACGCGCCGCTGCTCGCAGGCGGCGAATTCCACGCAGGTGAATACGAGCTGGTGTTCGCGGCCGGCGATTATCTGCGCGGCCAGGGCACGAAACTGCCGAAGCCAGCCTTCCTCGATAGCGTGCCGATCCGCTTCGGCATGGCGGAGGCGGTGCATTATCATGTACCGTTGCTGATCTCGCCCTACGGTTATTCCACCTACAGGGGAAGTTGAGGCATGGCCAAGGTCAAGATCCGCAACGAGATACGCTTCATCCTCAATGGCAGGGACGTCGTGCTGTCGTCCGTGGCGCCCGACGCGACCTTGCTCGACTGGCTGCGGCTCGACCGTTCGCTGCGCGGCACCAAGGAAGGCTGCGCCGAGGGCGATTGCGGCGCCTGCACCGTACTGGTCGGCAAGCTTTCGGCCAGCGGCCTGGCCTATGAAAGCGTCAATGCCTGCATCCGCTTCCTTGGCTCGCTCGACGGCACCCATGTCGTCACCGTTGAGCATCTGCGCGGGGAACCTGGCCGGTTGCATCCCGTCCAGCAGGCGATGGTCGATTTCCATGGCTCGCAATGCGGCTTCTGCACCCCGGGCTTCGTCATGTCGCTCTATGGGCTGTGGATGAAGTCGCCGGACCCGTCGGATGCGGCGATAGAAAAGGCCTTGCAGGGCAATCTCTGCCGCTGCACCGGCTACGAGGCGATCATGCGTGCCGCGCACGCCATCTCCAGCTACGGCAAGGCGGCGAACGACCCGCTCGCCACGGAGCGTCAGGACATTACCGCACGACTGCAGGCGCTTGATGACCCAGCCCGGATCGAAATCGGGTCGGGCAGGGCGCGGCTAATCGTGCCGGCCGATGTCGATGATTTCGCTACGGTGCTGGACAACGAACCCGGCGCCACTATCATCGCCGGCTCAACCGATGTCGGCCTGTGGGTGACCAAGCACATGCGCGACATCTCGCCGGCGATTTTTATCGGCGATCTCGACGGGCTTTGCACCATTTCGGAAGATGACGGCGTGATAACGATTGGCGCCGGCGTCACCTACACCGAAGCCTTCTCGACGCTGTCGAAACGCGTCCCGGCGCTCGGGCCGCTGTTCGACCGTATCGGCGGCGAACAGGTGCGCAACATGGGCACTATCGGCGGCAACATCGCCAACGGCTCGCCGATCGGCGATACGCCACCGCCGCTGATCGCGCTTGGAGCGCGGCTGACACTGCGCAAAGGCGACAAGCGGCGCACGATCCCGCTGGAAACCTTCTTCATCGCCTATGGCAAACAGGACAGGCAGCCCGGTGAGTTCGTCGAGGCCGTCCACGTTCCGGTGCCGGCCAAGGGCACAAAGTTCGCTGTCTATAAGATCACGAAGCGCCGCGACGAAGACATCACGGCGGCCCTCGGCGCCTTTTTCCTGACGGTCGCCAAGGACGGCACGGTCGCGGATGTGCGCATCGCCTATGGCGGCATGGCGGCGACGCCGAAGCGAGCGTTGGGCGTCGAACAGGCGCTGCTCGGCAAGCCGTGGACGGAAGACACGGTCGAGGCGGCGATGGCCGAATACGCCAGGGATTTCACGCCGCTGACCGATATGCGGGCAAGCGCCGAATATCGCGCCCTGACGGCGCGTAATCTTCTCTTGCGGTTCTTTGCCGAGACCAGCGGCACAAGCGAGCCGATTCAGGTTTCAAGGTACGAGGCGGCGTGATGGGCTTGCAGATCAACTCATTCGGCCAAGGGACCGGACGGTCGCGAATAGCGTCCTTCTCTCCGTTCACGGGGAGAAGATGCCGGCAGGCAGATGAGGGGCGGCGCCGTGCTGTGCCAGCTGCCGGAAACTTATCAGCCTTGGCGCGGCCCCTCATCCGGCCCTCCGGGCCACCTTCTCCCCGTGAACGGGGAGAAGGGAAAAGAGGCGCTCGATGAACAAGCACGCTGCCCCCAACCTCAAGGCCGAAAAAATCACCGGCGGCGTCGCCACCGACCAGCGCCATGATTCCGCGCACAAACATGTCAGCGGCACCGCCGTCTATATCGACGACATGCCGGAACCGGCCGGCACGCTGCATGTAGGCCTCGGCCTGTCCAAGGTGGCGCACGGCATTCTCAGGAGCGTCGACCTGTCGGCGGTGCGGTCTGCACCCGGTGTCGTCGATGTGCTGACCTATGCCGACGTGCCCGGCGAGAACGATGTTTCGCCCAGCAACATGCATGACGATCCGGTGCTGGCGGAAAGCAAGGTGCAGTTCTTCGGCCAGCCGATCTTCGCCGTGATTGGCGAGACGCGCGAGGCCGCGCGCCGCGCGGCGCGCCTAGCCAGAATCGAGTATGAAGAACTGTCTGCCGTGATCGGCATATGGGATCTCGATCCGGTCAACGACAAGCAGGTGACGACGCCGCTGATCTTGCGCCGCGGCGATGCGGGCGCGGCCATCGCGGCAGCGCCCCGCCGCATCAAGAACCGCATGTGGGTCGGCGGCCAGGACCATTTCTACCTCGAAGGCCAGGTGTCGCTGGCAATCCCCGGCGAGGACGATGAAGTGACCGTCTACTGCTCGACCCAGGGGCCGAGCGAGACGCAGCATCTGGTCGCCCACACGCTCGGCGTGCCTAGCCACGCCGTGACTGTGGAAGTGCGCCGCATGGGCGGCGGCTTCGGCGGCAAGGAGACGCAGGCAAACCAGTGTGCCGCGATCGCCGCCATCGCGGCCAAGAAGCTGAAGCGCGCGGTCAAGATCCGCCTCGACCGCGACGAGGACATGACCGCCACCGGCAAGCGGCATGATTTTGCCATCGACTATGAAGTCGGCTTCGACGACGAGGGCAATATTCTCGGCGTCGACTTCACCTACGCCTTGCGCTGCGGCTTTTCGGCCGATCTGTCCGGACCGGTCGGCGATCGCGCGTTGTTCCACTGCGACAACGCCTATTTCTACCCGAACGTGCTGGCCAAATCGGCGCCGCTCTACACCAATACCGTCTCCAACACCGCCTTTCGCGGCTTTGGCGGCCCGCAAGGCATGGTCGGCGCCGAGCGTGTCATCGACGAGGTGGCCTTCGCGGTCGGCAAGGATCCTCTCGAAATCCGCAAGCTGAATTTCTATGACCCGATGGAAGCGATCGGCGGCCGCAATGTCACGCCCTATCACCAGAAGGTCGAGGACTGCATCATCCAGCGCATCGTCGCCGAACTCGAGGAAAGTGCCGGTTACGCACGGCGTCGGCGCGAAATTTCAGCCTTCAACGCCAACAGCCGCTTCATCAAGCGCGGCCTGGCGCTGACGCCGGTGAAGTTCGGCATTTCCTTTACCAAGACCGAGTCCAACCAGGCCGGCGCGCTGGTCCACGTCTATGCCGACGGTTCGGTGCACATGAACCATGGCGGCACCGAAATGGGCCAGGGCCTGCACCTCAAGGTGGCGCAGGTCGTTGCGGAAGAATTCCAGATCGACCTCGACCGGGTGAAGATCACCGCCACCACCACCGCCAAGGTGCCGAACACCGCGCCGACGGCAGCGTCATCGGGCGCCGACCTCAACGGCATGGCGGCGCAGAATGCAGCGCGCCAGATTCGCCAGCGGTTGACCGATTTCGCCGCCGAAAAGTACCAGGTGCCGATCGATCAGGTGGTGTTCCTGCCCAACCGGGTGCGGGTCGGCAACCAGGAGGTCAGCTTCAACGACCTGGTCAAGCAGGCCTATATTGCGCGCGTCCAGCTTTCGGCCGCCGGCTTCTACAAGACCCCGAAAATCCATTGGGACCGCAGCAAGGGCCAGGGCCATGCCTTCTATTACTACGCTTATGGCGCGGCCTGCGCGGAGGTGTCGGTCGACACGTTGACCGGCGAATATGTCGTCGAGCGCGCCGACATCCTGCACGATTGCGGCCGGTCGCTGAACCAGGCGATCGATATCGGCCAGGTCGAGGGCGGCTTCATCCAGGGCATGGGTTGGTTGACGACGGAAGAGCTGTGGTGGGACGACAAGGGCCGGCTGCGCACGCATGCGCCCTCGACCTACAAGATCCCGCTGGCGTCGGATCGCCCGAAGATTTTCAATGTGGCGCTGACCGACTGGTCGCAAGCCTACGAGCCGACCATACATCGCTCCAAGGCGGTGGGCGAGCCGCCGCTGCCGCATGGCATGGCGGTCCTGCACGCGCTGTCCGATGCGGTTGCCAGCGTCGCCGACCACAAGATCTGCCCGCGTCTCGATGCGCCGGCAACGCCGGAACGCGTGCTGATGGCGATCGAGCGGCTGAAGAACGAGGTCAAGGCTGGCGACTGAAGGCCGGCAAACGTGCAATCCCAGCCGAAAAACCCTATATTCCCTGTGCGGGAACGTGAGCCATGAACTCGAAAGCGCATAGCCTGAAAGCCTTTCTCGGCAGCACCGGCCGGCTTGCCCTGGTCGAGGTGGCCGGGACAAGAGGCTCGACGCCGCGTGAGAAGGGCGCCTTCATGCTCGTCTCGAAAACGGCGATCTTTGGCACGATCGGCGGCGGTCAACTCGAATATATGGTCATTGACAGGGCACGGCAGATGGTTGGGTCTTCACCCTCGCCCTTGTGGGGAGGGTCGGCCGGCAAGGCCGGCCGGGGTGGGGGCGCAGCGTCCGGAGAACCCCCGCCCCGGACGACTGCGTCGTCCGACCCTCCCCACAAGGGGGAGGGTAAAGAAACCCGCATCGAAGTCGACGAAGTTTGCGCCACGCTGGATGTGCCGCTGGGGCCGGAGATCGGCCAATGCTGCGGCGGGCGCGTGGAGGTGCTGATCCGGCTGGTCGATGCCGCACTCGCCGCCGAATTGGTGGCGGCCGCCGAAACCGAGGAGGCGCATCTGCCGCATGTCTATATCTTCGGCGGCGGCCATGTCGGCCAGGCGCTGGCGTCGACGGTAGCGCTTCTTCCCGTCCACGGCGTCGTCATCGAGACACGCGCCGAGGCGCTGGAAGGCATGCCGGAAACCGTCGAGACGCGGCTGACCCCAATGCCCGAGGCCGAGGTGCGCAGGGCACCGCCCGGCACCGCCTTCGCCGTTCTCACCCACGATCATGCGCTCGATTTCCTGATCGTAGCCGAAGCGTTGAAACGTGACGACGCGGCCTATGTTGGCATGATCGGCTCGAAGACCAAGAAGGCGACCTTCAGGAACTGGTTCCTGAAGTCGGCCGATGGCAGCGAAGCGGAATTTGGCCGCCTCGTCTCGCCGATCGGCGGCGATGCCGTCAAGGACAAGCGCCCGCCGGTGATCGCCGCACTCGCCGCCGCCGAGATCATGACGGCGCTGGTCGTGCACGGGGCGGGCTCAAGTGCCGACCGTCCCCATGACAGGGTGATGGCGAGCTAAGCTTGCGCCGCGGCTAAGCCGGCCGTTTCAAGCCGAGATGTTCACGCAGCGTGCGGCCCTCATAGTCCCTGCGAAACAGCCCGCGCCGTTGCAACTCCGGCACGACCAGCGTGGCAAAGGCGTCGAGTTCGCCAGGGAAGTAAGACGGCATCACGTTGAAGCCATCGGCCGCACCACCTTCGAACCGTGCCTGTAACTCATCGGCGACCCGCGCCGCCGTGCCGACGATGCGCCAATGGCCGCGTGCGCCGGCGAAGTGGCGGGCAAGCTGGCGGATGGAGAGCCCGTCGCGGCGCGACTGCTCGACAACCAGCGTCTGCCGGCTTTTCATGCCCTCGCTCTCCGGCAGTTGGGGCAGCGGCCCGTTGACCGGATAGCGCCACAGATCTGAAATACTGAGATAGCTGGACAGCAGCGCGACGCCGACATCGTCGGGGATCAGTTCCTGCAATTCCTCATGTTTCTCCCGGGCTTCGGCCTCGGTTTCCGCCACCACGGGTGCTACGCCCGGCATGATCTTGATGTCGTCTGGCTCACGCCCATAGGCCGCCACGCGCCCCTTGAGG
Source organism: Mesorhizobium sp. B4-1-4 (assembly GCF_006439395.2). NCBI lineage: Bacteria > Pseudomonadati > Pseudomonadota > Alphaproteobacteria > Hyphomicrobiales > Phyllobacteriaceae > Mesorhizobium > Mesorhizobium sp. B4-1-4. The sequence goes on from NZ_CP083950.1 coordinate 5,479,168, forward strand.
TCGTCATAAAAGGCCTTGGCTTCCTCGAAGGTCTGTGCCGCGGTGAACACGACGTCGGCGGTGCGGGCGGCAAGGTCGCGGCCGACATCCGAGGCGCCGGCCTGGACCATGACCGGCGCACCTTGCGGCGAGCGCGGCAGGTCGAGCGGATCGCGCACCGAAAAGCTCTGGCCCTCGTGAGCGGAAGCCTTGCCGCTCCAAAGATCGGTAACTACTTCGGCGAATTCGCGCGCCCGCTCATAGCGGTCGGCATGCGGCTTGAGGCCCGTGGCGCCGAAATTGGCGGCTTCGATCGGGCTGGCCGAGGTGACCAGGTTCCAGCCGGCCCGGCCGCCGCTCAGATGGTCGAGCGACAGGAAGGTTCGCGCCAGGCCGTAGGGCTCGTTGTAGCTCGTCGACGCCGTCGAAACGAGGCCGATGCGGCTGGTCTGGACGGCGAGCGCCGAAAGCAGGCTGATCGGCTCGAAGCCGATCGACCGCGACGTCTGGCTGGCGATGCTGACATTGGCTTCGCGCAGGCCGGCGGCGTCCTCGCAGAAGATCATGTCGAACTTGGCCGCTTCCGCGATGCGCGCAAGTTGGATGTAGTGGTCGATGTCGATGCCCGCGGTCACATGCGCTTTCGGATGCCGCCAGGCGGCGATGTGATGGCCCGTCGCCCACAGGAAGGCGCCGAGCTTCATCTGGCGGGACGCGGTCATTGGCTGCCTCCGCCGGCAAGTCCAAGATGCGAGCGCAAGGTTGTCCCACGATAACCTCCTCGAACGAGGCCGCGCCGCCGCAACTCCGGCACGACACGATCGACGAAATTGTCGAGCGCCGGAAGCTGCGCAGGTACCAGGACATTGAACCCGTCGCAGCCTTCCGAACGGAGCCATTCTTCCAGCCTGTCGGCGGCGGCCCGATCAGAGCCAGCGACATTCATCAGCACCTTCATGGCACCTGGATCGCGCCCCGCGGCCGTGACGCGGCGCCTCAGGTCATCAATGCGTGCCTTCGCCACGTTGCTCGGTCCGTGTTCCAGCAAAACAACATCAGCGGTGCGGGCAGCGACATCCATGTCGGACTCCGACAGGCCGGACAGCACCAGCACCGGCATGTCCTGCGGCGAGCGTGCGATGTTGAGCGGTCCGCGCACCGAGAAGAATTCGCCTTTGTGATCGAGCAAATGCATCTTTTCAGGATAGTGGAAGCGGCCGCCGCTCTTGTCGAACAGCAGAGCATCCGCATCCCAGCCCTGCCACAGGCCTTGGACGATGCCGATATATTCCTCCGTGCGGCGGCGAAAATCGCCTTCGGAAAACCCGTCCGGCCGGCTGAAATTCGCGGCCTCGCGTGGTGACTGCGCCACGGTCGCGTTCCAGCCAGTGCGGCCGTGGCTGATGATGTCGAGCGACGCAAAACGGCGCGCCAGATTGTAAGGCTGGTGGGCAATTGTCGAGGCCCTGGCGACCAGGCCGATCCTACTGGTTACAGTTGCCAGTGCCGCCAAGAGTGTCGTCGCCTCGAACGAACTGCTAGAATGGGCACTGCCAGGGGCGGAATCGACGATAATGGCCATGTCCAGGCCCGCCTCTTCCGCCTTGCGGGCAAGGCCGGCAACAAGGCCGAAGTCCGGCGTTGGCATGGATGTGAGATCGAGTGAAACGGCGAGATGCATTGTCGTGGTGTTGCCCATCGGCTGCTCGTACCTCATCCAAGGTGCGGATTGCCCGGGTCAAACCGCGCAGGGGACGAAACTAAGTTCGTCCTCTGGCGAGGCAAGCCCTTTGGGTAGGCCAGTGGGCGGTCACTCGCCGGCCAGCTCTATTTCCCGGCGAGAATATCCTTGATCAGCCGCTGGCAGCGCTCCGCCATGAAGTCGAGCAACAGCCGCACCTTCGGGTCTTGCAGTTTCTTGTGCGGATAGACGGCGGCGAATTGCACCGGCGTCGGTGGCGTGTTGGCGAGGATCACCTTAAGCCGCCGGTCGCGGATGAACGGCTCGACCTCGAAGCGCGGCTTGTTGATGATGCCGCGCCCGGACAATGCCCAGCCGGTCAGCACGTCGCCATCGTCGGTGTCGTAGGGCCCGTGCACCTCGAATTTCTGTGGCCCGGTGGGGGTCTGCAAGGTCCAGACATATTCGCGCGCGCCGGAATAGCGCAGCATCAGGCAGTCATGCTTCTTGCCGATCAGTTCTTGCGGTTCGGTAGGCTCGCCGCGCGCCTCCAGATATTTCGGCGCGGCCACCAGCACGCGTTCGCAATCCATGATGCCGCGCATCCGCAGGCTGGAATCTTCGATGATGCCCAACCGGAAGGCGACGTCGATGCCTTCCTTCATGATGTCGACATTGTGGTCCGAAAGCCTGAGCCGCACCTCGATGTCGGGATATTTGTCGTGGAAATCGGGAATGCCCGAAGCCACCAGCCGGCGCCCGAGGCCGAGCGGCGCCGTCACCTTGATGGTGCCGCGTGGCTGGCCGGAGAGCGCCGAGACGGCGGCCTCCGCCTCGGTGATCGCCTCCAGCACCTGCTTGGCGCCGGCATAAAACACGGTGCCATGCTCGGTCGGCATCAATTGCCGTGTGGTGCGGTTGAACAGCCGCACGCCAAGATGCTTCTCCAGTTCCTTGATGCGGTTGGAGGCGACCGCTGGCGAAATGCGCATGTCGCGCCCCGCCGCCGACAGATTGCCGAGTTCGACGACGCGAACGAAGACGGCGATGTTGTCGAGATAGGCCATGCGGTTCCGGGGCTTTCATGCGGCTGCGTATAGCCAACCTAGTATTTTCCATTTTTTTTTGAAAGTCATCGCACACCTCGCCTCTTTTCGTTTGCGCGCCACACCGTAAAGTCAGCCAATCGGCAGGGACGACTTCAATGATGGATTTCGCCATTTTCTGGGACTGGCTGAGCTTCGCCGTGCGCTGGCTGCACGTCATCACCGCCATCGCATGGATCGGCTCGTCATTCTATTTCGTCGCGCTCGATCTCGGCCTGCGCCAGCGTCCAGGCATGCCTGTCGGCGCCTTCGGCGAAGAATGGCAGGTGCATGGCGGCGGCTTCTACCACATCCAGAAATATCTGGTGGCGCCGGCCGAGATGCCGGAGCACCTGACCTGGTTCAAATGGGAATCCTACGCCACCTGGCTGTCAGGCTTCGCCATGCTGTGCGTGGTCTATTACGCCGGCGCCGACCTGTTCCTGATCGATCCCAATGTGCTGCCCATGTCGGTGCCTACAGGCATCCTGCTGTCGATGGCAACGATCGGCGTCGGCTGGGTGGTCTATGATCTCCTGTGCCGCTCGCCGCTCGGCAAGAGCGACACCGGCCTGATGCTGGTCCTCTATTGCGTGCTGGTGTTCATCGCCTGGGGGCTGACGCACCTGTTCACCGGCCGCGCCGCTTTCCTGCATCTGGGCGCCATCACCGCGACGATCATGTCGGCCAACGTCTTCATGGTCATCATTCCCAACCAGAAGATCGTCGTCGCCGACCTCATCGCCGGCCGCAAGCCAGACCCCAAATATGGCAAGATCGCCAAGCAGCGCTCGCTTCACAACAACTACCTGACACTGCCCGTGCTGTTCCTGATGCTGTCGAACCACTATCCCCTGGCGTTCGGCACGCAGTTCAACTGGGTCATCGCCTCGCTGGTGTTCATCATCGGCGTCTTGATCCGGCACTATTTCAACACCGTGCACAAGCGTGCCGGCAATCCGCACTGGACATGGCTCGGCGCCCTTGTCCTGTTCATGGTCATCATCTGGCTGTCGACCGTGCCGAAGGTGCTGACTGGCGAACCGAAGGCTTCCGCCTCGGCGGAAGTCTATGTCGCCTCCGCGCATTTCCCAGCCGTGCGCGACACCGTGCTCGGCCGTTGCGCGATGTGCCATGCGGCCGAACCCGTCTATGAAGGCATCTACCATGCCCCCAAGGGCGTAATGCTGGACACCGATGCCAACATCGCCGATCACGCCCGCGAGATCTATTTGCAGGCTGGCCGCAGCCACGCCATGCCACCCGCCAATGTCAGCCAGATCACAGACAAGGAACGGGCGCTGCTGGTGGCCTGGTTCGAAGGCGCGGGGAAATAAGCATGACCTCGACACTTCTGCGCGGCCGCACGCTGTCCTTCGTGCGCTGGCCCGAAACCATCGACGATCATTCCGCCTGGCGCTACGAGGAGGATGGCGGCCTGCTGATAAGCGACGGCATGATCGTCGCTGCCGGCGCCTATGCCGATGTCGAGAAGCATGCCGGTGAGGGGACAACAAAGATCGATCACCGGCCGCATCTGCTGCTGCCGGGCTTCATCGATACGCACGTGCATTTCCCGCAGATGCAGATCATCGCTTCCTACGGCGCCGAACTGCTCGACTGGCTGAACACCTACACCTTCCCGGAAGAGACGAAATTCGCCAATGCGCAGCATGGCCGCCGCATCGCGCGGCTGTTCCTTGACGAGACGGTCCGCCACGGCACGACAACGGTGGTCGCCTACTGCTCGGTGCACAAGGCCTCCGCCGAAGCCTTCTTCGCCGAGTCGCATGCGCGCGACATGCTCAACATCGCTGGCAAGGTGATGATGGACCGCAACGCGCCCGAGGGCGTGCTCGATACGGCGCAATCAGGCTATGACGACAGCAAGGCGCTGATCGCGGAGTGGCATGGCAAGGGGCGTCAGCACTATGCCGTCACGCCCCGCTTCGCCATTACCTCCTCGCCGGAGCAGATGGAGATGGCTGGAGCCTTGTGCCGGGAATATCCCGGCCTGCATATGCAGACGCATCTGTCGGAAAACCACGCCGAGATCGCGTTCACGCAACAGCTCTACCCCTGGTCGCGCGACTACACCGACGTCTACGAACATTATGGGCTGCTGGGCAAAAAGAGCCTGTTCGGTCACTGCATCCATCTGGGGGAACGTGAGGCCGATGCGCTTTCGGATAGCGGTTCGGTGGCGGTGTTCTGCCCGACCTCGAACCTGTTCCTCGGTTCCGGCCTGTTCGACTATCAGCGCTACCGCCGTCGCGAGAAACCGTTGCGGATCGCGGCGGCCACCGATGTCGGCGGCGGTACCAATTATTCCATGCTGCGAACCATGGACGAAGGCTACAAGGTGATCGCGCTGAACGGCGAGAAGCTGAACCCGTTCCAGTCCTTCTGGCAGATAACGCGCGGCAATGCCGAGGCGCTGTCGATGGCGGAAAAGATCGGCACGCTGGATGAAAGCACCGACGCCGATATCGTCGTGCTCGACGCCAGGGCAACACCCGCGATGCGGCTCAGGATGGAAACGGTGGAGACGCTGGCGCAGGAACTGTTTCTGCTGCAGACGCTGGGTGACGACCGTGCGGTGCGCGAGGTCTATGTCGCGGGGCGGCCCGCCAAGAGTGACCTGGCGAATTAGAGGCCTACGGTGCGTTCCTTGCTTGACCCGGCGGCAGCCATCGGTCAAAGCGTGCGGCGAAGTTGACAGGGGAACGACATGGCCGTTGCTGACGACATCGCTCTGATCAAGAGACAGGAAGAGACCCTTGTCTTTGCCGCCTTCGATGAAGCCGTTGCCTTCAAGATCGGCTCGGCCATCCGGGACCGGGCTCTCGCCGAAAACCTGCCCATCATCGTGGATATCAGGCTGTGGGGCCGGCCGCTGTTCTATGCGGCAATGCCCGGTTCCAACGCCTCCAATCCCGACTGGGCGCGGCGCAAGATCAATGTCGTCAAACGGTTCCTGCGAAGCACCTACCGCATGGTGCTGGAACAGCAGCGCCCGGACCGCACCTTCAAGGTCGGTGAGGGGCTCGACATCTCGGACTACGTGCTGGCCGGCGGCGGCTTTCCGGTCGCCGTCAAGGGCGCCGGCGTCATCGGCGTGATCGCCGTCTCCGGACTGCCGGAGCGCGAGGATCATGGCGTGGTGGTCGACGCGCTGTGCAATCACCTGGGCATCGAAGCAAGCGAGCTTGCTCTGCCGCCGGAAACAAATTCGTGACGTTGACGCCGCCCCTCATCCGCCTGCCGGCACCTTCTCCCCGTATAGGGACGGGGAGAAGGGACTTTGCCGCAACGCCAGCGACCCCCCCTCCCCGTTCTTCACGGGGAGAGGGTAAGGGTGAGGGGCGGCGCCAACTTTTCAGAAGTTCGCCAACCGCACATGGCGGCCAGATATGACCGTGCTCGATCCGAAAACCTTCCTCATCTCGATCTTCAAGGCAGCCGTCGCCGCCGCCGACCCAGAGAAGACCATCAGGCATCATTTGCCGGCTAGACCCAAGGGCCGAACCATCGTCATCGGCGCGGGGAAAGGCTCGGCGCAGATGGCGGCGGCCTTCGAAAAGGTGTGGGACGGGCCGATCGAAGGGCTGGTCGTCACCCGTTATGGCTATGGCGCCAAATGCGAGCGCATCGAGATCATCGAGGCGGCGCATCCTGTACCGGATGCCGCTGGCCTCGAAGCCTCGCGGCGCTTGCTCGCAAAGGTCCACGGCCTCACGGCGGACGATCTGGTCGTGGCGCTGATTTCCGGCGGCGGCTCGGCACTGCTGCCGTCTCCGGCCGAGGGCTTGACACTGGCCGACGAGATCGCCGTCAACGAGGCGCTGCTTGCTTCCGGGGCGCCGATCGCGGCGATGAACACCATCCGCAAGCATGTCTCCACCATCAAGGGTGGCCGGCTGGCCGCCGCCGCCTGGCCGGCCAAGGTGGTGTCGCTGGTTGTCTCCGACATTCCCGGTGACAATCCAGCACTTGTCGCATCGGGGCCGACCGTGCCGGACATTGGCAGTCGCGAAGACGCGCTGGCCTCGATCTCTGCCTACGGTATGAATCTGCCGGCGGCGGTGATGGCGCACATCAAGTCGCCGGCGGCCGACGCACCCGATCCCGATGATCAGCGCTTTTCGCGCAATGACGTGCATCTGATCGCCTCGGCCGGCGTCTCGCTGGAAGCGGCGGCGGCGGAAGCGAGGCGCCAGGGCATCGAAGCCGTCATCCTCTCCGATGCCATCGAAGGGGAAGCGCGTGAGGTCGGAGGTGTTCATGCGGCTATCGCCCGCGAAGTGGCGACGCGCGACCGGCCGTTTCGAAAGCCGGTGCTGATCCTGTCGGGCGGCGAAACCACGGTGACATTGCGGGCAAAGGGCAAGGGTGGCCGCAACTCGGAATTCCTGCTCGCCTTCGCCCTCGGCATCAACGGCGTGGAAGGCATTCATGCGCTGGCCGCCGACACGGACGGCATCGATGGCTCGGAAAACAACGCCGGCGCTTTCGCCGACGGCTCAACCGTGTCACGCATGCGGGCTGCCGGCGTCGACGCCAAGGCGATGCTGGCGGGTAACAACGCCTGGACGGCCTTCAACGCCGTCGGCGATCTTTTCGCGCCTGGCCCAACCGGTACGAATGTCAACGATTTGAGGGCAATCCTCGTTCGGTAGCGTGCGTCGCACTAAAACAAACGTGAGCACTGCCCCTCATCCGCCTGCCGGCACCTTCTCCCCGTATAGTGACGGGGGAAGGAAGCTGACCGCGCCTTGGCGCTCTTCTTGCGACGTTGGTGATTGGCGAAAGCGGCAGGTACAGCGTCTTTCTCCCCGTCACTATACGGGGAGAAATGTCCGGCAGGACAATGAGGGGCGGCGCCGACCATCGTCAGGCGGCCATCAGCTTCTTCACCTGCTTCATATCCTTCAAAAACCGTTCGCGCTCGGCTTCCTTGTCCGCGGGTTCATGGATGCGCAGGATGAAGGAGGGGTGGATGGTGATAAAGACGCGCAAACCATCTTCTCGCTCGATCACCTGGCCGCGCATCTTGGTCACCGGGATCGCCTTGCCCAGCAGCGACAATGCCGCCGTGGCACCGAGCGCCACGGCGAGGTTTGGCTTGATGAGCGCGAACTCCCTGTCGAGCCACCAGCGGCAGGCCTGGACCTCGCCGGCGTTGGGCTTTGAGTGGATGCGCCGCTTGCCGCGCGGTTCGAACTTGAAGTGCTTGACCGCGTTGGTGACATAGACCTTCAGGCGGTCGACGCCCGCGTCGTCCAGGATGGCGTCGAACACCTTGCCGGCGGGGCCTACGAAAGGTTTGCCGGTGAGGTCCTCCTGGTCGCCGGGCTGTTCGCCGACGAAAACCACTTTGGCGTTGTCGGGCCCTTCGCCGAACACGGTTTGTGTCGCATCGCGCCATAAGGGACAGCGGCGACAACCCTTCGCGACTTCGCCCAACTCGGAGATGGTGCTCGCACCATCGTCCTCAAGCTCTTCGGCCGGCTGGCGCTTCGGCCATTGCTTTGCCTGCACCTTGGCGTGTTGCGGCGCGGGCGTTGTCGGCATCCTGGCGATCATAGCTTTAGCGGCCTTGTCCGCTTCTGCGATTGGATCTGGAATGAGCGAAGCCTCTGGAAGGTTCCGCCAATATTTTTTCGACATCTCCTTCTGCATGGCTTTCACCTTCAGCCGCGCCGGATTGAAGATGTTCTCGAAATAGGTGCGCCACACTCATATGTTCATGGTATGTTCTAATTGGCCGCTACGCTCCCTGTTTTGAGGCAGGCGGCGAAAAGTGAACGCCGCCCCATCATCAGGTCGTCACACCTCGTGCAGGTAGAGATGATAATCCAGTTCGCTGACCGTGCGTGCCACGCGCAGATATTCGGACTGTTTGATCGCCACGAAGGTTCGGTGCAGATCTTCGCCAAGCGCCCCTTTCAGGAAGCTGGACGCTCTGGCGGCTTCGATGGCCGCCCGCCAGTCGGCCGGCATGGTGGTGCGGGTCACCTCGGCCTCATAGCCATTGCCGGTGGTCTCGGGGCCGGGGTCGAGCGCTTCGTCGAGACCCTTGATGATGCCGGCCAGCACCGTCGCTGCGATCAGATAGGGATTGGCGTCGACGCCCGACGGGCGATGCTCGATGCGCCGGTTCCTGGCGTCGCCCGCTGGCACGCGCAGCGCCACCGAGCGGTTGTTGACGCCCCAGGTGGGCGCCACCGGCGCATAGGATTGCGAGACGAAGCGGCGCCAGGAATTGGCGTGCGGCGCAAACACCAGCATCGATTCGGCCATGGTCTGGATCAGGCCGCCGAGACCGCGCAGCAGCGGCAGCGACCAGGTTTCGCCGGGGCTTTCCGAAAAGACGTTCTTGCCGTCCTTGTCCTGCAGCGAGACATGGAAATGCATGCCCGAGCCGGCATATTTCTCGATCGGCTTGGCCATGAAGCAGGCGGTGACGCCATGGCGGCGCGCCTGGGCCCGCACCAGCCGCTTCAGCATGACAAGGTCGTCGGCGGCCCGCATCACATCCTTGCGGTAGTTCAGCGTCAACTCGTACTGGCCTGGCGCATACTCGGAGATCACCGTCTCGGCGGGAATGCCTTGCGCCTTGGCGGCGGCATAGATGTCGGAGAACAGCGGCTCCATGCCGTGCAGATGGTCGACCGAATAGACCTCCGTCTTGCCCGAAACGCGGCCGTCCAGCACCGCGCGTGCCGGCTGCACCTTGCCGTCGGCATCGCGCTCGTTGGCCAGCAGGAAAAATTCCAGTTCGAAGGCGCCCGCGGGATAGAGGCCCTTGCCCGCTAGGATCTCGACTTGCCGGGCCAGCGCCAGCCGCGGGTCCGACGACATTGGCTGGCCGTCGAGATGATACATCGCCATCAGCACCTGGCCGCGCGGTGGGCTGGTGCCATGGAGCGGCACCAGCGTGCCGGGAATCGGCCATGCCCTGAGATCGCCGTCGCCGGTCGTCCAGATCAGCCCGGTCTCGTGCACATCCTCACCGGTGATGTCCAGCCCAAGGATCGAGATCGGCATGTGCCGGCCGCCCTCGAAGATGCTTTTCAGCTCGTGCCGGCGCACGATCTTGCCACGGCCGACGCCATTGGCGTCGGTCAGCACGATATCGAAGGCCTCGATCTCGGGATGGACGTCGAGAAAGGCTTGCGCCTCGGTGGGCGAGGAGCCCGAAGGTGAAATCATGATGGCACTCGGGTTTGGCTGGGCCGCTTGTCTCATGCCGCAAGCTTTGCCGCAACCGCGCCGAAGGCGGCGATCAGCCGGTCCACCTGCGCGGCGCGGGTCGCCGGCGAGATCAGCATCATGTTGTGGAACGGCGCGATCAGCACGCCGCGATTGACCAGCGCGACATGGAGGGCGGCTTCCAGCTCCGGCGCGTGCGCGCCCTCCGCCTCGGTGCCGTCGCGCAACGGGCCGGGTGCGCAGATGAATTCGACCCGGGCGCCGACACGGGCGACATGCCATGGCAGGCGATAGCGGTCGATCGCTCCGGTCAGTCCGGCATCCAGGCGCCGCGCCAGATGGTCCATGCGGTCATAATTCTCCTGCGTCATCACCTCTTCCAGTGTCGCGCGCATCGTGGCGAACTGCAGCGGATTGGCCGACAGCGTCGTGCCCATGCCGGAATAGCCGGGCTCTTTCGTCCTGTTGTAATCGGCATAGCGCGAGGCGACCTCGTCGCTCATGCCCCACACGCTTGCCGGCACACCGCCGGCGATCGGCTTGCCCAGCACGAAGAAGTCGGGATCGAGCCCATATTTCCTTGTGTAGCCGCCGGGCCCGGTCGAGATGGTGTGTGTCTCGTCAATCAGGAGCAGCGTGCCGGCTTGGCGGGTCAGTCTGCGCAGCACGTCATGGAAGCCGGGATCGGCCAGTACCATGCAGGAATTGGTCAGCACCGGCTCGGCGATGACGCAGGCCACGTCCCTGTCCTCGAGCGCGGCTTCCAGCGCGGCAACGTCGTTGAACTCGATGACCTTGGCCGTGCGGGTGAGGTCGCGGAACTCGCCCGCCAGCCCGGGCCGATTGACCGGCTTGCCGTCGATCAGCCGCACCATCGTCTCGTCCACCGAGCCGTGATAGCAGCCGTTGAAGACCAGGATCTTCTCGCGGCCGGTGACGGCGCGGGCAACGCGCAGCGCAAAGCGGTTGGCGTCGGTCGCCGTGGTCGCGATCTGCCAGAACGGCAGCCCGAAATGCCGCTGCAGCAGCGGCCCGATGGCGAGCGCGTCCTCGGAAGGCAGCATATAGGTCAGGCCACGACCGGCCTGACGGCGGATGGCGCGTGCCACCGGCGGCGGCGAATGGCCGAACATCGAACCGGTGTCGCCAAGGCAGAAATCGTCCAGCTTGTTGCCGTCGATATCAGTGATCGTGGCGCCCCTGGCGCTGTCGACCAGGATCGGAAACGGCGTCGGCCAGTCGTTCATCCAGTGCATCGGCACGCCGCCGAAGAAGCCCGGCAGCCCGTTTCCGACCTTGGCCCGAGACTTCGGCCGCGCCTCGCGGAAGGCCGTGTTCTCGGTTTCACGCAGCGCGGCGATACGGTCGCGGCCGATGCCGCCAATGGATGTCGTCGAACGGTCGCTGCTGTGCATGAAAACCCCTCTGATGGTTCCTCTTAGCCAATCAACCTCGGCGACCGCAATTGGCCGCGCATCGGTTCTGCATTGGCTCAGCAGTAGGGCAGTAGGGCAGTAGGGCAGTAGGGCAGTAGGGCAGTAGGGCAGTAGGGCAGTAGGGCAGTAGGGCAGTAGGGCAGTAGGGCAGTAGGGCAGTAGGGCAGTAGGGCAGTAGGGTGGCAGTTTCCCGGCCAGGCCCTACTGCCTTATTCCCTCACGCCGTGATGTCGATGACGCCGCAGTCGCCGGCCGTACTGCCGAAAACGACCCGGCGTTCTTCCTTGTCCCACATCATCGAGGTGATGGCGCCCTTGCCCGGCCGCCGCAGCAGCACTTCCTTGGCGTCGGCGAAGCGCACCGCCATGACCATGCCGTCATCGTAGCCGATGGCCGCGACGTCCTGGCTCGGATGGCAGGCGACCGAGGTCACCATGGCGTTGCCGCGCGTGCCGAGCTCCAGCGGCGCCTTGCCCATCGGCCCGTCCTTGCCGGAAAACGGCCAGACGATCGCCGCCGGCGCACCGGAACTTGCCAGCCATTTGCCCTTCACGCTCCATGAAAGGCTTTTGACCTTGCCGGGATAGCCGCTCATGCGCATGTGCTTGCCGTCGGCCAGCTTCCAACCATGCAAGGCGTTTTCCTGCATGGTCGTGACCAGAAAGGCGCCATCGGGCGAGAAGGTGATCCCGGTATGGGCGCCGGCCCATTCAAGCTCGACCGGCTTGCCCTCGGCGGCCGGGAAATGCAGCGTCGCACCATTGTAGCGGGCGACACCGAAGCGCATGCCCTTGGGCGAGAACGCCAGCCCCTCGACGGAACGCGGGTGGGCGAACTCCCTGGTCTTGCCGTCGGCAAAGCGCACGAAGGCGGTCTTGCCGGAGGCATAGGCGATAGCGCCTTGCGGCCCGGCGGCGACGCTGGTGATCCACTTCTTGCCCGCGCTCGCCAATTCGGTCACTTCGCCGCCGGTCTTCACGGCGAACGCCTTGCCGTCCTCGCCGCCGGTGATTAGCCGGTCATTGGCCGCATCATGGAAGGCGCAGAGCAATCCGTCATTGGACTGGGCGGTCTTGTGGCCATTTTCGAGCCGATGAATGACGCCATCGGCCAGCGCAAAATGCGGCACATCGCCGAGAAAGACGGCGGCGACGCAATGGCCTTCGAGATCAAGCGGGGCGACGGTTGGCATGATTATCTTTGTTCAACGGATGAGATTACACAGGCGGCTTACTCGACGTTTGCGGTTCGGGCAACCAGGACGCTCGCCAAGGGGCATCAAAGCAATCCCTTGGCGCGCAGGCCGGACGCGAACGTTGCCAAGGGCATCACCAAGGTCAATTCCCGCCCTTGCACGCGCTCGGCTCCATAGCTGGCGTACCACCTCGCGGCCCGCTCGTTCTTGGCATCAATGATGAGCAGGATGCCGCCACCCTCGCCGGCGAGCCGCAGGCAGCGCAACGCGGCGGCGGCAAGCAGTTGACCTCCAAGCCCATGACCGGCAACGGTGCGGTCGGTTGCAAGCCGGGCAAGCTTGAAACCGGAAACCTCGTGTCTCGCAAGGCCCTTCGTCATTGTTTCGGGCACGGTTTCATGAGCTACGGCAGACGGCGCGATGGTATAGAAACCGAGGATACGCTCCGAAGCTGTGTCATCGATCGCACAGAAGGTCTTGGCTGCATTCTGGTCGTGGCTCTGTCGCGCGAACCTTCGCAGGAAGTCGTTCATTTGCCTGTCGCCGCAATCGAAAGACGCCCGATCGTGTCCTTTCGCGATCGGTTCCTCGTGCCAAGGCGGAAGCGTCACAGTGTATCCGGCAAGGTGGCGATCGCGGCCCGGAGCTTGGCGTTGGGTTTTGGCGGGTGTTCCAACAGGTTAAGGATGCGCGTGAAATCGCGGCCGGATACCGTCGTCACCTCGGCGGCTTCGATCACGGCCTGCGCTTCGGGCACGATCTTGTCGAGGATGAAATCGGTCATGTCCTTGTGCGACAGTGCTGCGGCGCGGGCGATCATCGCCTTTTGCGCTGGAGGAATGCGGATTTGGAAGCGCTCGCTTTTGTTGTCGGCTGATCTAGGCATAGATATTTTCCCAGTGTCGATGTACACATAGTATGTGTACATCGTGAGATATTCAACCCGCTAAGGCGCCGTGAGGCCAGGTCTACGTCTGGCAGGCGTCAAAGCTCTTCTTCAACCGTTCGGCGTCGAGCTCGCGGCCGATGAACACCAGCCGGCTCTCATGCTTTTCGCCGTCCTTCCAGGCGCGCTGGTGGTCGCCCTCGATAATCATGTGCACGCCCTGGATGACGTAACGCTCATCATCCCCCTTGAGCGCGATGATGCCCTTCAGGCGCAGGATGTTCGGACCTTCCATCTGGGTGATCTTCTCGATCCAGGGGAAGAACTTCTTCGGGTCCATCTCGCCGCCGCGCAGCGACACCGACTTCACCGTCACGTCGTGGATATCGGAAGGATGCGAATGGTCATGATCATGATGATGATGGTGGTCATGCCCGTCGTGATCATGGTCGTGGTCGTGATGGTCGTGGTCATGATGATCGTGATCGTCGCGCGCTTCGAGGAAATGCGGGTCGTTTTCCAGCGCCCTGGACAAGTCGAACGCGCCGCGGTCGAGAACCTCCGACAGAGCAACGCCGGCGCGCGTCGTGCGATGGATCCTTGCCGCCGGATTGATGGCGCGGATCGTCGCCTCGACCTTGGCGAGTTCTTCGGGGGTGACGAGGTCGGTCTTGTTGAGCACGACGACGTCGGCGAAGGCGATCTGGTCCTCGGCTTCCTTGGAATCCTGGAGCCTGAGCGGCAGATGCTTGGCGTCGACCAGCGCCACGACGGCGTCCAGCTTGGTCTTGGAGCGCACGTCATCGTCCATGAAGAAGGTCTGCGCCACTGGCACCGGATCGGCGAGGCCGGTGGTCTCGACCACGATGGCGTCGAAGCGGCCGGGCCGGCGCATCAGGCCTTCGACGACGCGGATCAGGTCGCCGCGCACCGTGCAGCAGACGCAGCCATTGTTCATCTCGTAGATCTCCTCGTCAGATTCCACGATCAGGTCGTTGTCGATGCCGATCTCGCCGAATTCATTGACGATGACCGCGTAACGTCTGCCGTGGTTCTCCGACAGGATGCGGTTGAGCAGTGTCGTCTTGCCGGCGCCGAGATAGCCGGTGAGAACGGTTACGGGAATCTGCGTCTGTGCGTCGCTCATGGCTTGCCTCGAATGACTGGGCCCTGGAAATCCAGGCCGAATAAAGGGATTGTCGGTTCCATATAGGATGTGTGCCGGGCTTTTGCACGGGGCAAACCAATGGGCCAAAGCGGCCGGCCGGGATTGTCGTGTGGTGAGGTGGCGGAAAGTGTCGCCGCTTCTGCGATTGGACGGCAAAGAAGGCATCTTGGCAGGAGTCGCCGATCGTCGCAGCGGCCGCCGTCCTCGTCGTCGTGGATACGAGGCTCCGGAAACTCGTTTGTCATCTAACTGAAATAAACATCTGGCATTAGCCACGGCGGACACCACAATGCTTGCCGGCAAAGCTGTTTGGGGCGCCGGAATCTTTTTCGATCGTCGATTGCCAACCGGCCGGCTGCGTCTATGCTACGCGCACCGGTACGGCCGAAGAGGGATGACCATGGCCAAGGCGGACAAGACTGCAACAATGAGCCGGCTGCACTCGGCGGCAAGGCTGGCAAGAACGGCACTTGCGGCGCGGCTTTTGGCGCATGGCTTCTATGCCGGCCAGGATCAGATCATGCTCGCGCTCGACCGCGAGGACGGCCAGACGCCGGGCAATCTCGCCGGTCGCCTTGGCGTGCGCCCGCCCACCATCACCAAGACCATTAATCGGCTGCAGGCCCAGGGCTTTCTGGAAAAGCGTGCCTCCGAGTCCGATGCCCGCCAGGCGCATATCTTCCTCACCGATACCGGCCGCGAAACCATTCGCGCCATCGAGAAGTCGGTGAAGAAGACCGAAAAGCAGGCGCTGAAGGGCCTCGACAAGAAGGACCAGAAGTCGCTGTTCAAGCTGCTTGCCCGCATCGAGGCCAATCTCTCCAACACGGAATTGGTCTTGATCGACGACGACGCCGAGTCGGACGACTGATCGCCTGATTGCAACGGTCAGGCAGCTGCCGGACCTTCCCGGATCAGCGAGGACCAGCGCCCCGGCGTCATGCCGAACGCCTTCTTGAATTGCCTGTTGAAGTGGCTCTGGTCGGTGAAGCCCGCTTCGACCGCGATCTGCGCCAGGGGCTCGCCGGCGGCGATCATCCGCCGCGCGCGCTGAAGCCGGCGCATCACCAGGAAACGATGCGGGCTGGTCGAGAAGGCGGTGCGGAAATGCCTCGATAGGGCATAGCGGTCGAGCCCGGTGACAGCTTCCAGTTCGCCGGAGGTCACGGGGCGAGTGGCGTTCTCCCTGAGATAGTCGCGCGCCAGCGCTGCAGCCCGCCACGCCGTTCTGGCCATCGGCTTAGCCGGCTGGCCGGCATGGCGCGACAGGCTGTGCATCAGCTGTGCAAGGAAATCGTCAACGAACAACTCGTCGAGTTCCTGCTGCAACGGCCCCAGCGCCGAAAGCAGCGTCGCGCAGAAGGCATCGTCCCTCACCACGGCATCCCTGACGAAGGGCAGGGATGGCCCGCCAAGGCAATCAAGCATCAGCGACGGTTCCAGATAGAGCATCCTGTAGCGCAACCCGTCCTCGGTGCCGGCGCCGCCATCATGCAATTCGTCGGGATGCAGCACGATGATCTGGCCGGGCAGGCTTATCCGCACCGCACCGCGATAGCGAAAGGTCTGCACACCCTGCAGCGTCACCCCGATCGCGTAAGTGTCGTGACGGTGCGGATCGAAGGCGCTGCCGTGAAACCGCGCCTCGATCCGCTCCATGCCGACAGGGTCGGGAGCGGAGATGATGCAGTTTTCGGCCGCGCCGGCGCACAAACGTCCAAGACCCTCGAAGGCTTGGCGGTCTAATTCGAACGACATCGTCTCCTTCAGCCTCGCAATCGGGGCCTAATTCTCGAATGGTCCATTTTCTCATGTTCGATACGAAATTTGCAATCGTCCTGCGGGAAGACTTGCCGGTCTGGCAGAAACTCAACGTCACCGCCTTCCTGACCAGCGGCGTCGTCGCGCAGTTTCCAGACATTATCGGCGAGCCCTATCGCGACCGCGCCGGCAATCTGTACAACCCGCTGTCGATCCAGCCGGTTATCGTGCTGTCGGCCGATCAGGCGACGCTGGCCACGATCCACCGGCGCGCGCTGGAGCGCGGCGTGATGACCTCGCTCTATGTCGAGGAGATGTTCTCGACCGGCTTCGACGCTGCCAACCGCGCCGTCTTCGCCGAATTCGCGCCCGAGGACGCCAAGGTGGTGGGCATTGCATTGCGCGCCGAGAAGAAGATCGCCGACAAGATCACCAAGGGCGCCCGCATGCACGCCTGATATCTCCGCGGCGATGGGCTAAGCCTGCCGGCGGACTGTTGTTGTGCCAGCCTTCATTGGGAGGCGCGGCAACCGACAAATGGCTTGCCGGCAAGCGACAATTCCCGCAAAGGTGGGCTCCAGCCCCAGCTTCCCCCGGCCTGCAAGTGAGTGCTCCCCAAAGATATGTCGAAAGCGCGACACCGCCCGTGGCGATCCTGTGCATGCTTGCGACCTACGTCTTCTTCACCTTCCTCGACACCAGCAGCAAATATCTCGTCCTGGCCGGTGTTTCCGCGCTGATCGTCGCCTGGGTGCGCTTTGCCGTGCATGTGGTGCTTGTCGGCGCGCTGCTGCGCGGCTGGCGCGAGCCGGTGCGGTTTCGCCCGGTCAATCTGCCGGCGCATGTGCTGCGCGGTGTGTTCCTGTTCGGCTCGACCATGTGCAACATCCTGGCCCTGCGCTCCCTGCAACTGGCCGAGACGACGTCGATCTATTTCTTCGGGCCGATGGTGATCACCGCACTTGCCGGTCCGCTGCTCGGCGAATGGGCCGGCTGGCGGCGCTGGCTGGCCATTCTGGCGGCCTTCGCCGGGGTTCTGATCATCACCCGGCCCGGTGTCGGCGTTTTCGGCATCGGGCATCTCTTCGCGCTCGGCTCGATGCTGTCCAACAGCTTCTACGTCATCATGACGCGCCGCATGTCGGCCACCGAAACGCCGGAAAGCCTGATCCTGTTCTCGGCGCTGGCGCCGGCGGTGCTGCTTTTGCCGATGCTGCCCTTTTCATTCTCGCTGCCGCATGATGGCTGGCACTGGTTCGTGCTGCTCATGCTCGGCGTTTTCGGCGGCGTCGGGCACTGGCTGCTGGTCCAGGCCTATCGGCTGGCGACGACCACGGCACTGGCGCCCTATCCCTATTCGCAGATGGTATGGATGATCCTCTCCGGCTGGATCGTCTTTAGCCAATTCCCCGACCGCTGGACACTGGTCGGCGCCGCCATCATCGTCGCCAGCGGCCTCTACATCGTCCACCGCGAGCACCGGCTCCGGCTGCAGAGCCGAGCGGTCTCCGATGTCGAAGCCGAAGCGCTGGCAAAAAAACTTTGATTTGCCCCCAATCGATGGCATAAGGCCGCCTTTAAACTGTTTAATGCATGTTACCCAAAAGTGGGAACCGGTTCCGGGACAACCACATGCATAGGGACTAAAGCCGGTCGGGGAGCACAGGTCACTGGCACAGAAGATCAAGCTGTCGACGATCGCGGATGCGCTCGGCGTGTCCACCGCCACAGTGTCACTGGCGCTGCGCGACAGCCCGCTGGTTGCCGGCAGCACGCGCGATCGCATCAAGGAACATGCGCGCGCCATCGGCTACATCTACAACCGCCGCGCCGCCAGCCTTCGCACCTCGCGCTCGGGCATTGTCGGCGTCGTCGTCCACGACATCATGAACCCGTTCTTCGCCGAGATCCTGCGCTCGATCGAAAGCGAACTCGACCGCAGCCGGCAGACCTTCATCCTGTCCAACCACTACGACCAGCTCGAGAAGCAGCGCACCTTCATCGACACGCTGCTGCAGCTCGGCGCCGACGGCGTCATCATGTCGCCGGCCATCGGCACGCCAGCTTCCGACATCCTGATGGCCGAGGAGAACGGCCTGCCGGCAGTGCTGATCGCCCGCACGGTCGAGGGCGCCGACGTGCCGGTGTTTCGCGGCGACGATGCTTACGGCACCGGCCTTGCCACCAACCATTTGATCTCGCTCGGGCACAAGCGCATTGCCATGATCGGCGGCACCGACCAGACCTCGACCGGCCGCGACCGCTACCAGGGCTATGTCAACGCCATGGAGGCGGCGGGGCTCGAAGTCAGGCCGTCCTGGCGCATCGCCGGGCCGCGCACCAAGCAGGCCGGCTTCGAAGCCGCCGGGCAATTCCTGGCGCTGAAGGACAAGCCGACCGCCGCCTGCTGCTGGAACGACCTTGTCGCCATCGGCCTGATGAACGGCATTGCGCGTGCCGGCCTCGTGCCAGGCATCGACATCTCCGTCACCGGTTATGACGATCTCGAGGAAGCTGCGATCGCCACACCGGCACTGACCACCGTCTGGAACGGCCAGCGCGAGGTCGGCCGCCGTGCCGCCAGCGCGCTGCTCGACAAGCTCAACGGGCAGACGGTGCGGCCCTCGCAGGAATTGATCAAGCCGGAGCTGCATGTGCGTCAGTCGACCGGCAAGCCGGTGGAGCGTGCATGACCAAGGCTGAACAGCTCGATACCATTGCCGTTCTGGTGCCGGCGGATTTCAGCGGCCATGCGGCAGAGCGTATCGACCGCACGTTCAGGCGCGTCGGGATCGAGCGCACCGATCCGGCGCTGGTCACCGAGGAGATGCGCCGCACGGTGCGTGGCATAGCCTCCTTTGCCGGCATCGGCGCGGCGATGATGGACGCATTGCCCAATCTCGAAATCATCGCCTCCTTCGGTGTCGGCTACGATTCGGTCGATGTCAGCCATGCGGCGGCGAAGGACATCATGGTCACCAACACGCCCGACGTCTTGACCGAAGAGGTTGCGGACACGGCGATCGGGCTGCTCATCAACACGGTCCGCGACCTGCCGCGCGCCGAGACCTGGCTGCGTGACGGCAGTTGGGTGCGCAAGGGCAACTATCCGCTGAGCCGGCTGACCTTGCGTGGTCGCAGCGTTGGTATTTTCGGCATGGGCCGTATCGGGCAAGCCATTGCCCGGCGGCTGGAAGCGTTCGGCCTGCCGATCGCCTATCACAACCGGCGTCGTGTCGAAGGTCTTGCCTACCAGTATCATCCGACACTGAAGGGCCTTGCCGAAGCGGTCGACACGCTGATTTCGGTCGCACCCGGCGGAATTTCGACGCAGAAGGCGGTCAATGCCGAGGTCCTGTCGGCGCTCGGCGCCAACGGTGTCTTCGTCAACATCGGCCGCGGCAGCACGGTCGACGAGACGGCCCTTGCGGCGGCTCTTGCCGACGGCACCATCGCCGCCGCCGGGCTCGATGTCTTCGCCGACGAACCTAACGTGCCCAAGGCGCTGCTCGACGCGCCGAATACCTCGCTGCTGCCGCATGTCGGCTCCGCCTCGGAGCATACGCGCCGCGCGATGGCGGATCTGTGCGTCGATAATCTGGTGTCCTGGTTCAGCGACCGCCGGCCGCTGACACCGGTGCCCGAGACCGCGCATGTGAAGGCTCGCAGCTGAGCGGCCAAGCCACCATATTATTAACGCCAGCCTAACCCTTTGAAATCATTTTTTATCCAGAAGTTCGCAGGGTGAAGAAAGAATGAAAGTGCTTTCCGCACTGATCCTTTGCTGTCGCTGGCGGGCGATCGGAAGACTGAAGACTGATTATTCCGCAGCGGCCCGTGCACCGGCTTTTGCTGTGGCGTGCAGGCGCACCGCATCGCCGAAAGCGCGGAAGATCTTGGCCGAGATGCTGTCCGATTTGACCCAATATTCCGGGTGCCACTGGACACCGACCGCGAAGGCGCGGGCATCCCTGACCGAAACCGCCTCGACCGTGCCGTCGGCGGCGACGGCTTCGAGCTGCAGTTTCGGGCCGAGCCGGTCGACGGCCTGGCGGTGCACCGAATTGACCATGATCTCGCCCTCCCCGAACACGCCGGCCAGGCAGCTTCCGGACTTGATCGTCACCCTCTGGCGGATGCCGAAGCGCTCGTCCTGATTGTCGCTCACCGGTGCGCGGTGGTCGAGCGAACCCTCGCGCTCCTGGATCTCGGTCGCCAGCGTGCCGCCCAGCGCCACATTCATCTCCTGGATGCCACGGCAGATGGCAAGCAGCGGCACGCCACGCTCGATCGCCCTGCGGATCAGCGGCAGCGTGGTGGCGTCGCGGGCCGGGTCGTAGGGGCCGTTGGCTTCACTGGGGTCGCCGCCGTAGAGCGAGGGGTGGACGTTGGATTTCGAGCCGGTCAGCATGACGCCGTCGACCGACGACAGAAGTTCGTCGAAGTCGAGCCTGTCGCCGAATGATGGCACCAGCAGCGGGAAGACGCCCGCCCCCGTGATCGCCGCCTCCAGGTATTGCTGCGGGGCGGCATGCCAGGTGTAGTTGTCGAACTGGCGGACGTCGGTCGATATGGCGACGAGCGGCTGATGCATTTTGGGTCTGTTTTCCATCTGGCAAGGGATGTCCTGCCCTCAAAATAGGCGATCCCCTGGCTTTTTTCCATGCCAAGTTTCAGCGTGTCGGATAGGCCAGCAGGCAGCCCGTTAGACTATAGTGGCAAGGTCGCGCGCCTGCGCTGTCAAATCCCTCCGCCATGCTGGACTCGACTTCTTGCCCGTGTATTGTCTCGTCCCGACCGATCCGGATACGAAGCTTGTCCTCGGCATCGGTCTGTTGATCCAAAAGGGAGGACTTCATGGATCGTCGTTCGTTCATTCGCAAGGCCGGCGTGACCGGTGTCGGCGCCGCCGCGGCGGCGGCAACTCTGGCGGCACCGGCTATAGCCCAGTCCAATCCCAAGGTGACGTGGCGGCTTGCGTCGTCGTTCCCGAAGTCGCTCGACACCATCTATGGCGGCGCCGAAGTGTTTTCCAAGATGCTGTCGGAAGCCACCGATGGCAATTTCCAGATCCAGGTCTTCGCCGCCGGCGAACTCGTGCCCGGCTTGCAGGCCGCTGACGCCACCACGGCCGGCACGGTCGAGGCCTGCCACACGGTGGCATATTATTACTGGGGCAAGGATCCGACCTGGGCGCTGGGCGCGGCGGTTCCCTTCTCGCTCAATGCGCGCGGCATGAATGCCTGGCACTACCATGGCGGCGGCATCGACCTGTTCAACGAATTTCTCGCCACGCAAGGTCTGTTCGGCCTGCCGGGCGGCAACACCGGCGTGCAGATGGGCGGCTGGTTCCGCAAGGAGATCAACACCGTCGCCGACCTGTCCGGCCTTAAGATGCGCATCGGCGGCTTTGCCGGCAAGGTGGTGCAGAAACTCGGCGTCGTGCCGCAGCAGATCGCCGGCGGCGATATCTACCCGGCACTGGAAAAAGGCACCATCGACGCCGCCGAATGGGTTGGTCCCTATGACGACGAGAAGCTCGGTTTCTACAAGGTCGCGCCCTACTACTATTACCCCGGCTGGTGGGAAGGCGGCCCGACTGTCCACCTGCTGTTCAACAAGGCGAAATACGAAGAACTTTCGCCGACTTACAAATCGCTGCTGCGCACCGCCGCGCAGGCCGCCGACGCCAACATGCTGCAGAAATACGATTATGTGAATCCGCCGGCGGTGAAGCGGCTGGTCGCTGGCGGCGCGAAGCTGCGTCCGTTCAGTCAGGACATCATGTCCGCCTGTTTCGAGAAGGCGAACGAGGTCTATGCCGAAATGGAGGCCTCGAACGCGCCGTTCAAGAAGATCTGGGAATCGATCAAGGGCTTCCGCAAGGAGCACTATCTCTGGGCCCAGGTGGCGGAATACAATTACGACACGTTCATGATGGTGCAGCAACGCAACGGCAAGCTGTAGGTCGCGACCAGCCCCTTCTCCCCGTCACTATACGGGGCTAGCGTGCGCACACATTTGATTTGGCGGTGGTCAGTATGGGTTTGCAAGGACGAAGCCCTCAACAATGGCGTGGAAGCGTTTGAGGCCGTTGCTGAAGGTGACCGGGCCCGGCGGGCGCTCCTTTGGATAGCCGTTCCAGCCGCCGAGCCGGGCAATGCACCAGGCCGCCCAAGCGAGCGTGTGTGGCGGATGCGGGTTCTTCTGCGTTTGGGTCTTGCCTTCCAGCCTGGCGACCAGCGCGTCCAGAACGGCGATCTCGGCGGGATTGAAGAGGCGTGTGGCCCTGAGGGTCTGGCCGGCCGCGTCGCGCCCGTGCACGAGTTGCATAACCCTGGTGGCCACGATCAGCGCGGTTGCAGCCAGACGTTCGAGTGCATCGCCATCGGCGATGAGGCTTTCCTCCAGATCGATGGCCTGCGACTTCAAGGTCCGGAACAACTGCTCGATGGTCCAGCGCGACCGGTAGAGATCGACGATGGCGATGGCATCGGCGAGTGTCTTGACGGTGTGGGTTGTCAACAGCCGCCAGATCACCGCGTCCTTGGGCGAAGGCGGATCGATCTCGCGCACTTCCACGATATTGAGCCTGACCGCGCGCGGATCGCGGCGGTCGGCCCCAAGGCGCGGCTGGCGCAAGGTGACCTCGGCGAAGCGAACGGCCAGGTGCACCTTGCGTCCCGGCCGGCCGGGACGCGCCTGCAGATCGAAGGCGATGCGGCCGGCTTCCGGCGTCTTGGCTATCTCGCCGAACAAGCGGCCGCCCTCTTCCCCCAGCGCCCGATCGCGCACAGCGCGCATGAGCACATGCGTGCGCTCGTCAGGCAGCCTTGCCAGCACCTCGTAGATGTCGGCCTCGCGGTCGCCGATCACGGTGAGGAGCGGCGTGTCGGTCAGCGCCTGGCGGGCCGCCGTGGCGGTGGCGATCCATTTGTAGCTTTCCTTGGCTTCGATCGGCAGGGCCTGGTAGTCGTCCGCCTTCTGCCCCCGGCGCCGCCAGATCGTGGCCGCCGCAAGGCCCAGCACCGACCCGTCGCCGGCATCCACGGCCAGAGCCGGGTGTACGAACAGCCCGATATCCTTGCCGTTGCCGACACATCCGAGGCCGCGCTTGCGCGAGGCCTTGGCCTGATAGTTGATCTCGCTGCTGTCCTCGATGATCAGCACATGACGGCCGGCCGCCGCCTTGGCCGTTTGCGCCGCCGCCGTGCGCACGATCTCCTGCACCGTCACGTTGGGATTGCCAAACAGCCGCGTGAACGCAACCTGTTCCGCGCGTGTATCGGCCAGCCGACGCATGCCCGCGCTGATGCGCATGCACATGCGCTCCAGCACCATGCTCCCCTTTTTTGCAAGCGCAGGTCGCCGAAGTATCCAAGCAGCGGTGCCATCGTCGAAATCTCCCGAATCAACAATGGCAGCTACAGAATCACACACGATTCCAACCCTTCAAGCCCCATCTGCCGCCCGGCCAATACGTCCCTTGACACCCCTCCGAAGCAGATGTGTGCGCACGCTAGCTATACGGGGAGAAGGTCCCGGCACGGGAATGAGGGGCGGCGCAACGTAGGGCAAAGGGCGAATTCCTACGTGCAGCGCCTCGTCGTCGAACGATCAGCGCCTCACCCTCGATAAGGCACCACCAGCACCTTCACTTCGCCCGGCGCGGGCGGATTGGCAATCACCGCCGGGGCCTCTTCAAGGGTGACCTGCCTGGAGATCAACTGGTCGATCTCGATCGTGCCAGACGCGATAAGCTCGGCGGCGCGGCCGTGGGTGTAGGGATTGAGGAAGGAGCCCAGGACCTTCAATTCGCGAAACAGCAGGTCGAAGGGTTCGAAGGCCACCTTCATGCCTTGCGGCACCACGCCGACGATAACCACCGTGCCGCCGGCTCTCGCGACCCGCATCGACTGCTCCACGGTGTCGCGCACCCCGGCGCATTCGAACACCACGTCGGCGCCGCCCGGCATCAGCCCCGTCGGCCCGGCAATGGCATCGATGACATCGGCGGCGGCGGGATCGACCGTCGCCGTTGCGCCGAGCCTCTCGGCAAGCGCGCGCCGCGAGGCCTGCCTTGTCGACAGGATGATCGTCGTGGCGCCTGCCAGCCGCGCCAGTTGCACGGTGAGCAGGCCGATCACGCCGCCGCCGAGCACGACCACCGAACTGCCCGGCTTGATCTCGGCAAGGTCGACGCCATGCAGGCAGCAGCCAAGCGGCTCGCAGAACGCGCCATGTGTCGGCGGCAAACCGGCGGGCAGGACAAAGGCCTGTTTCTGCGGCAGCACGACATAGTCGGCGAAACCGCCGTCGCGGTGGATACCGATGGCGTTGAGATTGCGGCAGAGATTGACCCGGCCGGCATGGCAATGCGGGCATCGACCGCAGGCGATGTTGGGATCGCCGGTGACGCGGTCGCCGACGGCGAAACCGGAGACGGCAGGGCCGATCGCCTCGATGATGCCCGAAAATTCATGCCCGGGCGTTACAGGCGGTCGGCAGGGAAATTCGCCATGAAACAGATGCCTGTCGGTGCCGCAGACGCCGCAGGCCTCGATCCGCACCAGAAGCTCGTCCGGTCCCGGAACGGGCTTGGCGATCTCGCGCAGCGAGATGCTGCCAACCGCCTCCAGCCGAACCGCTTTCATGGCGTCTCCCCCATCAGTTGAAGCTCGGTGGCTGCGAAAGGTCCGGCGCCGGAGCGGCCGGCTTGGCTGGCGGCGTGTCACCGAAACTCGGCGGTTGTGACAAGTCGGGTGCCGCGGGCGTGGCCGGCGCCGTACCGCCATTGGCTGGCGCCGTGCCGCCCGCCGGCGGCGAGCCGAGTGGCGACAGGCCGGGCGCTTCAGGTACCTTGTAGTCGATCACGCCCGGATCGACCGCCGAGCCCTTGTAGCGCATCACCATTTGCGGGAAGGCAATGGTCAGTCCGATCATGATCACCTGGATGCAGACGAACGGCACGGCTCCCCAATAGATCTGTCCGGTCGTCACCGGCGCGATCTGCTTGCCCGTGAGACGGTCGAGATAGGGCACGCGCGCTGCCACCGAGCGCAGGTAGAACAGCGCGAAGCCGAACGGCGGATGCATGAAACTGGTCTGCATGTTGACGCCCAGAAGCACGCCGAACCAGATCAGATCGATGCCGAGCTTGTCGGCTGCCGGCGCCAGCAGCGGCACGATGATGAAGGCCAGTTCGAAGAAATCGAGGAAGAAGGCGAGGAAGAAGACCAGGATGTTGACGCCGATCAGAAAGCCGACTTCGCCGCCCGGCAGCGAGGTCAGCAGATGTTCGACCCAGATCTGGCCGTTAACACCGTAGAAGGTGAGCGAGAACACGCGCGCCCCGATCAGGATGAACAGCACGAAGGATGACAGCCGGGTCGTCGAGGCAAGCGCTTGCTTGATCACGTCCAGCGACAGCCGGCCCTTGGCCGCTGCCATTGCCAGCGCTCCGACCGCGCCCATGGCGCCGCCCTCCGTCGGCGTGGCGATGCCGAGGAAGATGGTGCCGAGCACCAGGAAGATCAGGGCAAGCGGCGGAATGAGCACAATGACGACCTGCTGCGCCAGCCGCGACATCATGCCGATCTTCATGCTGCGATCGAGGACCGCGACGACGTAGATGAAGATGACGCCGATGGCCGCGCCGAGGATGTCCGCGTTGTCGCCATGCGCGGGTACCAGATAGCGGTAGGCCGCGTAGGCGATCGCCACGGCTGCCATCAGCGCGACCGCCAGCGACACCACACCATGGCCGAGTGTCCGTGCCTCGAGCGGCAGGGCCGGCATCGACTTTGGCCGGATGATCGACATGACCAGGATGTAGCTGGTGTAGAGGCCCGTCAGCACGAGGCCTGGGATCAGCGCGCCGGCATACATGTCGCCGACCGAGCGGCCGAGCTGGTCGGCGAGCACGATCAGCACCAGCGATGGCGGGATGATCTGGGCAAGCGTGCCCGATGCCGCGATGACACCGGATGCTACCCGGCGGTCGTACCCATAGCGCAGCATGATCGGCAGCGAGATCAGCCCCATGGCGATGACGGATGCCGCCACCACGCCGGTGGTCGCGGCCAGCAACGCACCGACGAAGATCACGGCGTAGGCGAGGCCGCCCCGGATCGGTCCGAACAGCTGGCCGATCGTGTCGAGCAGGTCCTCGGCCATGCCGGATCGTTCGAGCACGATGCCCATGAAGGTGAAGAACGGGATGGCCAGCAGCGTGTCGTTCGACATCACCCGGCTGCCGTAGAAATTGTCCGGAAGCGCATAGAGCAGCGGCCAGGCGAGGTTGATCGCACCGCCCGAATAGGGCGTCAAAAGCACGCCGATGAAGAAGAACAGCAGGCCATTTGCGGCGAGCGAAAAGGCAACGGGATAGCCGACCAGCATGAACAGGATCAGCGAGGCGAACATGATCGGGGCCATGTTCTGGGCGATGAACTCCATCACGAGCGCACCTCGCCAAGCGCCTTGGTCTCTTCCACGAGCGCCTTGGCTTCGAGTTCCGCCTGTTCATGCGCCGATATGAAGGGATTGGGATCCTCCATGGCCCCGCGCATGATGGCGATCTTCTTGATGATCTCGGAAACGCCCTGCAGCGCCAGTAGGAAGAAGCCGGCAAGCAGGATCGCTTTCGCCGGCCAGACGATCAGCCCGCCGGCATTGGTCGACATTTCGCCGCTGTGGAACGACAGAGATACGTAAGGCACGAAATAGAACACCATCAGCGTCACGAACGGCATCAGGAAGAAGACGTGGCCAAAGAGGTCGATCCAGTGCTGTACGCGCCGCGGGAACAGGCCGTAGACGATGTCGATGCGGATATGCTCGTTCTGCTTCAGCGTATAGGCGGCGGCCAGCATGAAGGCGGCGCCGAACAGGTACCATTGCAGCTCCAGCCAGGCGTTGGACGAGGTGTCGAACACCTTGCGGATGACGGCATTGGCGGCGCTGACCAGGATCGCCAGCAGGATCAGCCATGAAATCCACCGGCCGATGAACTCGTTGATACGGTCGATCGTCCTGGATAGAGCAAGAAGCCCTGCCATGCCTTCCTCCCTGATGGTGGTGACGCGCGATTCCCCTTCGTCGCGCCCCCTGGACCAACGGTATGCAGTGCGTGGTCCGGTTGGTCAACACGAGGAGCGAGGATGCGCCATGTCGATCCATACGGCATGGTGGAAAACCGTAGCCTGACGGACCGTCATGCAACCAAAGTCTGATGGGATCAGACGGCCTTGCCGGCGTCCCGGCCGGCGCCGACCAGGATCAGCATGGTCACCAGGAACAGGTACATCCAGGGATCGCGCCATTCGACCGGGAAATAGCCAGCCCATAGCGATTCGGCCATGCCGAAGACGGCTGCGCCGAGCGCGGCCCGTGGCGGCGACAGATAACCGCCGACCGCTGTCACAAAGAGGATTTTCAGGCCATAGACGAGGCCGGAGCCAAAGCCGACATTGCCATAGTAGAGACTGGCCATGACACCGGCCAGCGCGGCGCAGAAACCGCCAAACAGGACGGCGCGCCGGAATACGCCGCGCACGTCGATGCCGCACATGGCGGCAGCCCTTGGATCGTCGGAGACAGCGCGCCAGGATCGTCCGAAGCTGGAGCGGGCAAACGCCCAGGTGGCGAGTGCGACCGCCGCCAGGACCGCCGCGCAGTCGAGCGTCTGGATCAGCGTCAGCGTCGCTTTGAAGCCGGAGCCTTCGGCGAAAACGATGGGCTGGGCCAACAATGGCGGCAGCCACAGATCATGCGTGTCGGCTGCGATGCGGCTCGCTTCAGACAGGACGAGCAGGATACCGAGCGTGGTCACCACGATGGCATTGGGCGAGCGGTCGGCCAACGGTTCGAAGACGCTCCGCGACAGCACATGGCTGATGAGCGCGGCATAGAGGAACGCGGCGAGGATGCCGAGCAGCACCGACGCCAACACCGTCAGCCATAGCACCTGGTAGCCGAAGGCGACGGTCAGGATCATGGCCTGGCCACAGAAGGCGAACAGCGCGCCATAGGCGAGGTTGGTGCGGTGCAGGATGCCGTTGGTCAGCACGTAGCCGAAGGCCAGCAATGCATAGAGCGCGCCTGAATGCAGCCCGTTCAGCACCTGCTGGAAGAAATAGAGCATGCAAAACCCTCAAAGCATGTCGCCCAAAAGTGCGAAGCGGTTTTTGGGACAACGACATGCTTAACGACAGGCGCATGTCGCCCAAAAGTGCGAAGCGGTTTTGGACGACGTGCTCAAGACAAAAACGACGATACCATGCGCGCCGGAGAGGTTTGCATCGCTGAATCTAACTTGTCAAATGCGATTTATCGGTTAGATTTTTGGACTATGACAGTTGCCTGGACTCCACACCGCTTCACGGGCGGCCTGCTCGCGCTCGACACGGCGAACACCGTCGTGCTGCGTGGCGATCCGCGGCGCACCTTCGATCGCTTCGAAGATCCCGCCGAAATCACGCGCTTTGCCGACGCGGCCAGCGGCTTTCGCGCCGCCGAGCTTGGCGGCAGGCGGCTGGCGGTGTCCTCGCCGGTCGCAGTCGCGCCCGTCGTGCTGTCGATCCGCGAGGCGACCGACCGGCTGTTTCGCGGCGCGGTGTCGAAGGGCGCGGTCGCTACGGCCGACCTGCCCGAATTCCTGCAGGCCTGTGCCGAGGGGCTGGCCGGCAGCCACACCGAGATCGGTGTGCCGGGAAGGCCCTTCGGGAATCCCGCGACGCCGATCGCCTTCGAGGCGGCGCTGGCGGTTTCAGCGCTTTCGCTGCTGCGTGACGACACGGTCGCGAGGCTCAGGATTTGTCCCAACTGCACCTGGCTGTTCGTCGACAGAAGCCGCAATTCCAGCCGCCTCTGGTGCGACATGGCGGTGTGCGGCAACCGCCAGAAGGCAAGTCGTCACTATCGCCGCCGCCGCATGGCGGCCAGTGAGGTCAAGGATGCCTAGAGGATTCTCACGTGTGATCGGTGCCGGCGCCATGCTGATTGCCGCCGTTGCGCTCGGCGCCTGTCGCGACACCGGCGGCGAGGGTAAGCTGTTCGAGGTTTCCGGCAAGATATTCGTCTTCAACTACCGTCTCGCCAGGGCCACCTATGTGGTGACGCTGCGGCCCCTGCAGCCGATGGGCGAGGGGCAGGTGGCGGTTGCCAGCTTCCAGAATCCCGCCGGCGGCGCGCCTTTCGTGGTCGAGCAGAAGGTCTGGCCGAAGCTCGACAAGGTCAGCCTGGAGAGCCCGGCGCTGACCTGCATCGTCAAGAACAAGCCCTATGCCATCGCCATCACCATCAGGAGTGCCGACGGGACGGTCCTGCAGAAGATCGACACCACGCTGATGTCGACGGAAGACCAGTCGATCCTGCCCGACCGGCCGCTGGTCATCGACCAGCTCTATACGGCCAATCCCGACCTTGCCGGCCATCCCGACGGCAAACTGCCGGGTGAGCCGAAGCCGGATTGCTCGAAAGCCGGCTGATATCCTCTGACGACATCGATTTTATCTGAAATTTTCGTGCGCCGTGGCCTTGCCAGGGCGGGGTTTCGTGCGCGGCCCAGCGCCTGGCGGACCGTTTGTTGCGCGTTGCCTGGCCTCTTCGATTTTGTTTGACCTGCCTTGCAAGGGGAGAAAGGATGCGTCATCCGATCCCGACGTTGGCTGCTGCCCCGCGCGGCCTTCGCAGAGGAAATGCCTGATGACGCTGCATGATGTCGCGCTCGACGACAAGTTCGACCTCGGGAAGGAGCGCATCTTCCTGTCCGGCGCGCAGGCGGTCATCCGCTTGCTCCTGATGCAGCGTGAGCGCGACCGCCGCGCTGGTCTCAACACCGCCGGTTTCGTTTCCGGCTATCGCGGTTCGCCGCTCGGCGGCCTCGACATGCAGCTGTGGAAGGCGAAGAAGCAACTTGCCGGGGCCGATATCGTCTTCCAGCCCGGCCTCAACGAAGAGCTTGCCGCCACCGCGTGCTGGGGATCGCAGCAGACGGAATTGCTGGGCGAGGGCACCCATGATGGTGTCTTTTCGGTCTGGTACGGCAAGGGGCCGGGCGTCGATCGTTCAGGCGACGTGTTCCGCCACGCCAATCTCGCTGGTTCGTCGAAGCATGGCGGCGTGCTCGCGCTCATGGGCGACGACCATATGGCCGAATCCTCGACCAATGCGCATGCCACCGAATTCCTGTTCGTCGACGCCATGGTGCCGATCCTCAATCCGGCTGGGGTCCAGGAGATCATCGATTACGGCCTCTATGGCTTTGCCATGTCGCGTTTCGCCGGCACCTGGGCGGCGATCAAATGCGTCAAGGACAACATCGAATCGACGGCCTCTGTCGATGCTTCGCTCGAGCGGTTGAACATCGTCGTGCCGGAGTTCGACATGCCGCCGGGCGGCCTCAACATCCGCCACGAAATCGACATGCTCGGCCAGGAGGAGCGGCTGCACGAATACAAGCGCGCAGCCGCCTCCGCCTTCATCCATGCCAACGGGTTGAACCGCATCGTCTATTCGGGTGGCCGCAACCCGAAGCTCGGCATCATCACGCTGGGCAAGAGCTATCTCGATGTCCGCCAGGCGCTGGAGGATATCGGAATCGACGAGGCGGCCGCCAACCGCATCGGCGTGCGGCTGTTCAAGGTCGGCTGCCCCTGGCCGCTGGACCTGCATCATATTGCGGAGTTTGCACGCGGCCTCGACACCATCATCGTCGTCGAGGAGAAGCGCTCGCTGATCGAGGTGCAACTTCGCGAAGGCCTCTACGGCACCGCCTCGCAGCCGGTTATCGTCGGCAAGAAAGACGAGCGCGGCGACTGGCTGTTCCCGGCCAAGGGCGCGCTCGACCCCAACGAGATCGCGATTGCCCTTGGCGAGAGGATCGTCAAAACCATCGGTGCGTCTGAAGAGATCTCGGCGCGGGTGGCGAAGCTGCGACAGTTCCAGGCGATGCTGGCGGACGCCAGCGATATCGGTTCGCGCACGCCCTTCTTCTGTTCCGGCTGTCCGCACAATTCCTCGACCAAGGTGCCGGACGGCTCGATCGCCGCCGCCGGCATCGGCTGCCATTTCATGGCGCTGTGGATGGACCGCAACACCCTGGGCTTCACGGCCATGGGCGGAGAGGGCGCGCAATGGGTCGGTCAGGCACCGTTCTCCAAGCGTGACCACATCTTCCAGAACCTCGGCGACGGCACCTACAACCATTCCGGTACGCTGGCGATCCGCTTTGCACTGTCGAGCGAAGCCAACATCACCTACAAGATCCTCTATAACGACGCTGTCGCCATGACCGGCGGCCAGCCGCATGAGGGCGGCCTGACGGTGGACATGATCGCCAGGCAGGTACGGGCCGAAGGCGTCGACCGCATCGCCATCGTCACCGACGAGCCCGACAAATATGGCGGCAAGGCCGAATTCCCGGCTGGTGCCACAATTCACCACCGCGACGACCTCGATCTCGTCCAGCGCGAGCTGCGCGACGTCAAGGGCGTTTCGATCCTGCTCTACGACCAGACCTGTGCCGCCGAAAAACGCCGCCGCCGCAAGCGCGGCACCTTTCCTGATCCTGACAAGCGCGTCTTCATCAACGAGCTGGTCTGCGAGGGCTGCGGCGATTGCGGCGTGCAGTCGAACTGCGTCTCCATCCAGCCGGTCGAGACCGAATTCGGCCGCAAGCGCAAGATCGACCAGTCGAGCTGCAACAAGGATTTCTCTTGCGTCAACGGCTTCTGCCCGTCCTTCGTCACCGTGCACGGCGCCAAGATCCGCAAGGCTGAAGGATTGGCCGGCAAGACCGATCCGCTCGACGGCGTGCCCATGCCCGCCGAATTCCCGCTGGGCGCGGAGGGCTGGGCGGCGATCATCGACGGTGTCGGCGGCACCGGCGTCGTCACCGTGGGTGCCGTGCTCGGCATGGCCGCCCATCTCGAGGACAAGGGCTGCGGCATGATCGACATGGCCGGCCTCGCCCAGAAGGGTGGCTCGGTGTTCACCCATGTCCGCATCGCCCGCACGCCGGACGACATCCATGCCATCCGCGTCTCCGCCGGCAAGGCCGATCTCGTGCTTGGCTGCGACCTCGTCGTGTCGGGCGCCAAGAAAGTGCTGACCGCTGTCCGCGAGGGACATACGATCTTCCTCGCCAACACCGCCGAGATCATGCCTGGCGAGTTTGCCCGGTCGGCCGATTTCTCCTTGCCTGTCGAACGGCTGAAGAAGGCGATCCGTGCCGCCGCCGGCGACGAGAAGGCGCATTTCTTCGACGCCACCCGCACCGCCACCACCCTATTCGGCAATTCGCTCGGCGCCAACATGTTCATGCTTGGCTTTGCCTTTCAGCATGGCGGCCTGCCGTTGTCGGCGGAAGCCATTGAAAAGGCTATCGAATTGAACGGCGAAGCGGTGGCGATGAACATCGCCGCCTTCCGCTGGGGCCGCCGCGCCGCACACCAGCCGGATTTTGTGCGCGGTCTCATCACCAAGCCCGGCAAGGTGACGCAGGCAGCTGCGATTGCCGAGACGCTGGACGAGATCATTGCCCGCCGTGTCACCTTCCTGACCGGGTATCAGAACGCCGCCTACGGCAAGCGTTATGCCGACAGGATTTCGGCACTGCGGGCGGCCGAAACGAAGGCCATACCGGGTTCGACCGTTGTGACCGCGGCGGCCGCCAAAAGTCTGTTCAAGCTGATGGCGATCAAGGACGAATACGAGGTGGCGCGGCTCTATACCGACGGCTCCTTCGCCGCCGAGCTTGGAAAGCAGTTCCAGAGCTACGAGAAACTCGAATTCCATCTCGCGCCACCCATCATGGGACGGCGCGGCAATGACGGCAAACCGAGGAAATCGAGCTTCGGCCCGTGGATGATGAAGGGTTTTCGCCTGCTTGCGGCGATGAAGGGGCTGCGTGGCACCGCTTTCGACCCGTTCGGGTACACCGGCGAACGGCGCATGGAACGGCAATTGCTGGCTCAATATGAGGCCGACCTGGAATTGGTCGCCAGGTCGCTGGCGCCGGGCAAGGCCGAGGCGGCGGTCGCCCTCGTTTCGGTCCCCGCGCTCATCCGTGGCTACGGCCATGTCCGGCAAGCCAGTGCCGAAAGGGCCGCAGGCGAGCGTCAAAGGCTGCTCGAACGCTTGGCGGCGGCGCCGGCAAGGCCCGAGCTTCAGGCCGCCGAATGATCCAAAAAGCGCCTAAAATCAGGCGTTTCAGCCCAGGCTAAAGGTTTTTTAATGGGACTATGCCAAGGCTGGGGCTCATTGGGCGCCAGTAATGGGCAAAACAAAAACCGATAACATCCCAGTGGATGTTTATATCCAGTTTGTGCGCTCGTTGTTCGACAACGCGCATATGCTGGTCATCGGCGCGCTTTGCCACGCTGTAATCAGCCTCATGGTCTACTGGCGCAACGGCCAGCCTATTTTCCTGGCTCTGGCCGGCGCGCTGCTCGGCATCGGCGTCTGGCGCTACTTCAGCCTGCGGCGGTTCCATCGCTCGGGCGGCGAGATGCGCGACGCCGCCGATGCAA
The DNA here is from genome assembly GCF_006439395.2 of Mesorhizobium sp. B4-1-4. Classification (NCBI taxonomy): domain Bacteria; kingdom Pseudomonadati; phylum Pseudomonadota; class Alphaproteobacteria; order Hyphomicrobiales; family Phyllobacteriaceae; genus Mesorhizobium; species Mesorhizobium sp. B4-1-4. The sequence goes on from NZ_CP083950.1 coordinate 5,513,108, forward strand.
CGAAGTGGGAGCGCGAATACATCCTGAAGGGCAGCCTTCAAGGGCTGTTGCTGGGGTTCTTTTGCTTCATTTCCATCTATGTCTACTCTGACTCCTATGCCGAGATCGGGGCGCTTTCGGTAACGCTTGCCTCCCTGGTGACTGTGGTCGGCCGAAATTACGGCTCGCCTCGCATGGTCATGATCTTCGCGGTCACCTTCGTCGGGCCGATCGCCGCTGCACTCATTCTCAGGTTCGACATCCCCTACGTCGTGCTTGGCCTGCTGATCATCCCCTTCATGTTCATCATCAAGGGCAGCGCCGACCATGTCCGCAACGTGCTGTTTTCGGCCGTCGTAGGGCACAAGCAGGCGAGGCAGATCGCGCAGCGCTTCAACCGCGCCCTCAACACCATGTCGCATGGCCTGGTCATGCTCGGGCCCGACGGCAAGGTGGTCGTCGGCAATGCCGAGGCTGCCCGTCTGATGTCGCTCAAATCGCCGGACCAACTGCTGGGACGGTCGATTCATTCACTGCTGCTGCGCGGCGTTGCCGGCGGCATGCTGGCGCCGAAGGACTGCCGCTACGTCGAGGCGCAGCTGACGCGTGCGCTGCGCGAGGGCCGCGACCGCAAGGTGCTGGTTTCCTTTTCCAACGGTCAGCACTTTGAATTCTCTGCCCGCGAAGGCAACCAGGAATTGGGGGTCATCACTTTTGAAGACGTCACGGCGCGTGTCGAGGCGGAGGACAAGATCCGTTTCATGGCGCGCTACGACAACCTCACCGGCCTGCCAAACCGCGCCTATTTCCATGAGCTGGTCGGCGAATCGATGGCTTCCGGCGAGCGTGATCGCCTGTGCGGCCTGGCCGTGGTCGACCTTGACGATTTCAAGAGCGTCAACGACACCCTCGGCCATCCCGTCGGCGATGGCCTGATCTATGCCGTCGCCGAGCGGCTCGCGGCCATCGCCGGGCGCGGCATTACCGTCAGCCGTTTCGGTGGTGACGAATTCATGATGTTCTTCGACCGCATCGAGGACGAAAGCCACCTGGCCAGCCTGCTCGACCAGATTTTCGCCGACCTGCAGGGTGAGGTCGACGTCGCGGGTCATGGGTTGCGGATCCAGGCCAGTGCCGGCGCGGTGCTGTCCAAAGTCGATGAAACCGATGTCGACGCCATGATCGTCAAGGCGGACCTGGCGCTTTACAAGGCCAAGGAGCTCGGCAAGAACGGCTGGCGACTGTTCGAGGCCGCCATGGATGCCGCGTTCCGCAACCGTCAGCTGATGAAGGCGGATTTGCGCACCGCCGTGGAAGGCAAGGGCCTGCGGGTCGTCTACCAGCCGATCGTGGCGATGAACACCATGCGCATCGCCAGCTGCGAGGCGCTGTGCCGCTGGGACCATCCCGATCTCGGGCCGATTTCGCCTAGCGTCTTCATTCCGCTGGCCGAGGAGATGGGCATCATCTCCGAGATCAGCACCTTCGTACTCCAGGCGGCCTGCGCCGAATGCGCCAAGTGGCCCGACCAGACCAGCGTCTCGGTCAATCTTTCCGCCAGGGATTTCCGCAACGGCGACATCATCCGCAAGGTGCGCGATGCGCTTGACTCTTCCGGGCTCGCCGCCGGCCGGCTCGAGATCGAAGTCACCGAAACCGCCCTGCTCGACGACAAGTCCCTGACGCGCCAATATATCGAGGAACTGAAACACCTCGGCGTGCGCATCGCCCTCGACGATTTCGGCACCGGCTATTCAAGCCTGAGCTACCTCCACAAGCTGCCGCTCGACAAGATCAAGATCGACCGGTCGTTCGTGATGGACGTCACCCAGAATCCACGGTCGCTCGAGCTGTTGAAGGGCGTCGTCAACCTGACCCGTATCCTGGGTCTCACCGTCACCATCGAAGGCGTGGAGACGTTCGAGCAGCTCAAGATCCTGCTGCATTCGGTGAAGCCGGATCTTGTCCAAGGCTTCCTGTTCGGCGCGGCGCTCAGCGCGTCGGGCATCGAAGCCATGTCCAATGCGACCTGGCCCTTCGCTGCGGAATTGCAGCCGGCTGCAAAGCGCGCCGCCACCTGAAATCCAGCCATCGAGCCCTGCTTCTCCCCGTATGTGCAATTTACCATTTGTTAACGTTAATTTAGGGTAAACGAAAACGCTCGGAATTTTGCTTCTGGTTTCCACTGTGCTTCGCTATTGTCGTTGTGCGGCAGTGCGAGGACAAAATGGAAAACAAGTTGTTGGATAAACCCGTTGCGGCGGCTACGGGCAGGGACAAGAATCGCCCCTCGGTCTTCTCAGATCACATCATGGATGTGCTGGAGCATGTGGAGTATCGCCTTTGCGATGGCGCCGAGGATCTTGAGGCGATCTACAGGCTTCGCTACAACTCCTATATTCACGCCGGCATGGTGAAGCCGGATGCCTCCCGCATGGTGAAAGACGACTTCGACGACCTGCCCAATTCCTATCGCTTTGGCGTTTTCTTCGATGGCGCACTCGTCAGCACCATCAGAATCCACTACGCCAGCGCAAGATGTCCTGTCTCACCCAGCACCGATGTCTTCGGCGATGTGCTGGCGCGGCGCCTGGCGGCTGGCGAGACTTTCGTCGACCCAAGCCGGTTCGCCGCCGATCTTGAGTGGTCTAGCAGTCTGCGCGTGCTGCCGTATGTCACCCTGAGGCTGGCGGTGGTTGCCTGCAGCCATTTCAAGCCGACCTATTGCCTGACGGCGATCAAGGAAGAGCATTCCGCCTTCTATCATCGCATCTTCCGATCGGAGCAGGCGGTGCCTCCGCGAAATTATCCCGGACTTACCGTGCCCGTGCATCTGTTCCAGTCGAAATGCTCCGAGAACATGCAGGCGACGCTGGACCGCTTTCCATTCTTCAACTCCACTGCATTCGAGCAACGCATGCTGTTCCAACGTCCCAAGAGAGGCGAATTGGCGCCGCTCACCATCTTGCCCACCGCCAAGTATTTCGAAGCAGCCTGACGCGGTCTTCAGGCCGCTTGCCTCCCGCATGCCGGCGGCTCGGCCGGGCCGCTTTTTGGCCAGCGTGGATCACGATGGAGCTTTCCGGGCCTGATAGCGTTGTAGGTGGCGGCACCACCGCAAGTTGGTGGCCATCGCCTCAGGAAAGGACCAGGACATGCATATTTCCCAGCTCGCGCTCACGCCGCTTATCTCGCTGATCGCCGGCGTGCTGATCCTCATCATGCCACGGCTGTTGAACTACATCGTCGCGCTCTACCTGATCGTCGTTGGACTGCTCGGGCTCTTCCCGCACCTTGCCAGCTGAAGCAAGCTGTCAGCCGGCGAAGAAGCGCAGGGCTGCGCCGATGATCGCCTCTGGTGCGTCTTCCTGCATGAGATGGCCGGAACCTGGAACAAGCGTCAAGGTGCAATCCGGCAGCATGGCCGCGAGTTTCGCGCCGCTGTCCGGTGATATCCAGTGGTCTTCCTCTCCCCACAGCAAGCTCACCGGGCAGCGGACGTTCTGGTAAAGCGGTTCGACCTCGTCGGTGAAGCGCTGGTCCATCTGCGCGATCTGACGATAGAAGGCCGGCTGGCCAATCGGGCCTCTCCACGGTGCCATGTAGGGTTCCAGGTCAAGGTCCGACAAAGGCCTGGCCGCGGCGCCCAAAACATACGCTTTCAGGATCGCCACCTGTATGTAGTCCGGCGCTCCGGCGAAGGCAGCCTCATGCTGCCGGACATGCTGGACAAAGGGCGAGCCCCAGGGCCGCACCGCCACCGGATCGATCAGCAGCAATCTGTCATAGTCGCAGCCGTCGATCAGATGTGCGCGCAACGCCGTGGCGCCGCCGAAATCATGGGCGACGATTTTGGGCCGGTCGAGCCTCCAGAAGGCCAGCATCGCCGTCAGCGCCTTGTTCTGGATGCCCAGCGAAACATCCTGGCCTTCCCGTTTCTCGGATCGCCCATATCCGGGAAGATCATAGAAATACAGCGTATGGTCGCGCGCCAGTTCCGGTGCGACGCGATGCCAGACATGCGAGGAGAACGGCGTACCATGCATGAGCACGATCGGAGGACCACAGCCGGCAGTCCCCCACGCGATGGTCGCGCCGTTCCAGTCAAATGTCTGTCTGGGGGTGATCATGGCGCTTCAACCAGGGAGTGTTCATCCGGCGACGATAATCCCTCGCGACGCTGTCAAAAACCGCCAAATTCTCACAGCTGGTTCAACGGGATTCACACATGATGCCGATGGCCGGTGACGGCAGAGCGCCCAGGCAAGGGACCGGCCGGCAATCTTCAACTTTCCCTTGAGGCAGTTATCGGCCCCAATGCGGCAATAGCGCCATTGCTCTCCGCCCGGCTTTTCGCTATGTGCCTGAAAGATGTCTTCGAAGGGGTATTCCTATGGCTGATCATACGCCGACCGGTCCTGTAGAGCTGGGCGCGAAGATGGACTATGCCGAGCATGACCGCACCTATGCGGGCTTTCTCATGCTGGCCAAATACGGATCGCTTTTCTGCCTTGGCCTTCTCATCGCGATGGCTTTCGGCTTCTTCGCGGGCGGCTTCTTCTCGGCGACCATCCTGTTCATCCTGATCATGGCCGTCGGCGCCTTCATTCTGCGGTAGACTTTCCAAAACCCTCTTGCCTTGACGTCGCCGGACGCTCCGGCCGACAGTTTGCGCAGACAGGTTCCAGCCGAAAGGATCATGCGGTGGGACAGACGGTTTTCATCCCTCGTGAGCTCGATGCGAACGAGCCGCGTGTCGCGGCCTCGCCCGATACGGTGAAACGGCTGGCGGGGCTGGGCTTCGATGTGATTGTCGAAACCGGCGCCGGTACCAGGTCGCGCATCCCCGACGAAGAGTTTGCCAAGGCAGGGGCTGGCGTCGGCAAGGCCGAGGATGTCGCCAGGGCCGATGTCGTGCTGAAGGTTCGCCGGCCGACGGATGCCGAGCTGAAGAGCTACAAATCCGGCTCCGCCGTCATCGCCATCATGGATCCCTACGGCAATGATGCCGCTGTCGCCGCCCTGGCCAGGGCCGGCGTCACCGCCTTCTCGATGGAGTTCATGCCGCGCATCACCCGGGCGCAATCGATGGACGTTTTGTCCTCGCAGGCCAATCTTGCCGGCTACCAGGCGGTGATCGACGGCGCCTCGGAATATGATCGCGCCTTGCCGATGATGATGACGGCGGCAGGCACGGTGCCGGCGGCGAAAGTCTTCATCATGGGCGTCGGCGTCGCCGGCCTGCAGGCGATCGCCACCGCGCGCCGCCTCGGTGCGGTCGTCACCGCCACCGACGTGCGCCCCGCCGCCAAGGAACAGGTCGCATCGCTCGGCGCAAAATTCCTGGCCGTCGAGGACGACGAGTTCAAGGCCGCCGAAACCGCCGGCGGCTATGCCAAGGAAATGTCCAAGGAATACCAGGCCAAGCAGGCCGCGCTCACCGCCGAGCACATCGCCAAGCAGGACATCGTCATCACCACCGCGCTTATCCCCGGCCGGCCGGCGCCCAAGCTGGTGTCGGCGGCGATGGTAGCCTCGATGAAGCCGGGCTCGGTGCTCGTCGATCTCGCCGTCGAGCGCGGCGGCAATGTCGAGGGCGCCGAAGCCGGCAAGGTGGTGACCACGGCCAACGGGGTCAAGATCGTCGGCCACCTCAATGTGCCCGGCCGCGTCGCCGCCTCCGCCTCGCTGCTCTATGCCAGGAACCTGTTCGCCTTCCTCGAGACGCTTGTCGACAAGACGAGCAAGACGCTCGCCATCAAACGCGACGATGAACTGGTCAAGGCAACGATGCTGACCGACGGCGGCAAGGTGGTCCATCCGGCCTTCGCCAAGGCCGACCAGCAGCCTTATGTCGAGCCGGCCGCGATCCCCGCCACGACCATGGTCGCCGACGCTTCGGCATCGCCGAAAAAGTCCGCACCCGGGAAAACCACCGCGTCCAAGTCGCCCGCGTCCAAGTCGCCCAAGTCGAAAGGCACAGCGTGATGGATCAGACCCTGCAAAAAGCCCTCGACCAGCTCGACCAGGCAAGTGCTGCCGTCCGACTGGCGATGCAGAACCTGGCAAACGCTCCAGGCGGCGCCGATGCGGCGGGTAATGCCGCGCACGCACTCTCCGGCGGCGCCATCGACCCCTTCGTCTTCCGCTTCGCCATCTTCGTGCTGGCGATCTTCGTCGGCTACTACGTCGTCTGGTCGGTGACGCCGGCGCTGCACACGCCGCTGATGGCTGTCACCAACGCCATCTCGTCGGTCATCGTCGTCGGCGCGCTGCTTGCTGTCGGCATCGCCGCTTCCGGCGTTGCCGCCGGTTTCGGCTTCGTCGCGCTGATGCTGGTCTCGGTCAACATCTTCGGCGGCTTCCTCGTCACCCAGCGCATGCTGGCCATGTACAAGAAGAAGGACAAGTGACGTGACCGTCAATCTCGCTTCCTTCCTCTATCTGGTCTCAGGCATCCTGTTCATTCTGGCGCTGCGCGGCTTGTCGCACCCGACCACCAGCCGCCAGGGCAACCTCTACGGCATGATCGGCATGGGCATCGCCATCGCCACCACGCTGGCGCTGGCAACCCCTTCCGCCGGCCGCTTTGGCCTCATCGTGCTCGGCCTTGCCATCGGCGGCGGTGTCGGCGCCGTTACCGCGCGCCGCATCGCCATGACCTCGATGCCGCAGCTGGTCGCCGCCTTCCACTCGCTCGTCGGCCTCGCCGCCGTCATGGTGGCGGCCGCGGCGATCTATGCACCGGAAAGCTTCGGCATCGGCACGGCGGGCGATATCCATGCCCAGGCGCTGGTCGAGATGAGCCTGGGTGTGGCTATCGGCGCCATCACCTTCACGGGCTCGGTCATCGCCTTCCTCAAGCTCGATGGCCGCATGTCCGGCAAACCGATCATGATCGGCGGCCGCCATTTCATCAACGCCGCACTCGGCGTTGCGCTGATCGTGCTGATCGTGCTTCTGGTCACCACGGAATCGAAGCTGGTCTTCTGGCTGATCGTCGCCGCCTCGCTGGTACTGGGCGTGCTGCTGATCATCCCGATCGGCGGCGCCGACATGCCCGTCGTCGTGTCGATGCTGAATTCTTACTCGGGCTGGGCCGCTGCGGCGCTCGGCTTTACGCTGGGCAATCTGGCGCTGATCATCACCGGTGCGCTGGTCGGTTCGTCCGGCGCGATCCTGTCCTACATCATGTGCAAGGGCATGAACCGGTCCTTTATCTCGGTCATCCTCGGCGGCTTCGGCGGCGAGACGGCGGCGGCAGCTGACGACGGCATCGAGCGCACGGTCAAGCAGGGTTCGGCCGACGACGCCGCCTACCTGATGATGAACGCGCAGAAGGTGATCATCGTGCCCGGCTACGGCATGGCGGTCGCACAGGCGCAGCACGCGCTGCGTGAAATGGCCGACAAGCTCAAGGCCAATGGCGTCGACGTCAAATACGCCATCCACCCGGTCGCCGGCCGCATGCCCGGCCACATGAACGTGCTGCTCGCCGAGGCCAACGTGCCTTACGACGAGGTGTTCGAATTGGAGGATATCAACTCCGAATTCGCGCAGGCTGACGTCGCCTATGTCATCGGCGCCAACGACGTCACCAACCCGTCCGCGCGCGACGACAAGTCGTCGCCCATCTACGGCATGCCGATCCTTGATGTCGACAAGGCGCGCACCTGTCTGTTCGTCAAGCGCTCGCTCGGCTCCGGCTATGCCGGCATCGACAACACGCTGTTCTACAAGGACGGCACCATGATGCTGCTCGGCGACGCCAAGAAGATGACAGAAGAGATCGTCAAGGCCATGGATCACTGATCTCAGGCGAACGGCGAGAGCCACAACCATATCCAAGAAAAAGCCCGGCTCGACGCCGGGCTTTTCTCTTGTCTGGGTTAAGAATGGATGCTCAGCGGCTGGTCAGGAAAACCGCTTCCTCTTCGTCGCGCTGCCTGCCGCCCAAAGCCGCCGCAGCGCTGGCGATGAAGGCGCCGACAACCAGCGACAACGCTCCCAGAAGCGCGAAGGTGGCACTTGCCTTCCTGGCGGTGTCCGCCGCCTGCTTGGCCTTGACCTTGGCGTCCTGGGCCTTCGCCAGGATCGCATCGACCCTTGCCTTGGCGTCGGCCTCGGACAGGCCGGTGCGGGCCGCGACCAGCTGCGACAGGTAGGTCTTGTCGTCGGCCGAAATTTCGCCCGCCGCGGCGCTGGCGATCAGGATGCGCGACGCCTGCGATGCGGCGGCCGCGTCGTTCTGTGGATTGGCGGCGGCGAGCTTGCTCGGATCGGCCGGGCGGAACAGCGAATCCACGAAATAGGAGGTCGCATTGTCAGCGGATGCCGAGCCGGCATTGCCGGCCGATGCACCCATCGCGGCACCCGATACCACCGTCGACGCTGCCTGCACGCCCGAGCCCAGTATCGATGTCAGCGCCGAGCCGAGCACCCCGACGACGAGCAGCGTTGCCAGTGCCCAGGACAGGAATCCGTGTGCGGTGTCACGAAAGAACACCTCGTCCGTGTGGATATCGACCCATCTGGTGCGCATCCGTCCCGCGAGATAGCCGCCGACACCCGATGACAGCCATTGCACCACGACCAGCCAGATTGCGCTCGAGACCGCGAAAGTGGTGATCGAGGCGCCTGAGCCAGACCAGGGCGAAACCATGGTCAGCCCCAGCCCGGAGCCGAGCAGCATCAACATGAAGCTCAACGTCGATGCCGCGAAAGCACCGGCGATGATCGGACCCCAGCTGATCGCCGAGGCGGAGGATTCGGTTGAAACGGGAACATCGACAGCCGACAGGGTGGACTGCATGACGGCCCCCTATCGCGCGAACAGCATGATAAGGATGATGATCGGGATAGGGACCCCAAGCAACCAGAGCAGAATGCCGCGACCCATGAATGCCTCCTGAGAAATCGTGATCGATGGTGTCACAATGTCCCGGATGGTCTTCCGTTCCAGTGGCTTATGAAATGTTTGGTTGGCGTCCGAGAGAAGATCGGCGCACCTGGTGCGCCGATCTTAAAAGGATGGATTCTAGATATCCAGATTTGCCACCGACAGCGCGTTGTCCTGGATGAATTCACGTCTAGGCTCGACTTCATCGCCCATCAGGCGCGAGAACAGGCTGTCGGCGTCCGTCGCATCGCTGACCTTGACCTGCAGCAGCGAGCGAACATTCGGGTCCAGCGTGGTCTCCCAGAGCTGCTCGGCATTCATCTCGCCGAGACCCTTGTAGCGCTGCATGGTCAGTCCCTTGCGGCCTGTCGCAAAGACCGCGTTGAGCAGCGCCAGCGGCCCCGAAACGGTTTCGGCGACATCCTTGCGGCGCAGCACCGGCGGCGTCCCATAGACTTCGCTGAGACGCTGCGCGTAGCGGTCGAGCTGGCGGGCGTCGGCCGAATTGATCAGCGCCATGTCGAGATGGGCGTATTCCTTGACGCTGCGCACCGTGCGTTCGAACACATAGCCGCCGCTGCCCTCATTGGAGGTCGACATGCGGCCGGTCCAGCCGCGCTCCGTGTCCTCGGCGATGATGTCGAGACGTTGTGCGATCCGCTCCGCCATGGCGTTGGCGCGGGCAAGGTCATTGAAGATTTCGGGGTTGAGGCCGCCGGCGATCGCCGCCTGCTCGACGACGTTGCGGTTGTAGCGCGTGTGCAGGCCGTTGATGAGCTGGCGCACTGCCAGCGCGTCGTCGACGGCACCGTGCAGATCCTGCCCGGTCCGCACCTCGGCCGAGCCGAGCGTAAGCGAGGCCTCCTCCAGGCCTGAATCGATCAGGAATTCCTCGAAGGCGCTCTCATTCTTGATGTATTGCGAGCTCTTGCCGCGCGTCACTTTGTAGAGCGGCGGTTGGGCGATGTAGAGATGGCCGCGCTCGATCAGCTCCGGCATCTGCCGGAAGAAGAAGGTGAGCAGCAAGGTTCTGATATGGGCGCCGTCGACGTCGGCGTCGGTCATCAGGATGATCTTGTGGTAGCGCAGCTTGTCGGCGTTGAACTCGTCCTTGCCGATCGAGGTACCGAGCGCGGTGATCAGCGTGCCGATCATGTCGGAGCTCAGCATCCGATCGAAGCGCGCGCGCTCGACGTTGAGGATCTTGCCGCGCAGGGGCAGGATGGCCTGGTTCTGGCGCGAGCGGCCGCCCTTGGCCGAGCCGCCGGCCGAGTCACCCTCGACGATGAAGATTTCCGATTTTGCCGGGTCGCGCTCCTGGCAGTCGGCCAGCTTGCCGGGCAGGGAGGTGACGCCCAGCGAGGTTTTGCGGGTGATGTCGCGGGCCTTGCGCGCGGCTTCGCGCGCCGCCGCGGCCTGGATCACCTTCTCGACCACCACCTTGCCTTCGGTCGGATGCTCCTCCAGCCAGGTGCCCAGCGCCTCGTTGACCAGTCCTTCGACCACTGGGCGGACTTCCGAGGAAACCAGCTTGTCCTTGGTCTGCGAGGAGAATTTCGGATCGGGAACCTTGACCGACAGCACGGCCGTCAAGCCTTCGCGGCAATCGTCGCCGATCAGCGAGACCTTTTCCTTCTTGGTCAGGCCCGAGGATTCGCCATAACCGGTGATCTGACGGGTCAGCGCGCCGCGAAAGCCGGCCAGATGGGTGCCGCCGTCGCGCTGCGGGATGTTGTTGGTGAAGGCCAGCACATTCTCGTGGTAGCTGTCGTTCCACCACATCGCCACTTCGACGGTGATGCCGTCGCGCTCGGCCCGGATGGCGATCGGCTTCTCGATCAGCGGTTTCTTGACCCGGTCGAGATATTTGACGAATTCCTCAAGGCCACCATCATAATGCAGTTCATGGCGCACGATGTCGGCATGGCGGGCATCGGTCAGAACGATGCGCACGCCCGAATTGAGGAAGGCGAGCTCGCGCAGCCGATGCTCCAGCGTGCCGAAGTCGAACTCGACCATCGTGAAGGTCTCGGCCGACGGAAAGAACGTGATCTCGCTGCCGCTGCGGCCCTCATTGGTGCCAGGGCGCTTGTCCTGTTCGTAGCTGCCGGTCGCCTTCAGCGGCGCGTCGGCATTGCCATGTGTGAAGCTCATCTCATAGATCTGGCCGTTGCGGCGGATTCTGAGCTTCAGCCAGGCCGACAGCGCGTTGACCACCGAGACGCCGACGCCGTGCAGGCCGCCCGACACCTTGTAGGAATTCTGGTCGAATTTACCGCCGGCATGCAACTGTGTCATGATCACTTCGGCCGCCGAAATGCCCTCGCTGGGGTGGATATCGGTGGGAATGCCACGGCCATTGTCAATGACGGTGACCGAACCGTCGGGATTGAGCGTTACCGAAACCAGGTCGGCATGGCCGGCCAGCGCCTCGTCGATGGCGTTGTCCACCACCTCATAAACCATGTGGTGCAGGCCCGAACCGTCGTCGGTGTCGCCAATATACATGCCGGGACGTTTGCGGACGGCGTCCAAGCCCTTCAAAACCTTGATGGAATCGGCGCCATATTCGGCTGCAGCGCCGTTGGCGTTCTCAGTCTGGTCGCTCATGAAAACCTGTTGTCTAGAGGCCGCTAATGCAACGGGAAAAACTGCCCCCGAATCGCGCGTCTGATATAGCCTAGATATAGGCGCTAAAGGCGGTTTTTCCAAGGTTTGCGGGCATTTCCCCGGGGATGGGCCGGCCGTGCGGGACCGGCTCCCGCCGGGCTCTATTTGCCTGGCCACACGGTCCCTGAGAAACGTGATGGTGAACTTGTAGCGCGGCGCACGCCGCCCGGCCCGGTCGGGATCCAGCGTCAGGTCAGCCGGCGCGCATCGGTTTCAACGCCTCGCTCCAGCGCAGCAGCTCGTCCAGCATCGTCCTGGTACCGTCGGCCACCTGTTCGCTGGCTTTGAAGGCGCCGTTCTCATCAAGCAGTTTCTGGTACATCGGCAGCGCGACGCCTTCCGGGATGGGCATGATGCCCACCGACGTCAGCAGCGGCTTCAGGGCCTGCGCCGCGCGCAGGCCGCCGGAGACGCCGCCATAGCTGAAAATGGCGGCAGGCTTGTATTTCCATTCACGCGCCAGGTAGTCGATCGCGTTGACGATCGCGGGTGCCGCGAAATAATTGTATTCCGGCGCCACGAAGACAAAGGCGTCGGCGGCGTCGATCGCCTTCGACCAGGCCTTGGTGTGGTCGTTCTGGTAGTTGCCAAGCCTCGGATGATGCGGCTCATCCAGCACCGGCAATTTGAACGCGGCAATGTCGGTCAGAACCGGCGCGAATTTCCCGTGCTCGCGCGCGAATGCCTCCAGCCACTCGGCAAAAACCGGGCCGGCGCGACCGGGTCGCGTGCTGCCGATGACGATGTTCAACTGGTGCTTCAAGGCGGGCTCCTTAGCTTGGTGGTATCTGTTGGTGACTGTCCCTACGGCAGAGCGTTCAGGCGGACAAGGTCAGACCGTTGCCGGAATGGTCACGATCGGATGAATGGACAGTCTGGCTTCGCGTCTCCTGCCGTCGTGGTTCGGTCCACCGTTCAGTCACATGGACGCCCGGATTGCCAGTCACTACATTAACGGCGATAGCGGAGCCCTTTCATGGACACTCAGCCGGCCCCCTTCGTTCCTCCCGCGCCGAAGCCGCGCACGTCGCCGCCTTCGACGCTGGAGATGATCCGCATCGTCTACCGCAATCCGCTCGAACTGTGGGGCGAGCCGACCTACAACGAACCGTGGATTTCGGTGAACGGCGTCGGCGGACCGCTGGTCATTGCCAACGATCCCGGTCTCATCCGCCACGTGCTGGTCGACAATGCCAAGAACTACAGGATGGCCACGGTGCGCCAGAAGATCCTGCGGCCGATCCTGCGTGATGGCCTGCTGACCGCCGAGGGCGAGGTCTGGAGGCGGTCGCGCAAGGCGATGGCGCCCGTGTTCACGCCACGCCACATCTTCGGCTTCGCTCAGCCGATGCTCAAGCGCACGCTGGAGTTCGTCACGCGCTACGAAGCGGGCGGCACGTCCGATGTCGCCCATGACATGACGCTGCTCACCTATGACATCCTGGCCGAGACGCTGTTCTCCGGCGAGATATCAGGCGAGCCGGGCAGTTTTGCCAATGAGATCGATCGCCTGTTCGAGACCATGGGACGCGTCGACCCCCTCGATCTGCTGCGCGCGCCCGACTGGCTGCCTCGGCTGACCCGCATCCGCGGCCGCAAGACCATGGCCTATTTCCGCAAGATCGTCACCGATACGGTCAAGATGCGCGAAGAGAAGGTCAGGCGCGATCCCGATGCCGCGCCGCAGGATTTCCTGACTCTGCTGCTCAAGGCCGAGGGCCCGGAGGGGCTGACGCGCTCGGAAGTCGAGGACAACATCATCACCTTCATCGGCGCCGGCCATGAGACGACCGCGCGCGCGCTTGGCTGGACGCTTTATTGCCTCGCCGAATCGCCATGGGAACGCGACCGGGTCGAGCAGGAGATCGACCAGGTGCTGGCGCGCGAATCCGATCCGACGAAGTGGCTCGATGCCATGCCGTTGACACGCGCCGCCTTCGACGAGGCGCTCAGGCTCTATCCGCCGGCGCCCTCCATCAACCGCGAGCCGATCGTTCCGGAGATGTGGAAGGATCTTTACATCCCCAGACATGCGGCCGTGCTGGTCATGCCCTGGGTCGTCCATCGTCACAGGAAGCTTTGGGACCGGCCCGATGCCTTCCTGCCCGAGCGCTTCCACCCGGGAAACCGTGAAAAGATCGATCGCTTCCAGTATCTGCCGTTTGGCGCGGGGCCGCGCGTCTGCATCGGCGCCAGTTTCGCCATGCAGGAGGCGATCATCGCGCTCGCCATCCTCTTGTCACGCTTCCGCTTCGATACCACGGCCGAGACCAAGCCCTGGCCGGTGCAGAAGCTGACGACGCAACCGCAAGGCGGGCTGCCGATGCAGGTCACGCCTCGCCGTCATTGAGAGGCCGTCATTGAGAGGTAGGACCTCTCCGGAATTATACGGCGGGCCTGCGTTGCTGGAACTGGCCGGCGGCGCGGAAGCGCCAGAGATAACTCGGCAGGATCGTCGCGATCGATTGCGGCTGGATGCCAAGCCCCACCAACGTCCGGTTGGCCTTGACCGCGGCTTCCGAAACGACGTTGTGCTCGCGCAACTGCATCACCTGGTCCTTGGTCAGCAGCGGATTGGGCAAGAGACCGAGGATCGAAGCCTGGATGTTGGCCACCCACCACGGCACGGGCATCAGCAGGCGTCTGCGCTCGATCACGGTGAGCAGCTCCTGCATGCATTCCTTGAAGGTGAGCACATTGGGCCCGCCAAGCTCGTAGATATGGCCACCATCGACCTTGCCGTCGACCGAGCGCGCCACCGCTTCGGCGACGTCGCCGACATAGACCGGCTGGAACTTGGTCCGGCCGCCGCCGATCAGCGGCAGCACCGGCGAATAGCGCGCCATGCCGGCAAAGCGGTTGAAGAAACTGTCTTCCGGCCCGAAATTGATCGACGGCCGGAAGATCACGGCGTCGTTGATCGTCTCCAGCACGGCCTTCTCGCCAAGTGCCTTGGTGCGCGCGTAGTTCGATTCGGAGTTCGCATCGGCGCCAAGCGCCGAAATATGGGTGAACCCGGCGCCGACGGAGCGCGCGGCCTCGGCAATGGCGCGGGCGCCGAACTCATGCACGGCGGAGAATTTCTGGCGGCCGCTTTCATGCAGGATGGCGACGAGGTTGACGACATGGTCGGCACCTTGCACGGCGCGGTCGACCGACCAGCGCACGCGCACATTGGCCTGCACCGGCTGGATCTGGCCGACATTGCCGAGCGGCTGCAGGTGGCCGGCAAGATCGGGCCGCCGGCAGGCGACCCGGATACGATAGCCGCGCTTGGCCAGCGCCCGCACGACATGGCGGCCGACAAAACCTGACCCGCCGAAGACGACGACGAGCTTTGGGGTCTGCAGGATTTCTGTCATGGCGGGCTCCGGCGCACTTTCCAGATGGCTTGGCTGAAGCCGTTTCATAGTCCGTTTTGCGCCAAAGGCAAAGGGCGACGCGTCGTCGCTGTCCCCCTTGTCTTTCGAGCAATTCCAGGAACGCAGAAAACCCCGCCGAGGCGAGGTTTTCCGGGTGACGTTCGCGCCGAAAACAGGGTCCAACGAGGCGGCCTGACCTGAGACGGCATCAAGACGGCGTGAAGCAAGCACGCCGGCCCCAGCCCTGGAGACATTCGACCTGAAGGCACCGGCCGGGCAAACCCGACCCGGACAGACATCTGTCGTCACAACGGATAGGAAGGTTCACCGACGCGCGGAAATTCGTCGATTTCAGGCCGAGTAGCGCTCGGCGAATTCGGAAATGCGCTGTATCACCGCCTTGGGCGCGGTGATACCGCGTGCCTGCGCCTTCTCGGCCGCCTCGGCCCGGGCCCGCCCCGGCACGTGCACGCCGTAGCGGCGGCGAAGACGGTCGAGCTGATCCTTCATCCGCTGTTCAAAATCCGGATCGAGCAGCTTCGGCTCGACGGCAAGCACGAACAGGCCGGTTCCGGGACTGTCCGGGCCGCCGCTGAACCATGGCGCGTCGAGCGACCAGTTGGCGCCCGACAGGCCTGCCGCCAGCACTTCGACCATCAGCGCGATATTGGCGCCGCGCTGGCCGCCGAAGGCCAGCATGGCGCCCTTCATGGCGGCGGCTGGATCGGTGGTCGGGTTACCGCTGGCGTCCAGCGCCCAGCCTTCGGGAATCTTCTTGCCGTCCTCGGCCGCCTTGCGGATGTTGACGAACGCGGTGGCGCTCGACGATTGGTCGATGACCAGCGGCGCGCCATCGGCCGCGGGCGCGGCAAACGACATCGGATTGGTGCAATAGACCGGCTTGACCGAACCCGAACCAGCAAGCACGGCCGGGCCGTTGGTGGCCGCGAACGATACCAGTCCCTGTGCGGCCAGGCGGCCGGTGAAGTAGCCGAGCGCGCCGCATGTATAGGCGTTCTTCTGCGAAAAGATGGCGACACCGAACAGTCGTGCCGCCTTGGCAAGATCGTCGATCGTGCGGTCGAAGCCCGTATGCGCCAATCCGCCACGCGCGTCGGAGAGATAAACGGCCAGCGCCGGCCTGGTGATGACCGGATCGGCATTGCCGTCGATGCGGCCGGCCTCGATCGCTTCGAGATAATCGATGAAATGCGTCAGGCCGACGCTTGCAAGTCCTTCCGCCTCGGCAGCGACGATGGACGCCGCGAGCGATTGCGCGGCTTCTTCGTTGGCGCCGGCGCCGAGCGCCGCCATCCGGCACAATCCTGTTGCCTGGTCGAGACTGAGTTGCATCGTCGTTGCCTCTGGTGAGTGGTGAGTAGTCAGTGGTGATAAGGATAGGAGTGGCCAGCTGCCACTCCTGACTACTGAATACTCACTAAAACCTAGCCGATCTTGTTCGGAATCCGCGCCTCGATCCTGCCGAAGGTGAAGACGAGGATGCCGGTGATCGTCATGTAGATCAACGCCAGGAGAAGCAAGGGTTCATAGGTGAGGTAGGTGTCCTGCCGCACCTTCGACGAGACGGCGAATATGTCGATCACGCTGATGGTCGCAACCAGCGGCGTCGACTTCAACTGCAGCACGGTTTCGCCGGTCAGAGTCGGCAGCGCCCTGTAGAAGGCCTGCGGCAGCCAGATGCGCCGGAAGATCTTCCAGCGGCTCATGCCGAACGCGCGGGCGGCTTCCAACTGGCCCTTGGGCACCCCGGCAAAGGCACCGCGCATCACTTCGCCCTCGTAACCGGCAAAGGACAGCGTCAACGCCAGCACGCCATAGGGCCATGCCTGCCTGAGATAAGGCCACATCCAGGACTCGCGAATCCACGGATATTGCGGAAACAGCGAGCCCAACCCGTAGTAGAGCAGCCACAATTGCAGAAGCAGCGGCGTGCCACGAATGATGGTGCAGAAGACCTTGGCGGGTGCCGAGAACCAGAGCGAGCCGGCGGCCTGCGCCAACCCGACCGGTACGGCGATCAGGAAGCCGAGCGCGCAGGTAACGGCCAGGATCCACAGCGAGCGCCAGATGCCGATCAAGCCCATCTCATAATATTGCGGCAACCAGTCCCAGCGCATGAAGAAGACAGCCGACAGCACCAGCCCCAGCGCGATCAGGATCAGCACGATGCGATGCGGCTGCAGCCACAGCGATGTGCGCGCCACCACGTTGATGACGGTCGCTTCGCTGGCCATCACCGCGCGTCCTTGACCGAAGGCATGCCACGCCTCGACCAGGCCTCAAGGCGGCCAAGCATCAGGTTCGAGAACAGCGATACCGCCAGATAGAGCACACCTGCCGCGAGATAGAATATCAGATAGGCCTTGGTCACGCCCGCCGCCTGCCGCGTCGCCAGTGTCAGCTCGAAGAAGCCGACGACGGCCAGCAGAGCGGTATCCTTGGTGGCGATCAGCCACAGATTGGCAAGGCCGGGTATGGCGAAAGGCAGCATCGCCGGCAATGTGATGCGCCGCAGCAGAAGACCGGGAGACATGCCGTAGGCGCGCGCGGCTTCGATCTGGCCCTGCGGAATGGCGAGGATGGCGCCGCGCATTACCTCGGTCGAATAGGCGCCCTGGACGAAGCCGAGCACGGCGATGCCGGCCACCAGTCCGCTGATGTCTATCCGCTGATAGCCCATCGCCGTCAGCACCTGGTTTATCAGGTCGGTGCCGGCGTAGTAGAGCAGCAGGATCAGCACCAGTTCGGGCACGGCGCGCACGATGGTCGTATAGACGGCCAGCAGATCGCGCACCACCGAGCCGCCATAGAGCTTGCCATACGCGCCACAGATGCCGATCAAAAGTCCAACGCAAGTGGCGCCGACGGCGATCTCGAGCGAATGCAGCAGCCCGAGCATGAGTGTTCCGCCCCAGCCGACGGGCGCGGGCGAGAGGAGTTCGATGATACCGGCCGCCGAGGCCGGAAGAAACGCGTCGATCAGCTTCGCCCCCGGAGTGCTGGCTCTATCCGTCGGCGCCAGCGGCCGACGGTATGCGTGGGAAAAGTAGGGCGGAGGGCATGACTCTTCGGTCATGCCCTCCGGCCCGTGCGAGGGTCTTTAGTTCGACTGTGGCGAGCCGCCGTAAATGTCGAAATTGAAATATTTTTTCGAGATTTCGTCATACTTGCCGTTGCTGCGGATCGCCTTGATGCCGGCGTTGATCTTTTCCTTCAGGTCGGTGTCTTCCTTGCGCACGCCGGCGCCGACGCCCGGTCCGAGCACTTCATCGTCCGGAGCCACCATGCCCTTCAGGTCGCAGCAGGCCTTGCCCTGGTCGGATTTGAGGAATTCGCCGAGCGCGATGGAATCGGCCTGCACCGCGTCGAGGCGGCCCGCGGCAAGGTCATTGTTGGCTTCGTCCTGGGTCTGGTATTCCTTGATCTCGGAAGCCGTGCCGCCGAAGTGTTTCTTGGCGTAGACGGCGTGCACGGTCGACACCTGAACGCCGAGCACCTTGCCCTTGAGGTCGTCCGGCGTGGCGCCGAATTTCTGGTCCTTCGGTCCGATGATCGCCGTCGGCGTGTTGTAATACTTGTCCGAGAAGTCGATCGTCTTCTTGCGTTCGTCGGTGATCGACATCGAGGAGACGATGAGGTCGATCTTCTTGGTGGTCAGCGCCGGGATGATGCCGTCCCAGGCGACCGGCGTGATGACACAGTCAAGCTTCTCCTCGGCGCATACGGCGTCGATGAAGTCGATCTCCCAGCCCACCCATTTGCCCGAGGCATCCGGCGAGGTGAAGGGCGGATAGGGTTCGGCGGCGACGCCGATCTTGACCGGATCGGCCTTGGCCACGCCCACGGCGGCGACGCCGAGCAGCAGCGCCGCGGCGAATGTCTTCAGAACAGTCTTCATTTTCACAACTCCCAGTTTGATGTTGGTTCCCGGTTTTCTTCCGTCCCGGCTTTTCCTAGCCGATGTTGCGGATGAACTGCTTGAGCCTTTCGGATTTCGGCGCGCCGAAGATCTGCTCCGGCGGGCCTTCTTCCTCGACCAGCCCGTTGTAGAGGTAGACGACATGCGTCGCGACCTCGCGGGCGAACTTCATCTCGTGGGTGACCAGCACCATGGTGCGGCCTTCGCGCGCCAGGTCGCCGATCACCTTCAGCACTTCGCCGACCAGTTCCGGGTCGAGCGCCGAGGTCGGCTCGTCGAACAGCATGACGCGCGGATTGATGGCCAGAGCGCGGGCGATCGCGGCGCGCTGCTGCTGGCCGCCCGACAGATAGGCCGGATAGACGTCGCGCTTTTCGGCGAGCCCGACGCGCGCCAGCAGTTTTTCGGCCTGTGAGATCGCTTCGTCTCGCTTGACCCCCAGCACATGCACTGGAACCTCGATGACGTTCTCGATCAGCGTCATGTGGCTCCACAGATTGAAGTTCTGGAACACCATGCCGAGCTTGGAGCGGATGCGCTCGATCTGCTTGCGGTCGGCCGGAACGGTGTGGCCGTGGCTGTCCCCCTTCAGCTTGATTTCCTCGCCATTGACGCGAATGATGCCGCTGGTCGGGTTTTCCAGGCAGTTGATGCAGCGCAGCAGCGTCGATTTGCCGGAACCGGAACCGCCGATGATGGCGATCACCTCGCCGTCGCGTGCCGACAGCGACACGCCCTTCAGCACATGCAGTTCACCGAACTTCTTGTGCAGGTTCTCGACATGGATAGCTTCAGCGGCGCCATCAAGCACCTCGCCGGATGAGATTGCGGCAGCTCTCACCGCGCTCACCGGGTGACCTTCATCTGGTCGACGACAATTTGTCGAACGTCTATCCGGCTAATCAACATACGCTGTACTGCCCCGCTCTAGACCTCAGCATGGACCCAACAGCGCGAGCCCGTCAATCCCGCTCATTACGGCACTTGCGAGCTTGTTGTGCAAGTGTATAAATAGCGCTCCATGAAATTTTCTCGATTTTTTTCAGCTAAAAGGGCTTCGATGAACGCTTTCGGATCACAGTCCATGGCGGCGCCGCTGCGACGCGTTCTGATGCGGTCGGCAGCCAACGCCATGCGCAACGCCGACGGGGCTGCCTGGCACTATGGCCCGGGATTCAATCCGGCGAAAGCGGCATTGCAGCACGCCGTCCTTGCTGAACTGGTGGCGGCTTCCGGCGCTGAAATCGAATGGATCGAGGACAAGGCCGATGGCCTTTCGGATTCGGTGTTCACGCACGACCCATCGCTGATGACCGACCGCGGCGCGCTTATTCTGTCCATGGGCAAGCCCTTGCGCGCCAGCGAGCCCTCGCTGCATGAGGAAACCTACGGAAGACTGGGCATTCCGATCCTCGGCCGCGTCGAGGCTCCCGGCCAGGTCGAAGGCGGTGATTGTGTATGGGTGGATGCCCGCACGCTGGCGATCGGGCGCGGTGCTCGCTCCAACCAGGAAGGCATCCAGCAGGTTTCCAACCTGCTGACGCCGCTGGGCATTTCAGTCTACGGCTTTGACCTGCCGCTGTGGCAAGGGGAAGAGGCGTGCCTGCATCTGATGTCGGTGATCAGCCCGCTGGCCGACGATCTCGCACTGGTCTATTCACCGCTTTTGCCGGCCGCCTTCTATCAAATGCTGAAGGCGCGCGGCATCCGGCTGGTCGAGGGTGATGCCGGAGAGTTTGCCGCCTCCAACGGCCTCAGCCTGAACGTGCTGCCGACCAGCCCGCACAAGGTCATTGCCGTTGCAGGCTTTCCCAAGACCAAAGCCGCCATGGAGGCAGCCGGCTGCACCGTAGAAATCTTCGAGGCGGATGCACTCTGCATCGCCTGCGAAGGCGGGCCGACATGCCTGACGCGGCCGATACTGCGCCAATGAATGCGCCGTCCCGCCGCAAGTTCCGTCGCGAGGGCGAGGAGCGACGGCGGCAGGATTTGATCGAAGCGACCCTGAATAGCGTGGCGGAACACGGCTTGGAGGGCGCCACCTTGCGCACCATCGCATTGCGCGCCGGCGTCACCGCCGGGCTGATCCGGCACTATTTCCCCGGTAAGGAAGAATTGCTGCAGGAAGCCTATGCAGCGCTGATGGGCCGCATGACCGAGCAGGCGAAAGCGGCGTTGGTCATGGAAGATGCCTCGCCGCGCAAACGCCTTGCGGCTTTCGTCACAGCCAACCTCAATGCGCCAATCATCGATGCGCGGGTGTTTTCGCTCTGGGCAACCTTCATCGGCCGCGCCGGCTCGGACCCGAGCCTGGCTCGCGCCCACCGCGAAGGTTACCTTGGCTTTCGCAACGAGGTGGAAGCCGTCGTGGCCGAGGTGCTCGCCGCCGAACAGCGCGAGCCGGACGCAAGCCAACTGCGCCATCACGCCATTGCGATTAACGCGATCATCGACGGGCTCTGGGTGGAAGGCTGCCTGGCTGGCGAAATGTTCTCGCCTGGCGAATTGGCGACGATCGGCATCAAATCTATCGAGGCCGAGCTCGGCCTCGCGCCGGAAAGGGAAGAAAACCAATGACCACACTCGGCGAAGCCCTCATCACGCTGCTTGAAGCCCATGGCGTCGACACGGTCTTCGGCATTCCAGGCGTCCACACGGTCGAGCTCTACCGTGGGCTGGCGCGCTCGAAAATCCGCCATGTCACGCCGCGCCACGAACAGGGCGCCGGCTTCATGGCCGACGGCTATGCCCGCGCCAGCGGCAGGCCGGGTGTCGCCTTCGTCATCACCGGCCCGGGCTTGACCAACACCCTTACCGCCATGGGCCAGGCGCGCGCCGATTCGGTGCCGATGCTGGTCATCTCGGGTGTCAATGCCATGCCGACGCTGGGCAAGGGGCTTGGCTTCCTGCACGAACTGCCAGATCAGCGCGGCATGATGGAGAAGGTGGCGCTTTTGTCGCAGCGCGTCACCGAGGCCAGCGAATTGCCGGGCGCGTTGGCCCAGGCCTTCGCCATGTTTTCATCGTCGCGACCAGGTCCGGTGCATATCGAGATTCCGACCGATGTCATGGTCAAGCCGGCGGACGACATCGCGGCACTGCTGAGCAATGCGGCGCCGCCTGCTCCGGACGGCGAGGCAATTGCCAGCGCGGCCAAACTCATCGCCGCCGCGCGCCGCCCGCTGATCCTGGCCGGCGGCGGCGCCAAGCGGGCCGAGGCGGCGCTGCAACGCCTGGCCGAAAGACTGGGCGCGCCGGTGGTGGAGACCACGAATGCGCGTGGCCTGCTGCACCGCCATCCGCTCTGCGTGCCGGCAAGTCCCAGCCTGAAGGCGGTTCGTGCACTGATGGCCGAGGCTGATCTGGTGATTGCCGCCGGCACGGAGTTCGGCCCGACCGATTATGACGGCTATGGCGATGGCGGCTTTGTGCTGCCTTCCAATCTGATCCGCATCGACATCGGCGCCGACCAGCTTGCGCGCCGTCCAGTGACGGTCGCCATCCAGGCCGATTGTGCCGAGGCGATCGAGGCCCTGCTCACCGCGATCGGCGCCGCTCATACTGCCGCGCCGGACGGCGAGGGGCGCGCAGCCGAGGCACGGAAGGCGGCTTTTGCCGAGCTGAGCCCCGCCTATGTGGCGCAGGTGCATGCCGTGGAAATGATCCGTGACGCCTTGCCGGGCGCGATCGTCGTCGGCGACTCGACGCAGCCGATCTATGCCGCCAACCTCTACTACGATCACGATCGCCCGGGCGGCTGGTTCAACGCCGCCACCGGCTTCGGCGCGCTTGGTTATGGCCCACCGGCCGCGATCGGCGCAGCCCTTGCCATGCCCGATGCACCAATTATCTGCCTGACTGGCGACGGCGGGTTCCAGTTCACGCTGCCGGAACTTGGTGCGGCGCTCGACGCCCAGGCGCCGGTCATCTTCGTGGTCTGGAACAACAGAGGTTATCGCGAGATCGAGACCTCGATGCTCGATGTCGGCGTGGAACCCGTCGGCGTGTCGCCGGCGCCGCCGGATTTCTGCAAGCTGGCCGAGGCCTATGGCATCGGTGCCGAACGGCTGGGAAATATCGACGCCTTGCCGCAGGCGCTGAAGCACGCCCGGGCAACGGGACTGCCGCGCGTCATCGAAATCTCGGTCGACTGAGTATTGGCTGCGTCAGCGTAGAAACAGAGAGCTGGAGCGGGTCAGCGATTCTAACAAACGCTGAACCGCTCTAAAGGCGTGTCTCAACCATCGGCCGGCCATGTCATTTTTCAAGGAACAGGCGTCCTTTCGCGATCCGCTGACATTTCCTCATCTCGCACCATTGCGTTGGGCGGCATCCTCGCCTGAGCTGCCTTGGCCCGTGAGGAAGACCGCGGCGAAGCTTTGCATGACGCTCGCGCGAAAGAAGAAGCGGCGCGCCCGGCGTGTGGCGGTCGACCATTCGCATTGGTCCTCCGCCAGCACGCCGACGGGCGGCCTCGGTCCGATCTGGCAATACTGGGCGCAAGGCGCCGACCATGCCCCGCCCCTGGTCAGGGCATGCCTGCGCTCGGTCGCGCGCCATAAGGGTTCGCGCGACCTTGTCGTGCTCGACGACAAGACCGTGGAGGCCCATATCGATTTGCCCCGCCATGTCTGGGACAAGCGGCGGCGCGGGCTGATGAACAGCCAGCATTTCTCCAATTTCATTCGCCTGAGCCTGCTCTCCCGGCACGGAGGAACATGGCTCGATGCCACCATCCTGCTCCGGCAGCCGGTGCCGCTCGAAATCGAGCGCGAGGATTTCTACATTCTGCGCGAGACCAATCGCTATCCGCGGCTTGTGGAAACCTGGTTCATTCATGCCCGCAAGGGGCACCCGCTGGTCGAGACGGTGCTGCACGGCCTCGCCGACTACTGGCGGAAGTACGACGCCCTGCACGACTACTTCATGTTCCCGTACCACTTCGAGGCCTCGCTCCTGCTGCACCGCCCGTTGCGGCGCGACTTCCTGCGCATGCCGCAAATCGGCGCGGACCGGCCGCACGAATTGCAATGGCGGCTCTTCGAGCCGTTCGAGGAGGCCAGCCATCGCAGGCTTTTCGATGGTTTCTGGCTGCACAAGCTCACGCATCACGAGCAGCGCCCAGCCATCGGTGAGCATCTGCTGTGGGACGCGATCGTTTCGGGCTGGCCGGCGTCCTGACGCATGCAAAGACGCGACGGCTGCCATGTCGAGATATCAATTGAGTGATCGCCCGAAAGGCGCGACGCTTCGCGTCGGCGCGGCAAAACAAGCGACATAATTACAAGAAAATGACAGGAGCGGTCCAGGATGACGGAAACACTTGAAGGCAGGCATATCGTTGTAACCGGTGGAACCGGCGCGCTTGGTGGCGCGGTGGTTGGCAGGCTGCTGGAGCAGGGCGCGATCTGCCACGTGCCGAACGCGCATGCCGCGGCGCCTTCGCACTTCCCCTTCACCACGCATCATAACGTCAAGCTGGCGCACAATGTCGACCTCTCGGATTCCGCCAAGGTCGAGGCGTTCTACAGCCAGGTGCCGGCCCTGTGGGCATCTGTCCATCTGGCGGGCGGCTTCGCGATGGCGCCGGTGGAAAAGATCGAATCCGCCTCCTTCGCCGAGATGATGGACACCAATGCTCGCACCACCTTCCTGTGCAGCCGGGCGGCGGTGCGTTCGATGCTGGCGTCAGGCATGGCCGGCCGCATTGTCAATGTCGCCGCGCGGGCGGCATTGGAGCCTCGCCGGGGCGCGGGCATGGTCGCCTACACCGCCAGCAAGGCGGCGGTTGCCGCGATGACCGTGGCGATGGCCGAGGAATTGAAGCACAAGGGCATACTGGTCAATGCCGTGGCGCCCTCGACGCTCGACACACCGGCAAACCGTGCCGACATGCCGGATGCCGATTTCACCAAATGGGTCAGCCTCGAAGCGGCCGCTGAAGCTATCGCCTACCTCGCCTCTCCGGCCAACCAGGCGATGAGCGGAACGTTGGTGCCGCTCTACGGCCGGGCGTAGCTCCGCGTCGGCCGAACCGGTTTTTGCCAAAGAAAAACCCCGCCGGATCGCTCCGGCGGGGTTTTGTCATTCTGGACTAAGCGAAGGACTTCGCTTCGCGAAGGCCTTAGTTGCCCTGCTTCTTCAGCGCGGCACCCAGGATATCACCCAGCGAAGCGCCGGAGTCGGTCGAGCCGTACTGGGCGACCGCTTCCTTCTCCTCGGCGATTTCCAGCGCCTTGATCGAGACCTGCAGCTTGCGGGTCTTCTTGTCGAAGGCGATGACGCGGGCATCGACCTTCTGGCCGACGGTGAAGCGCTCGGGGCGCTGCTCGTCGCGGTCGCGGCTGAGATCCGAGCGCTTGATGAAGGTCTCGATGCCGCTGTCGACCAGCCGCACTTCCAGGCCGCCATCCTTGACGCCGATGACTTCGCAGGTGACGACGGCGTTCTTGCGCAGTTCGCCCGAAGTCGCCGCTTCGCCGACCGTGTCGCGGGCCAGCTGCTTGATGCCGAGCGAGATGCGCTCCTTGTCGATATCGACGTCGAGCACCTGCGCCTTGACCATGTCGCCGCGATTGTACTCTTCGATGACCTGCTCGCCCGGACGGGTCCAGTCGAGATCGGAGAGATGCACCATGCCGTCCACGTCACCTTCCAGGCCGATGAACAGCCCGAACTCGGTCTTGTTCTTGACCTCGCCCTCGACCTGGCTGCCAACCGGATGGTTGCGTGCGAAGGCTTCCCACGGGTTCTCGAGCGTCTGCTTGAGGCCGAGCGAGATGCGGCGCTTGGCCGGATCGACCTCGAGCACCACCACGTCGACTTCCTGGGTCGTCGACAGGATCTTGCCGGGATGCACGTTCTTCTTGGTCCACGACATTTCCGAAACGTGGATAAGGCCCTCGATGCCCGGCTCCAGCTCGACGAACGCGCCGTAGTCGGTGATGTTGGTGACGGTGCCCTTGATCTTCTTGCCGATCGGGAACTTGGTGCCGATCTCGGACCACGGATCGCTCTCGAGCTGCTTCATGCCGAGCGAGATGCGGTGGGTTTCCTGGTTGATGCGGATGATCTGCACCTTGACCGTCTGACCGATGTTGAGGATTTCGGTCGGATGGTTGACGCGGCGCCATGCCATGTCGGTGACATGCAACAGGCCGTCGATGCCGCCGAGGTCGACGAACGCACCGTAATCGGTGATGTTCTTGACGACGCCTTCGACAACCTGGCCTTCTTCGAGGTTCTGCACGATTTCCGAACGCTGTTCGGCGCGGCTTTCCTCGAGCACGGTACGGCGCGACACCACGATGTTGCCGCGACGGCGATCCATCTTCAGGATCTCGAAGGGCTGCGGGTTGTGCATCAGCGGGGAGACGTCGCGGATCGGGCGGATATCGACCTGGCTGCGCGGCAGGAAGGCCACGGCGCCGTCGAGGTCGACGGTGAAGCCGCCCTTGACCTGGTTGAAGATGACGCCTTCGACGCGCTCGCCCTTGGTGAACTTCTCTTCGAGACGGACCCAGCTCTCTTCGCGGCGGGCCTTCTCACGCGACAGCATCGCTTCGCCAAGCGCGTTCTCGATGCGCTCGACATAGACTTCGACAGTGTCACCGACCTTGAGGGTGGTGTCCTTGCCCTTGACGCCGAATTCCTTCAGCGGCACGCGGCCTTCGACCTTGAGGCCAACGTCGATGATGGCCATGTCCTTTTCGATCGCGGTGATCGTGCCCTTGACGACCTGACCTTCGCCGGAGTGGCCGGTGGTGAATGATTCTTCGAGCAGGCTCGCGAAATCGTCGCGAGTGGGGTTTGCAGCTGACATTGTTTCTCCTGGAGTGTCCCGTATCTCGAGCGGGACGGGCGCCGTGGGTTAGCGTTGCGTTGGCCTGCCGGCGTTCCGGGCTCAAAAGCCCTGGGCCGCTTTCAAGCGGCAATTCCGGCGCATGAAGAATGCTGGCAGGCTGGTTCGTGCCCGATATGGGTATTTTCTCTGCTTCCGGCAACGGACGCAGGGGAGAAAACCCGGATCAGGCCTTGTCTCTCTTGGCCAGCACGTCGTCTATAACAGCCATGGCCGCGAGAAACGCGGCTTCTATAGCCATTTCGCTGGTATCAAGCAAGTGCGCGTCGGCTGCCGGCTTCAATGGCGAGTCGGCGCGGCCCATGTCGCGCTCGTCACGGCGTTGGATGTCGGCGAGGATCTCGGCGAAATTGGCGGTGCCGCCGATGCTTTCGATCTCGGCCAGCCGGCGCTGTGCCCGCACCTCGGCACTCGCCGTCACATAGAGTTTGATGTCGGCGTCGGGGCACACCACGGTGCCGATGTCGCGGCCGTCAAGCACCGCGCCCGGCGGCGTCCTGGCGAAATCGCGCTGCTTTTCGACCAGAATGCGCCGCACGGTCGGGAAAACCGCGACCTTCGAGGCCGCCTCGCCGACCGCATTCGCCGACAGCACCGCGCGGTCGAGCTTTGCCAGGTCGACCTGGCGCGCCGCGGTTTCCGCCGCCGAGACATTGTCGAGCGGCAGCCCGACCCGCAGCAGCGCATGGGCGACCGCGCGATAGGTGAGGCCGGTGTCGAGCAGGTTCAGCCGGTAGTGGTCGGCCAGCCGCCGGGCGAGGGTGCCCTTGCCGGCGCCGGCTGGGCCGTCGATGGCGATGGTGAAGATTTGTGTCATTGGCATGCAGACGCCTTACGCATGGAAACAGGTCCCCGCGACTTCGTCATCCTAGGGCGTAGCGAACGCGAAGCGGAGCGAAGACCCTGGGATCCATGCCGTGACTTCAGCCCAAGAACGCTGCGGATCAGAACTTTGCACCGTTGCGGCGCCCTGAGGTCATGGCATGGATCCTGGGGTCTGCGCCGCGTCGCTGCGCTCCTTGCTTCGCCCCAGGATGACGAAGCACGGGATGTCGCCGGCCAATCTCCAAGGTTTGCGATTGCCACTGTCACCCGATCTCCGCGCCTAGCCCCTTCATCAGCCCCATGAACTCCGGAAAGCTCGTTGCAATCATATTGGCATCGTCGATGGTGACAGGCTTGTCCGTCGCCAGTCCCATCACCAGAAAGCTCATGGCGATGCGGTGATCGAGATGGGTCTGCACGGTCGTATCCCTGCCGTTGGGATGGCCACCCAACCCCCTGCCGCCCGGTCTGCCGCGCACGGCGAGCGAAGCTTCGCCCTCGGTGCATTCGACGCCGTTGAGTTTCAGACCGTTGGCGACGGCCGACAGCCGGTCGGATTCCTTTACCCTTAATTCTTCCAGCCCCTGCATCAGCGTCTCGCCCTCGGCGAAGCTCGCGGCAACCGCAAGCACCGGATACTCGTCGATCATCGACGGCGCCCGCTCGGGCGGCACGGTAATGCCCTTCAACTCCGAGTAACGCACGCGCAGATCCGCGACATCCTCGCCGCCGGCATTGCGCGGGTTCAAAATGTCGATTTTGCCCCCCATCTCCTGCAGCGTCAGAAGCAGCCCGGTGCGGGTCGGGTTCATCAGCACGTTTTCGATCACGATATCGGAACCCGGTACGATGAGCGCCGCCACCAGCGGAAAGCCGGCCGAGGACGGGTCGCCCGGCACGGCGATCGTCTGGCCGGTCAGCTTGCCCTGGCCTTCGATGAAGATGTGGCGCACGCCGCGTTCGTCGGTCTCGACCGACAGGTTGGCGCCAAATCCCTTCAGCATCTTTTCAGTATGGTCGCGCGTCATCACCGGTTCGATGACGGTGGTGATACCCGGCGTGTTGAGGCCGGCGAGCAGCACCGCCGACTTCACCTGCGCCGAGGCCATCGGCACGCGGTAGGTGATGGGGGCTGCATGTTTCGGCCCGTGCAGCGTGATCGGCATGCGGTCGCCCGGTGTCGCCTTCAGCACCTGCACGCCCATCTGGCGCAACGGCTCGAGCACGCGGCCCATCGGCCGGCCCGACAGCGAGGCGTCGCCGATGAAGGTCGTTTCCATGTCGTAAGTGCCGACGAGGCCCATGGTCAGTCGCGAGCCGGTGCCGGCATTGCCGAAATCGAGCGGCCCTTCCGGCTGCAGCAGCGCGCCGTTGCCAGTGCCCCGGATCACCCATTCGGTGCCGCGCTTTTCTATATGCGCGCCCATCGCCCTCATGGCCGCGCCGGTGCGCATCACGTCCTCGCCTTCCAGCAGGCCGGTGATGCGGGTTTCGCCGGAGGCGAGGCCTCCGAACATGAAGGAGCGATGCGAGATCGACTTGTCGCCCGGCACGCGTGCGGTGCCGGAAAGGGCGGATGATTTGCGGGCGGTGGCCGGCTTGGCAGCGACGGCGTGAGACATGGAATTTCCCTGGACGGAATGCCGGCGTGCCGGCGCTTTTCATTTGTTGCGGCGGTCTCGTATCACGGCGGGGCGGAATGGTCATCCCCATGGGCGTCACTTGGCTCGAGGCCTTTCAATGCATGGTTTTGTGACGCCGGCTTTTGGCTTTGACAGCGCCGCAAACTGTGGTT
Source organism: Mesorhizobium sp. B4-1-4 (assembly GCF_006439395.2). Taxonomy (NCBI): domain Bacteria; kingdom Pseudomonadati; phylum Pseudomonadota; class Alphaproteobacteria; order Hyphomicrobiales; family Phyllobacteriaceae; genus Mesorhizobium; species Mesorhizobium sp. B4-1-4. The sequence goes on from NZ_CP083950.1 coordinate 5,542,439, forward strand.
AAGGGGACCACTCTTTTATTCACGAGGCTTGCCGTGGCAAAAACCGAACTTGGCACAAAACGTATCGACCCTGAAACGGGCCGAAAATTCTACGACCTGAACAAGGACCCGATCGTCTCGCCCTATACAGGCAAGACCTATCCGCGTTCCTATTTCGAGGAAGGCAAGGTCGCCGCCCTCGAGGAGGAAGAGGAAGTGGCCGAGAAGGAAGTGGACGCCGAGGACGAGGAAGGCGTCGAAGTCGTCTCTCTCGAAGAGGCCGACGATGACGCCAAGGGCGACGATCTGCCGGATCTGGGCGATGACGAGGATGTTGACCTTGGCGACGACGAGGATGACACATTCCTTGCCGACGAAGAGGAAGAGGACGACGACGTTGCCGACATGATCGGCGTCGGCGACGATGACGACGAAGTCTGATCTGCCAGCGATGCAGGTGTTTGCACGCTTTCTCAGCCTGTGAACAAAAAGCCGTCTATAAAGGCTTGATATTGACGAAAGGCGGGGTTAGAAGCCGCCTGCACTAACGGCGCGGTGTTCCAACCCGCGCCGGATCTCTTCACCGGAAACGGTGCCGGTTGACTGCCGGATGTGGGGCCATAGCTCAGTTGGGAGAGCGCTTGAATGGCATTCAAGAGGTCGTCGGTTCGATTCCGATTGGCTCCACCAGTCCCTTCCAGGGTCTTCAGGAAAACCCTCTGATCTCAAGCTCTTACACGGAAATGTGGTCCACGGTGGTGGCGCACGTTGAGGAGAATTTCATCCCTCGTCCGGCGTGATGTCTCCGGCTTCGCGGCAACGTCTGTCGGTTTCGGTTGCGCGCTCCCGATGGGGCTCCCATTCAGCAAATTGCGGCGGCTAAGCTTGCGCCATCAGGCAGCGTCAGCGCCGAACTCGACAGCAAACCCCGCGTCGATCGCGCTTCGCGCTATGTGGTCGCCAAGTTCCCAATCCGTGAGTTCGCACAGCGGAAACCTCTTCCTCACGGCATGAATAACCTCGAATACCGAGACGCTCGGTTTGTCGACATTGTCGATTAGGTAGCGGACAATCTCTTGGCGAATGTCCACTGGAGCCGTCGTCTGCGCAAGTGCGGGCATCTGCGGCCTATGAGTGGAGCCGCGATACTGCGCTATCGGCTGGTGTCGCGTCGAAGGCGACGGGCACGTCGTGAACGATGCATGCAGCCGCGAGCAGGTCTTCCAACTCTCTGTCGGTGGCCTTGCACGCCGGCATCAGTGTTCGGATGGCTCGGATCGCCTGGGCAATGGACAGGAACCGCGCCCTGCCTCTGGAAAGCACGTAGGCCTCGGCCGCCTTTTCAACCGTGATGGTGTGGAACGTATTGGTCATCCAGAGTTCCTCCCTGAGCCGGAGCCAACGCGATTTACGGACAACATTCAGCTATCTGCAAGTGTATGTCCGATTGCGGACAAATCAGGCAGGCGACCGGCGAACTGGCGCTGTTCCTCCTCGCCATAGGCTCCGTGTGTGAGTTTTATCAGGCCGACGCGGTCGACAATCGTAATCTCGCCGCGCTTGGCGTGAACCAGTCCCCGATATTCAAGCATTTGCAGGGCCGTGGTAACGCCCGGCCTCCGCGCGCCGAGCATGGTCGCCAGAAACTCGTGCGTCAGGTAGATCTTGTTTCCTTCACAGCGGTCATGAACCATGAGCAACCAGCGGGCCAATCGCTCCTCTATCTTCGAGTGGCCGTTGACCACCGCTGTTCGGGTTGCCTGGACAAGGAATGCGTTGGCATAGCGAAGCAGGGACTCGCGAAAGCTCCGGCTGCTCGCAAGAAGCGCGCGAAGACTTTCAACCGGCAGGCACCAGCCATTGCCGGCGACCTGGATATAGGTGTCATTGGGAGACCGGTCCTGGCCGAGAACGACCGTAACCCCGGTCATGCCATCGTGGCCGACAATGCCAACCTCGCCCTGGCGCCCTCCGAACATGGTGGCTACGACCGACGCGATACCTGTCTCGGGGAAATACACATGCTGGATCGGCTGATAAGCGGTTTCCAGCGGGCTTTTGATGCCCAGTTCGACCTGACGTATCGACGGCAGGATCGCTGCGAAATCCTCAGCCGCGAGGGTTCTCAAAACATGATTGCGAATCTGGGACTGGGACATGCTCTTTCCCCGTTCCGGGCAAGAGCAAATACCCTCTCACTGTCGGCGGCATCCGAATGACTGGCGGCCGATGCGGCAGCATAGGCCTTGGAGGCCCCATTGGCAAACACTTGTGGCGGTGCGCCGGCGCACAACGGTGTCTCTCCGCAGAAGGCGATTGGATCCCAAGCTTCGGTTCCTTCGCCATGCCGCCGGAAACGCACGCCCTTGCGGCGGCTTGAGCGCATGGCCGCCGATTGGCCCATCCCCGCGGTATCCCGGGTGAAATCATCGCCGTGATACTCCCAACAGGCGAAGAGAAGGCTTTCCGGCTCGCGCAGGACGATTGACAGCAGCGGATGTTGGCGCGGCTGACGACGGCGAGCACTTCGGCCAGACTTCGGCATGGACGCTTGTATTTGCGCGATCGCCTCGGCCTTCAGGCCGATACCATTCTTCGCATATGCTGGTCATGTCCGCTTGCGATCGAGGACGAGCGTCAGCCGAGAAGCTCGGCGGCGACTTCGAGCGTGTTGCGAAACGACGTCTCCAGATGGTGTTCCATTGCCTGCGCCGCGCCCTCGGCATCATGTCGTTTCAGCGCGTCGAGAATGGCTTCGTGCTGCTCGATCGTCTGTTCGCCATAGCCGGGTTTGGGAATGGCGAGATAGCGGCCGCGGTCCATCTGCGCCTTGGAGATGTCGACGGCCCGCCAGATCATCGGCAGGCCGCAGATCTCGGCGATGGTGCGGTGAAAGACGTCGTCGAGCTGGATCGCGGTGGCGTAGCGGCCGCGCGATATTGCGAGCTTGTGCGCCGCCATATTGTCCTCCAGCAGTTCGGCGGCTGCCGGCGTGAGCTTCACCGCCGCGCGCCTGGCGCTTTCCATCTCCAGCGCCCGGCGGATGACATAGGCCTCTTCCAGGTCGGCGCGGCTGATCGGCGCGACATAGGTGCCCGTCTGTGCCAGGATCTTGACGAGGCCCTCGTCGCTGATGCGCTTGACGGCTTCCCGCACCGGCGTGCGTGAGACTCCGAGGGCCTCGGCGATCGCCACCTCATTGATCACCTCCCCGGGCTTCATCTGTCCGACGACGATCAGGTTGCGGATCTTCTGATAGATCTGATCGCGGAGCGGCAGAGCCCGATTGAGCGTCGAAGGGTCCAGGTCCATGGCAAATCCGTAGCTTCGTTCACCGGAAATGATCGGATTATATTAGAATGGAGATAGGAATGCATTCAATGCGCGCTCCAACCGCTCCGCGGGCAGGATCGCTGCAGTGCAGCCTGGCCGCGACGCCCTTTGCGCCAGGGTTGGTCCGCTCAGCACGACTTCGCTTACGCGCAATTTACGACCGTCGGCTACATCAGTTCCTGTCTGATTCGTCCGCGACAGGAACCCCATGAGCAAAGCCCTCACGACCTTCGCACTCGTCGCCGTGCTGACCGCCTTGCTCATGGCGCTGAGCCTGGCCGTGGCCCGACATGGCTATCCCTACGGCGTGACCGGCGTGAAACGGCTCGACGGCATTGCCGATGCGGGAACGTTCATCCCGCTTGCCGCGGTCTATTTCTTCAGCGCGCTGCTGATGATGATCCTGCCGATCAGGGCGGCGAGCATCGTTCTCACCCACGCCGCCGACGCGATCTTCTGGACCGTGATCGTGCTGCTCGCCACCATCGTCGGCGGCCTTCTCGCCCGATGGGCCTTCGGCCAGGGCAGCGCCCTGCTGGCATTGCTGAACTGGCGGTTCCTGTTCGCCGTGGCGATTGTCGGCTGCCACTTCGTCATGAATGAACTGCGCCGCAACGTGCTGTTGCGCAGCCTATTCTTCGTCGTCTTCGCCGTCGCGACCCTCGCCTGCCTGTTCTGGTCCTTCACGCTCTGAGCGCGATCACCACTGGCTGATTTCCGGCCGCGATGTGGCCGGCCGCCTGCTCCATCCACGTCCAGAGATAGGCTGCAAGGCCACGGTCGACATGGATGCGCAGCCTATTCTCATGGCGATACACGATGGCGCTGACACCGGCGAGGGAAAGCGCCGCACTGGCGCTTGGCTGGCGCGGATCGAGCGTCGTCCCGCGTGCGATGAAAGCGTCGAGAGCCGGGCCCTCGACCTCGAACACCTGCAAGCCGGCGCTGATCGTCGTCACCGCGAAACCTTCGCCATGCCAACCTGCGGGGATGGCGAGCGGGTTGCTTGATACGACGAGCAGCCGGTCGCGCGCCAGTCGGACCGAATAGCGTATGCCCTCTGTCAGGCCGAATGCACCGGCGGCCGTTCCATCGAACCCTGAGACCTCGGCCCATGCGGCAAGGCCGCCGCTGACCAGGCGTTGGTGCAGTCCGGTGATCGGGCTTATCTTGAGCCCCGGCACTCCGATCGTGGCGCTCTGCCAGTCCGGCGCGACGGACCATTTTTCCGCGAGATCACGCATGCAGCCGGTCTCCTGCCTGGTCGAAAGCGCAAGGGGCGGCAATGGTCGCCGTGCTGACCTTGCCGAGATGCTGGATTTCGATCGTCTCCCCGTGCCGCGCCGCGCCGCGCTCGATCAGGCCAAGCGCGACCGGCCGGCCAAGCGTCGGGCTCTGGTAGCTGGAGGTGACAAAACCCTGGCTGCGCAGCCTGCCGCCGCTGCGCTTGACGCCGTGCGCGCCGGTTGGCAGCGGCGCATCGCCTTGCGGCACCGTCAGGCCGACAAGCTGCAGCCGGTTGTCGCGTGAAGCCTCGTCGGTGAACAGCGAGCAGCGGCCGACAAATTCGGTCTGCCGTTTGGCGCGCGGCCCTTCGCTGCCGAGATCATGCGGCAGTGTGGTCCCGTCAGTGTCCTTGCCGATGACGATGAAGCCTTTCTCCGCACGCAGGATCATCAGCGCTTCGAGGCCGATGATGGCGGCATCGAACGGCTGGCCAGCTTCGCGCAGACGGGTCCATAGGGTCTCGGCGCGGTCCGCGCGGATCGAGATTTCATAGCTCCTGTCGCCGGTAAAGCTGACGCGCGCGATGCGGACCTCGTCGCCGCCATAGCTGCCATGGCCTATCGCCATATGCGGCAGGTCTGCATCGTCGAGCGAGAGGCCAAGGCCCAACGTTTCGAGCAGCTTCCGGGCGTTCGGCCCGGAGACGGTCAGCGTTGCCATTTCGGCGGTGGCATTGTGGATATAGACGGCGCCGCGGCCAAAGCGGTCCTGGCGCCATTCCTCCAGCCGCGCATGCACCGCGGTGACATGCGAGGACGAGCACGACACGACGAAGCGATGCTCGTCCAGCCGCACCAGCACGCCGTCATCGAACACCACGCCGTTCTCCGACAGCATGAAGCCATAGCGGCAGCGGCCCGGTTTCAGCGTCGACATCGTGTTGTAGTAGAGGAAATCGACGAATTCGGCCGCCTTCGGGCCGATCACCTCGATCTTGCCGAGCGTCGAACCGTCGAACAGCGCGACCGACTGGCGGGCGCGCAGCGCCTCGTCCTGGATGGCGCGATCCGCATCGGCATCGCGACCGCCATAGTGGGCAGGTCGCAGCCAGCCGCCATATTCCTGGAACACGGCGCCATCGGCGCGATGGATGTTTTCCAGCGGCAGCCGACGCACCGGCGCCATCAACTCGCCCCCGCGCGCACCGGCGAAGCTCGCCAGCGGCACCGGCGTGAAGGGCGGACGGTAGGTGGTGGTGCCGACCTCCGGCACCGTGCGACCGGTGATGCCTGCCATCAGCGCCAGGCCGGGCAAGTTGGAGGTCTTGCCCTGGTCGGTCGCCATGCCGAGCGTTGTGTAGCGCTTCAGATGTTCGACCGAGACAAAGTTTTCGCGCGCCGCCAGCTCGACGTCCTTCACTGTCACATCGTTCTGGTAGTCGATCCAGATGCGCCCCTTCGAGCCGGGCACCGGCCAGGCGGCGACGATCCCGCCTGTCGCCTCCGGTCCGGTGCTGCGCGGCATCTCGGCCTTCGTCTGGCCGAGCGATGCAACGGCGTTCTGCGAGCCTGCGAACACCTCCGACAGCGAAACCGCGCCGGCCGCGGCGCCGGCGACGGAAATGCCATCGACCGGATCGTCCGGCAGGAAGGCGGCACGCGCCTCGCTCCAGGCAAGCTTGCCCTTGGCCTGGCCGAACAGATGAATCGTCGGCGTCCAGCCGCCCGACACCAGCACGCAGTCGGCGTCGAGCCTGGTGCCGTCGTCCAGCGTCACGCCCTCGATGCGCAGCTTGCCGTCGGCGGCGGCAAGCGATCGCCCCTTGACCAGCCGCACCTTGGTGGCTGGCATGCCGTCACGCCTGATGTCGACCAGCGTGACTTCGGCGCCGGCCTCGGAGGACGCCTCCGCCACTTCATAGGCGCTGTCATTGTTGGTGGCGACGACGATGCGCCTGCCGGCCAGCACGGCATGGCGCCTGAGATAGGCGAGCGCCGCATCCGCCGACAGGATGCCTGGCAGGTCGTTGTTGGCGAAGGGCAGCGGCCGCTCGATGGCGCCGGTCGCCAGCACGATCCGGCGCGGCCGGACCCGCCACAGCGTGTCGCGCCGGCCGTCGAAATGACGCTGGTTCAGCCCGACCAGATTGTGGTCGTAGATGCCGAAGGCGGTGGTTGCAGGCAGGATCAGGTGGCCGCCGGCGGCAAGCTCGGCAATCGTCCCGTCGATCCAGATGGCAGCCGGCTTGCCGTCAATCTCGCCGGCGCGGTGGCCGAGCGATCCGCCCGGCTTCTGCTGGTCGTCGACCAGTGTGACGGAGAGGCCGGCGCCAGCCGCCAGCTTCGCCGCCGCCAGTCCAGCCGGTCCCGCGCCCACCACCAGAACGTCGCAATGATGGTTGATCTGGTCGGCCGAGCCCGGCGAGGTCCAGCCCTTGTCCACTTCGCCCAGCCCAGCCATGGCGCGGATGCGCGGCTCGAACATGTGCCAGTCCGGCCACATGAAGGTCTTGTAGTAGAACGCCGCTGGAATGAAGCGCGAGCAGCGGTCGAGGAAGGCGTTGCGGTCGGCGAGCGCACTGGGCGTCGCGTTGACGCTTTTTGCCACCAGCCCGTCGCGCGCCGGCTCGGTCGTGGCACGCGTGTTCGGCGTCGCACGTGGGCCGCCGACATCGACCAGCGCGTTCGGCTCCTCGACCCCGGCGCCCCAGATGCCGCGCGGCCGGTGGTATTTGAAGGAGCGGCCGACAACCGCGACGTCGTTGGCCAGTAGCGCCGAGGCGATGGTGTCGCCGGCAAAACCGTCGACGGTTCTGCCGTCGAAGCTGAATCGGATCGGGCGCGACCGGTCGATGGCGCTGCCGCCGGTGGTGAGACGCGAGGCGGTCACGCCGCGTGCTCCCCGCCAAGAGCGGTCGAGGACAGCACCTCGTGCGTGACCGTGTCACGTTCCATGACGAAGAACTCGCCGCAAGTCACGTGCACCCAGATTTCGCGCGCCGCACCCTTCGGGTTGCTCCTGAGATAGAGATAGTTTGCCCAGCGCTCGATCGGCAGATCGGCCCCGTCAGGCCGGACATTGCCGGCATCGCCGCCAAAGTGGAATTCCGTCTCGTCGCGCGGACCGCAGAACGGGCAAGGGAAGAGCTGCATGATTGCCTCTGGTCCTGTCTTAGTGCGCGATGCCGGAGCCGGCCGCTTCATCGATCAGCCGCCCGCTGGCAAAGCGATCGAGGTCGAACGGACGGCTGATGTCGTTGTGCCTGCCCGTTGCCAGCAGGTTCGCCAGCAGCGTGCCGCCGGCGGGAATGGCCTTGAACCCGCCTGTGCCCCAGCCGCAATTGAGGAATAGATTGGGCAGCGGCGATTCACCGATGATCGGCGAGGAGTCCGGCACCACGTCGACAATGCCCGCCCATTGCCGCATCAGCTTCAACTGGCCGAAGATCGGGAACATTTCCAACAGGCCGGCAACGACGGTTTCCAGCGTCGGCAGATTGCCGCGCTGCGCATAGGAGGGGATGCGGTCAAGTCCGCCGCCAATGACGATCTCGCCCTTGTCCGACTGGCTGACATAGACGCCGGTGCCGGGCGACAGCACAACCGTGTCGAGGATCGGTTTCACCGGCTCGGAAACGCAGGCCTGCAGCGCGTAGGAATTGATCGGCAGCCGGAAGCCGGCCTTGGCCGCCAGCACCGAGGAATGGCCGGCCACCGCCATGCCGATGCGCTCGGCGCGGATCGTGCCACGCGTCGTCCGGACGCCACGGCAGCGCCCACCCTCGATGATGAAATCGCTGATTTCGCAATTCTGGATGATGTCGACGCCGAGCCGGCTCGCCGCCCGCGCATAACCCCAGGCGACCGCGTCGTGGCGCGCCGTTCCGGCGCGGCGCTGCCAGATGCCGCCGAACACCGGAAAGCGCGCGTCCGGTGAGAAATTGTAGATCGGCGCCACGCGCCGTACATCCTCGGGCGAAAACAGCTCCGCATCGATGCCGTTGATCTGCATGGCATTGACGGTGCGCGCGCCCATCTCCATTTCGACTGTCGAGTGGCAGAGATTGACCATGCCGCGCCGCGACAGCATGACGTTGTAGTTCAAATCCTTCGACAGGCCTTCGTAGAGCCTGTGCGCCAGCCCGTAGAGTTCGACGCTCTCCGGGTAATAATAGTTGGAGCGCACCACTGTGGTGTTGCGGCCGGTGTTGCCGCCGCCGATCCAGCCTTTTTCAAGGACCGCCACCCTGGCGATGCCGTGGTTCTTGGCCAAATAGTAGGCTGTCGCCAGCCCATGGCCGCCGCCGCCGATGACGATCGCGTCGTAGGACGGCTTCGGCTCGGGCGAGCGCCACGCCTGCTTCCAGCCGGTCTGGCCGGCCAGGCCTTCCTTGAACAGCGACAGAGCGGAATAGCGTCTGGTCATGGCGTGCCGGCCAGGCCTGATTTGGGGAAGGGGGCGTGGATCATTGTATGGTCTTCTCTATGGACGTCACCGGTCGATCGGTCACGCCCGCATCGCCTTGCGAGAGGATCGTAAGGCGACGAAGCGCATCTCTTTCGATGCCGACGATGTGGGTTGTCAACTGCGTATCGGCATCGGCCGCGTCGCGGTCGACAAGCGCCATGGCGAGGCTCTTGCCGACGGTGTGGCCGTAGCCGCCGGAGGTGACGAAGCCGGCAAGCTTGCCCTTGTTCCAGACCGGCTCGTAGCCGCTGGCATCCGCATCCTCGGCGTCGATTTCGAGCGTCACCAGCGTTCGCCTCGCGCCGGCCTGGTTCTTTTTCAGGGCAGCCTCCGATTTCATCCTGTCGCGCTCCACCCGGTTGTGGCGATGCACCCTATCTTTGTTGTACACATGTGTCCAGTGCATCGCGAGAACCGGGCCGGAGGAGGCTGGTGTGTGGATATGGAGCAAGCCTGTTGCCGAGAAAGCTGCCGAGTCAGGCAGCCGGTGCCCCGTCTACCGTTTGCCGGAAAGTGTCTTCTCGACATAACGCGAAAAGTCCTCGACATCCTCGGCGGTCGGTTCCTGGCCGGTGAAGCTGCGCAGATAGGACGCGACATGCGTCAGGCGGCTGCTCATCGGCTCGTCGAGTTCGAGCGAGTAATAGCCGATCTGCATGAAATAGAGCACGCGGGCGCGCACGAACGCGTCTTCTTCTTCATAGCCATGGCGCATGAACATATCGCGTATGGCATTGACGCGTTCTTCATCGGCCTCGTCGAGCGCGCGCCTTGTGGCGGGGGAGCGGCGCGCCCAGGCCCTGATCGCGAAATCGAGCCGGGGATCGAACAGCTTTTCGTCCACCCAGCATTCGAAAATGCTCATCACCCCGCGGATGACGGTGGCGGATGGCCGCCCGGCGCGTTCGACGATGAATCGGGTGTTGGTCTGCCGCCAATAGTCCAGCAATTGGTCGAGCAGGTCCTGCCGGCTCTTGAAATACCAGTAGAAGCTGGAGCGCGAGACATCAAGCTGCTGCCCGAGTGTCTGCACGCGGACGCGTTCGACGCCATCCGAGATCAACGTTTCAAGCGCCAGCTTCAGCCAGTCGTCACGAGTGGCCTTGATGTTACCGGTGACGCCGGCGCGCTGAATCGTCGTTTCGATGGCTGCCATCGGGATGACGCATGACATGCCGGATCAGGCAAATCAAGGCTATGTACATCGCTGTATAGGGCGTTTCGATTGAGCTGACGTGACGGCTGCGGGGATCTTAACCGGGCTGCCTGTCCATGGGGCGCTGCCGCCGCCATGCTATTGACGCTATGGCAGGCCCGGGGTTTTTGTCGCGGTGGCCCGGCCAGTACGTGCTTTCCCGCAGGGCAATTGTCTGGCAAATATCAAGTCAGAAAGATGCCGCCACGCGGCCAACCAGCAGGAAAGACGAGGACATGGCTCAGTTTCGAAAGAACCTCATCGATGGCGAATGGGTCGGCGACGCCGGGTCCCGCAACATCAACCCCTCGGATACCGGCGATGTCGTCGGCGAATACGCCTCGGCGGACGTGGAACAGACGTCCCAGGCGATCGCGGCGGCCAAGGCAGCTTTTCCCGCATGGTCCCGCTCCGGCCCGCTGGCGCGCCATGCAGTGCTGAAGAAGGCGTCCGACGAGATCATGGCGCGCAAGGACGAGATAGGCCGCAACCTGGCGCGCGAGGAAGGCAAGACGCTGGCAGAAGGCATTGGCGAGACCATCCGCGCCGCCCAGATATTCGATTTCTTTGCCGGCGAAACATTGCGCCTCTCCGGAGAGATGGTGCCGAGCGTGCGGCCGGGTGTCGGCGTCGAGATCACGCGCGAGGCGGTCGGCGTGGTCGGCATCATCACGCCGTGGAATTTCCCCATCGCCATTCCGGCCTGGAAGATCGCTCCGGCGCTGGCCCATGGCAACACCATCGTCTTCAAGCCGGCCGAACTCGTGCCCGAGAGCGCCTGGTCCATCGTCGACATCCTGCATCGCGCCGGCCTGCCCAGGGGCGTGCTCAACCTCGTCATGGGCAAGGGCTCGGTGGTCGGCCAGGCGATGCTCGACAGCCCCGATGTCAACGCCATCACCTTCACCGGTTCGGTCGGCACCGGCAAGCGCGTCGCCGCGGCAAGCGTCGAGCACATGCGCAAGTTCCAGCTCGAAATGGGCGGCAAGAACCCGCTGGTGGTGCTGGACGATGCCGATCTTGCGGTTGCCGTCGACTGCGCGCTCAACGGCGCCTTCTTCTCGACCGGCCAGCGCTGCACGGCCTCGTCCAGGCTGATCGTGACCGATTCCATCCATGACCGTTTCGTCGATGCGCTGAAGGAGCGGATGGATGGACTGGTTGTCGGCGATGCGCTCGACGCGCAGACCCAGATCGGTCCGGTCGTCGACGCCACGCAGCTGAAGCAGGACGAGGATTATATCGCCATCGGCGTCAGGGAAGGCGCCACGCTCGCCTTCGGCGGCGAACGGCTCGACCGCAAGACGCCGGGTTTCTATCTGCGGCCGGCACTGCTAACCGACGCCACCAACGCCATGCGCAGCTCGCGCGAGGAGATTTTCGGGCCTGTCGCCAGCGTCATCAGGGTCAAGGACTATGACGAGGCGTTGGCAGTCGCCAACGACACGCCCTTCGGGCTGACCTCCGGCATCTGCACCTCGAGCCTCAAGCACGCCACCCACTTCAAGCGTAATTCGGAAGCCGGCATGGTGATGGTCAACCTGCCGACGGCGGGGGTAGACTTCCACGTTCCCTTCGGCGGCCGCAAGGGCTCGAGCTATGGTCCGCGCGAACAGGGCCGCTACGCGATGGAATTCTACACCATGGTGAAGACCGCCTATACCTTTGCAGGTTGACTGGACGCCGGCCATCGGGCCGGCGGCGTTCACTAGGGAATCGGCACGAGGCAATGACATTGCAGGACCTGAATTGGCTCAACCCGCCGCCGCACCACGTCATCGACGGCGATGCCGTCAGCGTGCGCTCCGGCAAGGAGACCGACTTCTGGCGTGAGACCTTTTATGGGTTCTGGCGCCACAACGGCCACTTCCTGTATCGGCCGGTCGAGGGCGATTTCACCGCCGAGGTCACCGTCAAAGGCGATTACAAGGTGCTTTACGACCAGGCCGGACTGATGATCCGGCTGAGCGAGACGCACTGGATCAAGGCCGGCATCGAATACACCGACGGTCTCGCCTATTTCTCGGTTGTCGTCACCAACGACGCATCGGACTGGTCGCTGGTGGCCATTCCCGCCGGCCCGAATGGCGTCAGGATCCGCCTGACCCGCCATGGCGAAGCGATCCGCGTCCAGTATCTCGACGTTTCGGACGGCAACTGGAAGCCGGTGCGGCTCGCCTATTTCCCGATCTCGAAGACGGTCGATGTCGGCATGATGTGCTGTTCACCGCAGCGCGAGGGTTTCGAGGTGACATTCTCCGGATTTTCGGTCGGCCCGCCGATTTCTCGGGAATTACATGACTGATGCATGGAGCATCTCAGGCAGAAGCCACGGCAGGCCGATGCATCACCACGGGACGTGTAGGATCTCCAGTTTCGGCAGGCCGACCGGCCTGACGCCAAGATCATTGGCGAGCACGCCGAAGGCTTCGGTCTCGATCAGGTCGCGGTAGGGAGTTTCGGGGAAGCGAAGGCCGCCGCGATGCAAGGCGGCGTCGACCAGGAGCATGGTTCCGCCAACCGCATCGAGGCCGATGATGTCGAGATGCCTGACATCGCCGAGATGATAGCGGTTGGGTGTTTGCGCGGGCGGTTGGTGCAGTCCGCCGCGTATCTCGCGATAGTAACGATAGTCCTTGGTCTGGCGTCTTATGACGAAGCTGTTGAGATCGAAGCTGCCGCCGCCGGCGATCTTCACGCAATTGGGCACCGCGATGCGATGGCCAGTGGCGATCAGCCGGTTCAGCACATCGCCGGGGAAGCGCCAGACGTCGATGTCGATCCACAGCGCCCAGTCGTCGTCTTCCTTCAGTCCATGATCGATCAGGTGATTTCGCACCTTGGCAATTGCGCCCCGCCTCACCCGCTGCATGCTGGGCTTTGCCCGTTTTGCCCTGTCGAGCCTGGTGCCGACCTGTCTCCGCAGCAGGACGATGTCACGATATTTGCCGGCTAATCCTGCTGTCGCGGCTTGCAGGCGTTCCCAGCTCCCATCCAGGCTGTCGCCTTCGCAAAAGACCAGCTTGATCCTGTCCTTGGGATAGTCGAGCCCGTCCAGTGCGTCGAGAAAGGGCTGGATGAGATCGGCGGCGTCGCGAAGCGGCACCAGGACGGCAATGTTGCGGCCTGAGGGCGGCGGCGCCGACAGAACCGCCTTGTCGACGCTGGCTTTCGCCTCGGCCTCATCCAGATACGCGCCGCGCGTCAGCTGATACCGCAGCCGATAGGCTCGGTTGCGCAGCCTGGTCCTCCAGGTCGGTGGCGGCTCGGGGATCCACCATGTGCCGGCCCAGTGATGGATCGAAAGCGCTGCCGTGTCGTCGCCGGCTTCGCGCTTCGCGCTCCCGGCCGGCGTCACCGGCGTGAACAGGCCGGAAGGATGAATGGCAAAGGCAGCCTGATCGCTGTAGGCGAGTTGTGCGGAGGTCAACAGACAGGGTCCGGTCGCGTCGAGCACGTTCTTGGCGCTGGCGAGCCTGCGCATCAGGGAAAGCACTTGTATCCAGAAGGGATGACCGGCTGGGCTGGCCATCGTCCCGTTGAACAGGAGATAGGGCAGACCCCGGAGATCCGCCTGGATGGCTGCATGCGAGGCCGGCTCCTTGCACAGCACGACGCGGGTCTCGTCCATGATCGGATCGAAGGGGGCGAGGCATTCGCAATCGATGTCCGCGTAGATCCCGCCAAAATGATGCAGCAGCATGCAGCGGGCCGCATCCGACCGCTGCACGCCGTTCGTGTAACTGCAGAACATAGGCAGGAAATCCGGATAATGCTCGGCCACGAATTCGAGCAGCATCCGGTCGCTCCAGAACATCACCGTCCAGTTTGGATTATGCCGTTTCCAGCTGTCGGCATAGGCATGGAAGCGTGCGGGAACGCTGTCGGTCTTCCATGTCTGGTGCAGGATCGGCGGGATCATCGGCAGCTCATGGGGCGGATGAGGGGAACGGCCGGGCGTCATTTGCCGTCATTGTCCAGGTCAAGACCGGTACGGATCGCCTCGCGGATCGCTTGCGGGCTAAACCGTGCCCATGCGGCTTGATGCGCGCGCACGCGCTGCCGCGACCGGCGTTCGGGGTCCAGGCAAAGTCCGATCGCCATATCGGCAAGTCCTTCGTAGGTGGCCGACAGCAGCACCTCGTCGCCATCGACCAGGTCCAGACCCTCGGCCGCCACCGGTGTCGCGATCACCGGCACGCCCCAGGCCATCGCCTCCAGGATCTTGATGCGCGTGCCCCCACCCGCCTTGAGCGGAATGATGGTGAGATGCGCGGCGGACAAAAGCGGTGCCACGCTTTCGGGATTTTCGATGAGTTCCACGTCGGGCAACCCGGTCAGCGCCCGCACCGCCGCCCTTGGGGTACGTCCGGCAAGGACAAGCTTCGCGCCGGGCAAGGCCTGCCGGATGCGGGGCAGTATGGCATGGGCCAACCGCTCGGCGGCATCGACGTTCGGTGGATAGCCGAGATGGCCGATGAACAGGATCACCGGAAACCCCCTATCGGTCGCGGCCTCGGCGGACAGCGCTTCGGGAATGTCTTCGGCCTTGGGAATTCCGTTCGCAACGACATCGATCGGCACCTTGTGCCGGGACAGGCCCGTCAGCTTCTCGCGGTCCAGGTTCGAGCAGACCCAGACCCTGTCGACGAGGGAAAGCGCTTTTCTCTCCAGTCGCCGAATGCCAAATCCGGCCCGGAATCGCTCCAGACGGAGATGCTGCAGCTGTGCCGCCAGGTCGGACTCGACGTTATGCATATCGAGGACGAGTTGCTTCGTCAGCGGCCGCAACGGCCGCAGCAGTTTGAACAGGCCGATTCCCTCGACGATGATCGTGTCGGGTTTGAAGGTTTGCACCAGGGTCAGCAGGCGCGCGAGTGCCGTGCGGGGAATGCGGTTCTCCGCCGCTATCCTCCACCAGCCCAGCGAGGACGAGCGCGGCTCCTCCGCAATCGTCAGCCCAACGGCTTGGAGGCGTCCGTTGGACGGCTTTGACGGACTACCCAGCGGCCGAACCGAGGCAAGCTGGACCGGACCGTATTCCGAGGCCAGACTGGCATTGCGGAAATTCCTCAGATCCGCGCCCGAAACCGCCGGAAAGGCAGGGTCGTAAGAGACGACCAGGGTACGTTTTTCCTTGACCCCGCCGGCGGCCGACGAAAGGCCGGGCCGTTCCATTATGGCTCCGGCATGAATTCGGGTATGATATTGCTATGATATTGCAATGTCTTCCAACTCCGGTTCAGGGTCTTGTGGGCGCGGACCGCACGCATCATGCTTATCGCATCCCTGTATCGCTTGTGCTTGAGAAGCTGCCTTGAAAGCCGCTGCGCGATCCAGGCTTTCCTCCACTGCAGGACGTCCCTAGCAATGCCCGAACCGGCGAGTTTGTCCAGTTCTAGCGCTATCGCCAGAAACGTCGCCCGCGGAGCCTGCACAAACCGTCGCGCCATTCTCTCTTCGTCATGGTGGTAGAGGAGCACCGGGGTAGGGGTCGTCACCACATCGGCTCGGGCAAGCAAGGCTGCCCAATAGCATGTATCCTCATCGAGGCTGATGGTTTTCAGGAAAGCGGATGACGGCCGTCGCCCAGGCCGCGACCAATGCGCTGCCCACGGCGATCGGCCATGTCTCGTTGAAAAGGTAGCGCCAGGCGTTCAGGGTGCGATCGCTTGTATATCCATGTGGAACCTTGAGCTTGTCCATGCCTGCCCGACCAGCTCAGGTAGCCTGCGGCATCATCGAAATCCAGAATAAGAAGGTTAGAGAATCCCCAAGGATTCCGACATTTCCAGCAGACTTCGGAAACCAGCGGCGGATGTCGTCGCTGGTTGGCGGTTTCTGCGACAGATGAAAGGCAATCGATCGGAATGCCAACTCTTTCAGGTCCTTTCGACGGGCCTGCAAATGAGGGGATGATAGTCCATTGCGTCGAGATCGAGATGCTTGCCTCCGGCACACAACGGCACGCAGATGTAACTCCTGCTCAAGAGCTGGATTGCATATTCCGTTTCAGTTACAGGCTGCATCCACGAGTGTTCCGCGGCCGCAAGGCGAGCTCAATCGTCCCTGGCAGTACCGGGTGCCGTCAAGCGCCGGATGGAATACTTGGGTCTGGTATTTGCGGACATTTGAGTGAACAAAGGCCGGTGCGCCGCTTGCGGTCATCGTCTGGACCATGCCAGCCAGCGCGCCGCAAGGCGCCTGCGCAAGGAGGTGAGCCGGGTTCGCCTGTAGGCGTCGCCCGCCATCTTGATGCCTTGCGCTTGTGTCGGGAAGGGATGGATGACATCGGCCAGGGTATGCAATCCCATACCCGACCTGATGGCGAGCGTCACCCCATTGATCATCTCGCCGGCATGGCTGGCGACGACGGTCGCCCCCAGGATACGGTCGGAGCCTTCCCTGACATGGATCTTGACGAACCCTTCCTCCTCGCCGTCCATCACGGCACGGGCGACATCATGCATCAGCACCGTATAGGTCTTGACCGGAATGCCGTTCAGGCGCGCCTCCGCGGGATAGAGACCGACATGGGCGATCTCCGGATCGGTATAGGTGCACCAGGGAACAACAAGCTCACTCAGCCTTTCGCGCCCGCGAAAGAGCGCATTGCGCACGACGATGCGCGCCGTCGCCTCGGCGGTATGGGTGAATTTGTATTCGAGGCAGACGTCGCCCGCCGCGTAGATGTGCGGATTCGTGGTTCTCAGATAGTCGTCCACTCTGATGCCGCTGGCGTCATACGCCACATCGGCCTCTTCCAGTCCGAGACCATCGACATTGGGCGAACGGCCGACGCCGGTGATGATCTCGTCGACGGAGATCGTGGTCGTGTCGCCGTCCCGCACCAGGTCGGAGAGCTTCCTGCCGCCTTCCCCGCGCACCGCCACCACTTCGGTGTTGAGGCGGACCTCGATCCCCTCGCGCGCCAAGGCGTCTGATAGGATCTGCGCGGCGTCGCGTTCCTCGCCGGGCAGGAACATCGGATCGCTTTGCGCCAGGATGACCTTGGCGCCGAGCAGGCGGAAGGCCTGCGCGGTCTCGCAGCCGAGCGGACCGCCGCCGATGACCAGGAGCCGCTGGGGGCATTCCGTGAGGTTGAACATGCTCTCGTTGTCGAGATAACCGGCCTCGGCAAGCCCCGGAATCGCCGGCCCGCTCGGATGCGCGCCCGTCGCGACCAATGCCTTCCTGAAATGCAGCGTCTTGCCGGCGACCATCACCGTATCCGGCCCGCCAAACCGCGCTTCGCCGAAATAGAGGTCGATCCCTTCGGCCGCGATGGTCTCGGCCGAATCGGCGCGGCTGATCCGCTGCCGGATCTGCCGCATCCGCATCATGGCCCGCTCGAAGTCGACATGAAGATGTCGTGGCGCGTCACCGCCGAAGCTCTCGGCATCGCGCATATCGGCATAGAGCCTGGCGGTGCGGATGATCGACTTCGACGGGATGCAGCCGACATTGATGCATGCACCGCCGATCAGCCCGCGCTCGATCAGGGCAACCTTCGCGCCAAGACTCGCGGCGTCACGCGCAGCGGTGAGTCCTGCCGGCCCGGCGCCGATGACGACGAGATTGTAGGGACCGTCCGGCTCCGGGTTCTTCCAGCGCGGCGGATGCGCGCCCCGGATCAGTTCGACGTCATTGCGGTCGACAGGAAAGGCGGCGGCCCATGTCCGTTCACGCGACATCGCCACCCCCTGCCGCGGGCGCTGTCGGCTGCGACAGCCAGCCGCCCGTGAAGCCGGCTCTGCCCAGGCCGCGACGGATGTGCGGATTGCACCGCATCAAGTCCCAGATCAGACGTGAGCGGTGGTTCTCGATCATCGTCACCACGATGCCCTGGTCGAGCCCGTAATGGCCTTCCGACACCCAGCCATCGCCGCCGAATTTTCGCCGGTTGGCCAATGTCGGATTGAAGCCGCTCGGCAGCCGGTAATTGTCGATCACCTGCGGGTAGCGATCGGCGAGATGGCGCAACGCAGCCAGGCAGATATCAGGCGCGAAAGGCAGTGACGCCGGATAGGACCATGGCGCGATCGTCCCGTCATCCGGACCGAAAGGCGCGCCGCGCGCGGCATAGCCGGAAAACCGGTGCGTACGCCGCTCCACGCTGGCGCGGAAGCCGCCAGGCCCGTCCCCCGCCGAGAGGCCCCAAAGGTTCTCGCCATAGCCATCGAAGCCATAGGGGTTGTGGCGGGCATAGTCGCGGTGAAGGTAGGTCGAGCGGCGGCTGTTTTCGAAATAGTCCGAGTCCTTCTCGCGCATGAAGGCGTCGCGGATGCCGGCGAAATCGATCCAGGCATGCGAGAACTGGTGCATGAACAGCGGCCCGCCATAAAGCACGTCATGGCCATAGATGTTTTCCCACTGGTAGGTCGCCGTCCAGGCCTCGTAACTGTCGTCGGAGGCCGGGCTGTCGGGTGAGGCCATCGACAGCACATAGAGGACGATCGCCTCGTTGTAGCCTTCCCAGCCATAGTGGAGAAAGCCGCTCTTCGGCTTCCAGCCTTGCCGCAGGGTCGGGCTGCTGCCTTGCGCCCACCGCCAGTCGACGCGCCGATAGAGCACTTCGGCCAGGTGCCGGATTTCGGCTTCCCGTTCATTGTCGCCGCGGAAATAGGCGCCCGCCACCAGTATGCCGGCCATCAGCAAGGCGGTGTCCACCATCGACAGTTCGCAGCGCCAGACACGCAGCCCGGTTCGCATGTCGAGGAAATGGTAGTAAAAACCCTTGTGGCCAGTGACGTCCTCGCCGCCGCCTTGCGGACTGGCCGAGAAGAAACGCAACGCGGCCAGCGTCAATTCCACCGCCGCCTCGCGCTTCATCCAGCCGCGCTCGACGCCGATCGGATAGCAGGAGAGCGCGAAGCCGACGACGGCGATGCTGGCCGGCCAGTTCGGCCGCGACGTATCGGCGACCAGCCCGTTGTCGGGGTTCACATTCTCCAGGAAATAGCCGAAGGCGGCGCGCTGGTAGCGCTGCAGAAGCTCGTCATCGGACAGCGCGGCGGGATCGGCTTTAAGCAAGAGACGCGAACTCCAGCCTGATGGCCGCGACTCCCAGGGGAGGAACGGCCACGTCGAATCCAAGGGTGCGGTCGTGCCAGGCAACTGGTTGGCGCCGTTTCTGCATTACCGAGGTCGCACGCAACTGCTCGACCGCTGCCGCGCCCAGATAATCGGGTCGCCCCATTGTTACCCACAGCGCCTTGGCGTTGGCATTTTCCGCATCGATCCGCCGAACGGTTGCCGCTGTGGGCTGCGGCGCATTCCTGAGTTCGACATGGACGGTCTCGTTGGCGATCGGATGCCGTGGCAAGGCAAAGTTGGAGATCAGCACGGTCAGCGAATTCCCGTCACGGACGCACCAGCCATCAAGGGTTGAATGGGTTCCCTCCATGAACAGAATTTCCGTTCCAAGTTGATGCAGCGTTTCAAAGGCACGGTAGGCCGGTTTGGCAATTCCGTGAAGGTTCATCAACCCGAAGCCACCATGAAAGGGCACGGATGGAAAATAGTTTTCCTCGAAAATATCGGAAAAGGTCCAGTAGCTGTACCCTTGAACCAATCCTCTCGCCTCCATCACCGTCTTGACGATGAAAGCGGCGGCATAGGGCTCGTCATGCATCGAATCGCGTGGATTCGAGGAGGTGCACCATTCAGTGTAGTAGAGGGGCCGGTCGCCCGCCTGCAGGCGAGCGGTGCGAGCCTCATCGCGCAACGCGCTCCTGATGCTTTCCGAAAGCTGGGTCTCGGTGTCGTCGCCAGGTATGCCGAAGGCATCGGTGGGATAATGGTGCGTGCTGATGAAATTGGCCGGAAGGCTGTTCTGCTCACAATATGCGATGAACTCATCGATCCAGGCGTTGTCCGCAGTAGCCGGTCCGCCGACATTCAACTTGGTGTCCACGGATTTGATCACCTTTGCCGTATAGGCATACAGCTTGAAATAATCTTCCTGCCTGCCGCTGCCGAACGCGTCGAGATTGGGTTCGTTCCAGACTTCGAAGAACCATTGCCGCACTTCGTCCAGGCCGTAGCGATCGATCCAATGGGCGACGAGTTTCGAAATCAGCGTCGACCATTGGTCGTAGTCCTTCGGCGCGCTGACATTGGCGCGGTAGCGGAAGATGATCTGCCCGGAGGATGACAGCATTGTCGGCATGAAACTCAGCTCGACAAAGGGCCGCATGCCGATCGACAGCAGGAAATCGAAGATCTGGTCGGCATTGAAGAACGAATAGAGCGGCTGGTCATCCTGATCGATGAGTGTGCCCATGTCGTCATCGAGCAGCCCGTGAAAACGGACATGACGAAAGCCGAGTTCGTCATGCGCCCGGCGCATCTGGGCCTGCCAGTCCACGCGCAACGCCAGCGTCGCATGGCCGCTGCCGACCGTATGTTCCCAGAAGTGCGGGAAGTCCTCGCCTTGAACGCCGAGATCGCAGCGAAAGGTCACGCCCATGGAACAGTCACGATTATTTGCCGATCGCACGCCTGCATTGCCGACTATATATGCCGGCCAGGCTCCATTCGTTGCCTTGTCACGCGGATTTGTTGTTGCCGTCAGTATGTGGCGCGGCCGCCGGAAACGTCGAAGACGGCAGCCGTGGTGAACGAGCACTCCTCCGAGGCGATCCAGCAGATCAGGGCCGCCACCTCCTCGACCTCGCCGAAGCGCGCCATCGGTATCTTGGACAGCATGAAGTCGATGTGCTCCTGGCTCATCTGCTTGAAGATCGCGGTGCGCACGGCCGCCGGCGTCACGCAATTGACCGTCACCTTGGTCTTGGCCAGTTCCTTGCCGAGCGACTTGGTCAGGCCGATCACCGCCGCCTTCGACGTGCTGTAGGCGGAAGCATTGGGATTGCCTTCCTTGCCGGCGATCGAGGCGATGTTGACGATGCGGCCATAATTGCGCTCGAGCATGTGCGGCACGAGCGCCTTGTTGCAGTAGAAGACACCGTTGATGTTGATGTCGATGACCCTCTGCCAATCGTCGACAGAATAGGCCCAGGTCGTCATGTTCGGCCCGGTGATGGCCGCGCTGGTGACCAGGATATCGATGCCGCCAAGCGCCTCGATCGTCGACCGTGCGGCGGCCTCCACGCCGGCCGCATCGGCAACGTCCAACATCATCCCGTGCAGGCCGGCAACAACGGTTTTCGCCTGATCGATCTGGGCCGGATCACGATCCCAGACGCTCACGCGTCCGCCCTCATCGACGATCCTTTGCGCAACGGCCAGGCCGATGCCCGAGGCCCCGCCGGTGATGACAGCCGACCGGCCAGCGAACCGTCCCGCGAAACTCATAGGCATCCGATCTTCCCCTGTCGTGATCGGCCGCGATCGGCCGTCTGACCTCCAGGTGACTGTGAGGTTGCTGCCAGGCAAGTTCAAGCCGGCATGCAGGCCGATCGTCTGGGCCAATGCCTGGGAGCAACCCCGAAGTGATCGCCCCCGGATGGATGTCGCAGGGCAACCGGCTGATCTCGTCGATCGTCCCGCTGTAAGACAAGGTGACCGGATTTGCCATTGAGCATAGGGTGCGATAGATTATATTGCACTGCACAATGGAGACGCCGTTTTTTGTACGCCCCTGTTTGCGGATATGCCGGCTGGCTTGTGGATTGCCCGCCCCGCGTCGCGTCGACGGGACTCTGAGATGAAGATCCCAAAATCCCTGCTGGTCGATCCCCAGAAGAACTCGGTCTATGGCAGCTTTGCCGTGGCGGTCTCTATCTGGGCGTTTTCCTACTCCGTGATTTTCGGCCAGATGATGATCCTGGCCTACTACGCCGTCTGGCTGCCGCTCATCCTCGTTGACTACCGGCGGTTTCTGCGGCAACTGTCCAGCGCCTGGCTGCCGCTGCTGTTCGCGGCCTATATCTGCTCCTCCGTCTTCTGGTCGCAGGCGCCCGGCATCACCGCGAGGACCGCCGTCCAGTATTTTTCCCATATCGCCTGTGCCTACGTGGCCGCGCGCACCGTCAGCGTGCGCACCCTGACGATCGGTGCGTTGATCGGGATCTTCGTCGTCCTGCTTTATTCGCTGAAGGTCGGGGGCTATTCCGAGGACGTCCTCGACGGCACCTACAATTTCGTTGGCGCCTTTGCGTCCAAGAACCAGATCGGGTTCGTCTCCTCGCTCGGCATCTATTTTTCCGTGGTGTTCCTCGCCTTTCTGCGGCGCGGACGGCTGAGCTTCATCCTGGCGATGCCCGTGGTGCTGCTGTCGGGCTACCTTCTGGCCATCTCGCATTCGGCCACCTCGGTAGCCTCGATACCGGCGGTCCTGGCGTTGATCGCGCTTCTTGCCATGAGCAAGCTTCTGTCACGGCGCTATCGCCGGGTGATTGTCCTGGTCGGCGCCGGGCTGATCGGGGTGGTTGCCATTGTCGCCTTGAACCTCGGACTCATGGACTTCGTGCTTGGCATCTTCGGCAAGGATTCGACGCTCACCGGGCGGACATATCTGTGGGAGCAGGGCTGGAGCGCCGTGCAGAAATCTCCGATCCTCGGCGTTGGTTATGCCGCCTATTGGGTGCAGGGTTTCGCCGAGGCCGAGCGGCTGTGGAATGAGTTCTACATCACCGCCCGCAGCGGGTTCCATTTCCACAACACCTATATCGAAGCCCTGGTCGAGCTCGGCTTTGTCGGCGCGGTGATGATCTCGCTGATCATCCTGCGCACGCTCCTTGGTCACCTCGCGGCCGTGGTTCTCAGGACATGGCAGCCCGAGCCTGTGGTGCTGGCCGGCGTGATGGTGCTGCTCCTGATCCGTTCCTTCGTCGAGGTCGACATTCTCAGCCCCTACATCATGGGGTCGTTTCTGCTGTACTACAGCTTCTTCAAGCTCGCGCCGGTGCCGGTCATGCAGCGTCGACGGGTTCCAGTTGGACCTGCCGAAGCAAAACCCGCACAAGGTTGACCAAATTGGCGTAGAGCGGCCACGGTGCACGACGCAAGGGTGAGGACGGTTTGAAGTGCTTTGAATAGGGGATTCTTCGCCAAAAGGCCTCCCATGCCAAGCACGATTCACGCCGCCCTCATTGAGACCCTAAAACGTCATTTCGTGCTGCGCAATTCGCGCCTGGAAACGCTGGCGGTTCTGATCGTGGCGCTGGTTCAGGGCCGCACGGTCAATCTGAGCCATGTCGCGAGTCGCTTCCCGGGAGCCGCGCAGCATGGTTCGAACTATCGCCGCCTGCAGCGTTTCTTCCAGTCGATCCGGCTGGATCAGGCGGTTATTCGCCATTCGCGTCAAGCAGGGCCAGTGCGTTGCCCTGGCCGATGGACGGCTCTGGACGATCAAGTCGCTGCTGCGTCGCCGCCGCAAGAGCCGCAGCCTCACCACCTTCGAAGCCAGCTTGCCCGATGCATCCACCGCTCTGTCCCTAGCTGCCAAATGGATCGACGGCAGAAAAGGCCAGCAAGGCGAATGGCTGATCGTCATGACCAACAGCCCCAACGCCAAGGCGGCAATAAGCGCCTATAAGAACCGTTGGGCCGTCGAATGCCTGTTCGCCGATGCCAAGACACGCGGCTTCAACATGGAAGACACCAGAATGACCGCGCCAGACAAGATCGACACCCTGACCGCCATCCTCGCCATTGCCGTAACCTGGGCCCATCGATGCGCAACTCGAACCATGGGCCTGAAGGCAATCAAGCGAAAGGTCCATGGCCGACGCGAGAAGTCGTGGTTCCGAACCGGCCTCGACGCGCTCAGGGCATGGATCACCTTCGCACCCCAAAACGCCGTCCGCGCCTGGCAAAACCAATTCCCAAAACGCTTCAAAATCCCATGAGTCGTGTACTGTGAACATGGAACGATGAGACGCAATCCCCGATGGAAAACCGCTACGCACTTTTCCTGTAATTGCTCTCTAGACGGTTGCCTTGCTGCGCACTTCCGACTTGTCGAGATAGTAGGTCGAGTATTTGTCGAAGAATTTCTCCGAGGCCCCGAACGATCCGTATTTGGCCAGCTTCTTCAGGTCGACTTTGTTCAACACCATCCCGACGATCTTGTTGGCGACATAGGGTTCGGATTCCAGCATCGACCGCACCATGGCGCGCGGCGTGCGCCCCCACTCGGTGACCAGCACGAAGCCATCGACGAGTGGCGCGAAGGCCTTAGCGTCGACAACCGGCCCGAGCGGCGGCAGGTCGACGACAATGTATTCGAACGTCTCCTTGGCGTTCTCGATGAAGCGCCGCATCCCGGCCGAGGAAAGCAGCTCGCTGGTGTGCGAGAAGTGCCCGCGCGACGCGGCTGGGATGATGGCCAGCTTGGTCTGCCGGTCGATCTTGCCGACCGACTGCCAGGTCTGGCCACTCACCACCGCTTCCATCAGCCCCTGGTCGGCCTCCATGCCAAGGCCGCGGCTGAGGCCCGGATTGCGCAGGTCACCGTCGATGAGCAGCGTCCTGGCGCCGTTGGCGGCAAGCAGCCCGGCGAGATTGGCCGCCACCGTCGACTTGCCTTCGCCGGGAAGGACCGAGATGACGCCGATGACGCGGCTACCTTGCCCTTCCAGCACGACATCGAAGGCGATCTTGGCGCTGCGCAACGTTTCGGCGAACATCGATGCCGGAGCGTCGACGCTCACCCTCATGCGCGCGCGCCTTTCGATGGCCGCCGGCGATCTGGCCGCCTTGACGTCAGGCTGACCGTCGGCTGGCTTGTCCTCCTTGGCGGGTTTGCTGCCGATGGTCGGCAGATAGCCGAGGAACTTGAGGCCGACGCGGTCGCGCACTTCCTCGCCGGTCCTGAAGAAGCGCTCGTTGAACTCGTTGAGGCCGCCGAAGCCGGCGCCCATCAGAACGCCGAGCACGAGCGAAAGTCCGAGCACGATGATGGTGCGCGGGCTCGAGGCGGAGAGCGGCGTCGAGGCATCCGAGATGATGCGGATCTTGCCGACCGGGAAGGATTGCTGCTGCGCGGCCTCCTCGTAGCGGCCGAGGAACGTCTGATAAAGCGTGGTGAGTGCCGTCGCCTTCTGATCCAGGTCGCGCAATTTGACCTGCGACTGGTTGTCGATGGAACTCTTGCCTTGTGCGGCGGCGACATTGGCCCTGAGCGCGGTCTCGCGCGCCAGCGCCACCTCATATTCGTTGCGATAGCTTTCGGTGAGCTGCTTCAGCTCGCCGAATATCTGCGCCGATATGTCGGCCTTTTCCTTGGCGAGCGCCACCGCCTGGGGATGCTGCGGTCCGAAATTCGCTTCGACGTCCTGCTGCCGCTTGGCGACCGTGAGGTAGCGCGTCTTGAGCGCCGATATGACCGAGCTGCTCGGCTGGTCGCTCGATATAGCGGCGTCCTTGAAAGCATTGTCGGAGCCACTGTCGACGATCGTCTTGTATTGCTGGTAGCGGGCGCTGGCGCGTGCGGTATCGGCCTGCGCCACGATGAGCTGGGCGTTCAGGTCGGCGAGCTGCTTGTCGCTCATCAACTGGCCGTCGCTGTTGGCGGACAGTCCGTGTTCGGCCCTGAATTTCTCGACCGCGAGCGATGCCGCCTGCGAGCTCTCGCGCAGTTCCGTTAACCTGCCCTGCAGCCAGACCGCCGCACGCTCGGTGGCGTCGAAGCTGGCATCGAGCTGATCGGCGAGATAGGCGTCGGCATAGGCCTTGGTGATCGCTGTCGCCAGCGCCGGATCCGTCGCCTGGTAGCCAAGCGCGATGACGTAGCTTCGTCCGACGCGATCAGCCCGGATCTCGTTCTGCAGCTTGAGGATCGCGTAGTCGCGGCGCGACGTGGCGATCAGCGCGTCGCGCGCGGCCGGGTCGAGCTTGCTGATGTCACCGACGCCCGGCATGGGAGGGCTGGGGCGAAAATACTGGATCATGCCGCGGACCAGGTCGACGCCCTGGGCAAGCGCCGACTGGGGCGGGTTCATGAACGTATCGTTCTGGTCCAGCTTGAGCTTGTCGACGACCACGGCGGCAAGCCGCGTCGAGGTCAGAATCTCGATCTGGCTCAGAATGGCGGAGTCGGTCTGCATCGTTGTCGACGCAGCCGAAATGTCGTCGACGATCTTGTTCAGGCCCTCGTCGATGAGCACCGAGGCGTAAGACTGATATTTGGGCGGCGTGGTCTGGATATAGAGCATGCCAAGGAAAAGACCGATGATGGCGCACACGCCGACCACCTTGGCCTGTCGTGCGGCCATGCCAAGCAGCCGCTCGATATCGATGAAGTCTTCGCCGTCTCCTGAATCCGAATTCGGCAATGGCATCCTCTTGTCGAGAGGAAAGTTGGCATAATTCATCTTCGGTCCAATTCTGGCTTGTCTAGCGCACAGGCCCCGGGACGATCGGTAGCAGTGGCGAGCGCGGCATAAGCTTCATGCCGGACAGCGGTGGGCCGGCTGGCCCCTCCGCCGTCAGCCGCCCGACAATGCTCCCGAAAGATGGGCATTATGCGGCTTCTTCCTGGCGTTCATGCGACCGGACGAACGCCCGGAGCATCTCGAAAACCGGGCCTTTCATGTCATCTCGCGCCAGCGCGAAAGCGACATTGGCCTGGATGAACCCTTCTTTCGACCCGCAGTCGAACATACGGCCGTTGAAGGGCTGGGCGAAGAACGGCTGGTCCTTCGCCAGACGCACCATGGCGTCCGTCAGCTGGATCTCGTTACCGGCGCCGCGCTGCTGGTTGCCGAGCAGCGCGAAGATCTCGGGCTGCAGGATGTAGCGGCCGTTGATGTAGAAGTTCGACGGCGCGTTGGCCGGCGCCGGCTTTTCGATCATGGCCGTCACCTCGAAGCCACCGCCAATGTCGGCGCCCCGGCCGACAATGCCGTATTTGTTGGTTTCGCTCGGATCGCAGCGCTCGACGGCGATGACGTTGCCACCGGTTTCCTCGTAGAGATCGGTGATCTCGGCCAAACATCCGCGCCCGCCGAAGGAGACCATGTCAGGCAAGAGCAGGGCGAAGGGTTCGTTGCCGATAACGTCGCGCGCGCACCAGACGGCGTGGCCGAGGCCCTGCGGCGATTGCTGACGGATGAAGCTGGTGGCGCCGGCCACGGGCAAAAGGCTTTCCAGCGACTGCAATTGCGCCTTCTTGCCGGTCTGCTCCAGGGTTCCGATCAATTCCGGATGCAGGTCGAAATAGTCCTCGATGACCGCCTTGTTGCGGCCGGTCACGAACACGATGTGCTCGATGCCGGCCTCGAAGGCCTCGTCCACCGCATATTGCACGACAGGCCTGTCGACGACGGGAAGCATTTCCTTCGGCATCGACTTGGTCGCCGGCAGGAACCGCGTCCCAAGCCCCGCCACCGGTATCACGGCCTTCCTGATTTTCTTCATCGCAAATTCCTTCTGAGGAGATCGACTGCATCCATTCGCAGGCCACGAAAAATCCCTCCATGTGCCTGCATCTTCACCTCCCCGCCCCCACGGCAAACTGTGCCGCTACTCTTCGCAACCGCACGGCGATCGGCATGCCCATATGCCTGACCGCCGCCGGGTCGCCGAGCGCGGTCCGGATCGCCTTGAGCGGGGACCGCGCCTTGATGTGCTGGACCATCGACAGGAAGGAGGCCGCCTTGCGCAGGCTGCGGCCGCGCCGGGCGAAGGCGGCCTGGGCTGCCTCATCCATACGATGGGTCCGAGAGAATACGGCGTCCGCCTCGCGCATCGCTTCGACATGGTGAAGCTCGAGCACACGGGAGATGGAGCCGCTGCGAATGTGATAGGCATAGCCGATGGCGGGCTCGACCACGCATCTGCCGCCCTTGGCCAGGGCGTCGGCAAACAGGATGTAGTCCTCGCCGATCCTCAGTTTCTCATCATAGCGAAGCCGGTTTTCATCGAGGAACCGGCGCTGGAAGATCGGCTTGAGGTAGCCGAGATTGAACTTCGATTCGAAGACGACGTTGCCGGCGATGTAGGTGGCCAGCGAAATCTCGCGCAGGCCTTCAAGATACTGCCGCGGGAACATCGCGTCCTCGACGACGCCGTCCTCGCGGACGACCTGGAGGTTGTCAACGGCGATCTGGGCGCCCGCCTTTTCGGCGCGGCCGATCATGGCGGCTATGCGGCCCGGAAAGACGGCGTCATCGGCATCGAGAACCGCGATCCACCTGCCGCGGGCGACGTCGAGCCCGGCATTCCTGGCCCCGCCGGGACCACGATTTGTGGTGAGCGCGACGACGCGCACGATTTCCTCGGGATAGGCCCGCGCCACATCGAGCGTGGTGTCGCTCGACTGGTCGTCGACGACGATGATCTCGACGCTGACACCCTTCTGCGCGATGGCGCTGGCGATCGCCCGGTCAAGGGTGGCCTCGGCATTGTAGGCGGCGATGACGAAGGAAACGTCCGGGACGAAGGAGGCGTCAGGCTGCACGCTTGCCTCCTTCCCGTGGAGTGGGCTGACCGTAGAGCCGGATTTCGCGGATGCCGACAAGTCCGCTGACGACGCCGACATGCATGATGCCGCGCAGTACGCTGCGGTTCCTGCGCACCGGACTGGCGACAACTGGAAGCGCGGCGGCGAAGCAATAGGCCGCCTTTGCCGCGGCAAGGCCGACCTGTTTGACCAGGCTGATGCCGCCGGCGTTGTTGCCCAGGAGATGACCATGTGTCTGCCCGACCCGGAAGCGACGCCGGCCAAGCCAGTCGAACGCGGCCCTGGCGCGTGGCACTACCTCGTCCACCCACGCTTCCTTTGAAAAGGCGATCCGCCCGCCTGCCTTGACCATCTGGTCGAAGAACTCGGTGTCCTCGCCGCCGGTCTGGCCGCGCGCCAGGCTGAAGCGGCGGCCACGCAGGCTGTCATATCCCATGCGGAGCAGAACGTTGCAGGTGTAGCCGGTGCGGATTTCGCCCCGCACCCAGACGGGCAAGGTCGAATGGAAATCGCCGCGGCGCATCCAGTCCGGCGCATCCGGGCGGTAAAGTGCCCGCACCGGGCCGAGCACGGCGGCAGCGCCACTTTTCTCAGCCGTCGCGACCAGTTCGGCAAGCCAGGAAGCCGTGGCGGTCTCGTCGTCGTCGATGAAGGCGAGGAAATCCGCCTCGCTGGTGTCGAGACAGGCGTTGCGGGCGATCGAGATGTTGCGCGCCGGGCAATGCTTGTAACGGATCGGCAAGGCCAGTTCCCGCGACAACGCCGTGACCAGATCCCTGGCGCTCGGCGTGTCGTCATTGTCGGCGACGATAACGCCGACATCGAAACCTTCTGGCATGTCCATGGCGGCGAGCGAGCGCAGCGTGTCGGCCAATTCCGGACGCCGGAACGTGCACACGCCGATGTCGATGCTGCGGTTCTTGGCCTGAGGCGCCATCACGCCACCCCGCGTCGCGCGCCGAGGCCGAGAAGTTGCAGCCAGAATCCGACGGACCAGCCGAAATGCATGACCATGGCCGAAACGCCGGCCAGCGCGATATCGGCATTGCGCTCGCCGACCGCCGTCACCAAACCATAGCCCAGGCATACCGACGCCCAGATCAGCAGCGGCACCGCCGCGATCCAGTGCACGAAGGAGAAGGCGGCCAGAAGAACCACCGGAAAAACCAGCAGCGGCACCATCTGCCGGACCTTCGGGATGACGCGGTGCTTCAGCACGTTCTTGGCACGGCCGCGGCCATAGCCAAGGTACTGGAAATAGAGACCTTTGAGCGAAGCGCGCGGATAGTAGACCATCTGCGTCCTGCCGCTCATCCAGATCCTGTAGCCGGCCTGCCGCAGCCGATAGTCGAGCTCGGCATCCTCATTGTGGCTGAACGTCTCGTCATAGCCGCCGACGGCCTGCAAGGCGGAGATCCGCATCAGCGCGTGATGGCCGTGGTCGACCCACTCTCCGGCGGAGAGATGACGGTGCTTGGAGCCCCCGGTGCCGAGCTTGGAATTCTGCGCCGCGGCGGTCGCCTTCTGGACCGCGCCGCTGCCGCTGGTCAGCATCGAAACCACGACCGAATCGGCACCGGTGGCAAGCGCCTCCTCAACCAGCCGGTCGCAATAGTCGTCGGGATAGCCGCCATGGGCGTCGATGCGGATCAGATACTCGGCGCCCTCGCCGAACCTGACCACCGCAAGGTTGATCGCCGCGCTCTGGATGCGTTTTTCATTGTGGAGCAGGATGATGCGCGGGTCTTTCTTCAGGCGCTCGCCGACAATGGCCAGCGTGCCGTCGGTGCTGCCGCCATCGGCAACGACGATGCGGGCGCCAAGCCTTGCCGCCGCCGGGCAAAGTTGATCGAGCAGCGCACCGATATGGGCTGCTTCGTTCAGGCAGGGGATCACGATCAGGCTGGAAGGAAGCGCTTGCGTCATCAGGCAAAGTCCCTCCTATGCCAGGGCTTCGGTCGCGAAGGGCTCGTGCACGGTGGTCAGGCGGCGCAGTTTTTCGACCAGTGCGCTGCAGTCGCCGCGGTCGTAGCTCCACATTCTCGGATTATGGGCAAGCACGCGCGCCTTCAGTCGGCCGAAGCGGTGCCCCTCCATCGTGCCGAGTGCTGTTTCGAGCGCGTGTGGCGTGGCGTTCGGCAGAAGAACGCCGATATCCTGTTGGCTGAGGAACCGTCCCGTTTCGGTATGGGCCATCGAGATCGGCACCGCCCCGAAGCGGCAGCCTTCATAGAGGCGGTTGGGCAGCAGCCATTCCGAGTTCTGGCCCGCTTCGAAAAAATCGATCGCCCAGGAGAAATGGATGTCCCGATAGATCGCCGCCATGTCTTCCGGATTGCGGTATGGGCCACCAAACGACAACCACGGCTCGGCTTCGACGAAGCCGTGGAAATCGGGGAATTCGGACAGAGCCGGGCGGCCGCGCAGCACGACCTCGAAGCCTCCCTCCATGCGGCGCGTGAAATCGGCCAGCAACTCCAGCGAGCGGCGGCAGCGCAGCGCTCCGAACCAGCCGATCCGCCACGGCGGGGCGACAGGCGCCTCGACCGGCTCGCGCTCACCGGGCAAGATCACTGTTGCCTCGAAATATTTGTTCTCGACCAACTCGACGGGTGCGGCGACCTGGCGGAAGGGCTTGAAGTAATTGGCGATGAAGGCGGGCGAACTGGTCACCAGCAGCTTCACGTCGCGCGCCAGATGCCGCTCGGTGGCGCGCAACGCCTTGCCGAGGACATCATCGCGGAGCACCAGGCGATGGATATCGAGGCATTCATAGACGATCGGCACCGCAGCGCCGAAAACCGACCTGGCGCGGCGGGCAAGCGCCAGCATTTCCAGATTGCGCGCGATGATGAGATCGGGCTTCGGCATGCCGCCGAGCTTCGAACCTATCGAAACCGCCGCTTTCGCCACCGCTGTCAGGCGTTGGGCGAATCGGCCGTCGCGTGTCGCGCCAAGGTCGATCGGCCGCAACCCTTCGATGTCGGCGATGGGGGCCGCGGTGCGGCGGAAGCCCGCCAGGGTGACCCGTGCGCCGCCTGTCCTGAGCATTGTGATCCGCCGGCGAACCGCCGGATCGGAAACATCGTGCACCAGGTACAAGACATGCAGCATGAAAACTCGACCGCTGTTTGACCCACCCAAGGGGATGCTAGTACAGCTCTTGCTGCATCGCAACATTTTTGGTGCGGCGTAGCAAAATTACCCATCTGTACCGCACTGCACAAAAACATATGACCCAATTTTGGCAGCGCGGGCGCGGCCACACAATCGAACCATCGGGGAGGCGGCATGGCCTGGCGCGCCCGGAAACGAGGCATTTTGCCTGCAATCCCCGCAACATGACGATCACATCAGCCCAAATCGCTCCCCATCCGGCAGCCGAGCTGAAGTTTAAGCAATTGCTAAATTAGTATTGCACTGCAACACAAAACGGTGTTGAACTCTCGTCAGGAAAGTTGGGCCTTGAGTTTGGCTAGGGATCCGCTCTTGCATTTTGTTGCAGCGCGGCAGCAAGCTTTCTGCATCATTGGAATAGCTTGCGAAATCCCCGATGCCGCTACTTGAAGACGAATGGTTCAGTATGGGCAAGTCTCTTCGCATCGCCATCTTTGACGATAAGTATCCGACCAGCTTCGTCACGCCGCGAGCATCAAGGCATACGATCCTGCGCCAGCGATTTCTGCCATTGAATCTGGTCTCATCCAAGCTGGAAGGCGTGACGCTGATCGAACCTGCCTTGTCTGTCGACATGGTGCATGCATTCAACCGGATACCGATCAATTCCTCCAAGTACATCATGTCGTTTGAATCTCATTTGCCGCGACAGTTTGCCCTTCGCAAACGCGGGCTGATGGCCAGCTACCTGAGGTCGCGGATTGCCAGCCCAAATTGCCGTCGCATTATCGCACTGTCGCATTTTGCCCGCAGAAGTTTTCTGGCCCAGCACAGCGACAATCCGGAAATCGGCCTCCTGACGGAAAAGCTATTGGTCCGCCACCCGAGCATCGTGGTGCCCGCGACGGAAGATGCGATGTCCGAAAACAGCGCCGAGGAACTGGTGCTGACATTTGTCGGCGCAAACTTTGGCCGCAAGGGCGGATGCGTTGCAGTCAAGATCGCCGAAAAAGCCATCCAGCAGAAATTGCCCATCCGGGTAAACATTGTCTCAAGTCTCCAGGTTGGCGGCCATATATGGACGGATCCGACAAGCCCGGGATTCTTCGACCCCTATATCAAGCTGCTCGAACTGAGAAACGTCCAGCATCACGGGGTGTTGCCCAACCGATCGGTGCGACACTTGCTGCGCAACTCGCACTTCGGCATCCTCGCCACGTTTGGCGATACCTTCGGCTATTCAGCGCTGGAATCCATGTCCGAGCACACTCCGGTTCTTGGAACAAAGGTCTGCGCCTTGCCGGAATTCCTTGAGGACGGCGTCAACGGGATTGCCCTGCCTGTCAGGCTCAACGACATCGGCGATTGGTGGAGTCCGGGATACGACTCGCGGGGGGAGGCGAAATATGCCGAATATTTCCGTGACGAGGTCGAGCGGCTCGCCAGTTTGGCCATCGAACGATTGAAGCCGTATATAGGGCAACCCGCCTTGATGGAGCCGCTCCGGCGCGATGCCCGCAGGACCGCAGAGACCATGTTCGGGTTAGAATCCGCGGACGCGTTTCTCGATGCGCTTTACGATCGTGTCGCATTGGAAAGCGTGCGCGAGTCTGTTCAACTCGATCCTGCCCTCGATGTTGCATCTCCCCAGTCCTTGCAGCTTGAAACCGTTCGACTCGGTTCATCGCAGTTTGAACCTGGCAGGCAAGAATGCAGTGGACAAACCCACCCCCCAACAGCCTCCGCGGCTTGAGCGTCTCTCCAGGAGTTGCAGTTGCTGCCGCGCCAGCCGGAAATCTCCTGGCACGAAAGGCCTTTTCCGCAGTGCAACATTTTTGATGCAATGCAGCAAACAATCGCCTTATCTTTGGTGTACGGCTCGATCATCAAAGTGGTGTCCATGCACTAGAACGATCTAGGCCGCATCGAACGCCCGGCTTGGCATCGTCGCCGCTGACAAGGTCAAGGCGACCCAATGGAGGCTAGCGATGAATTCCACACGCAGACAATTCCTGACGCTTCTGGCGGCCTCCACGGCCATGCAGTGGGTTGCCGGCCATGCACTGGCTGAAAGCGGCACGGCGGGAAGCGGGAACGTTACCCTCGACAAGCTTCCCGACTGGTCGGGTGTCAGGCTACAACTTTGGAAATACAGCAATCCCTTCGTGCCATCGCAGTGGAGCGAACCCAAGCTTGGAGGCTACGACTGGAAAGCCGCGAACGTCAAAATCGTCGACGGCTCCCTTCAGCTTACCGTCAGCGAGAAGGCATCCGCGCAGGTAGTGTCCGGCGCCAACTCCGCTTCCTCATCGGCAAAATGGGAAGTGGACGTAACGCTTCCCTCGATGAAGCCAGGGCTAATCGCGGCGCCGCTTTGGATTTTCAACGACAAGGCCCATGAGGAAGTCGACTTTGAGATCGTCGGCACCAAGGGGATGCAGCTTACGGTCTGGGCCAACGTCGACAATCAGCACAAGACCGTTTGGATGAAATTGATCCAGTCTGGCGACCTCTCGGGCAAACGATATCGCCTGGCCATGCAATACGAGGCCGGGAAAAGAGTTGCCTTCTTCATCGACGGCAAGGAAGTGGCCGTCGTAACGCCGGCCGATACCCCCGGCGGAGCCTTTCCGAACAAGCCCATGCAGCCGTATTTCGACCTGTGGGTGGCGGCAGGCGCGGTCATGGATCCGCGTTGGGCCGGCAAATGGGAGCCAGTGGCCCCCTCGGAAAGACTGGTCATGACACTTCACGGATACAGGCGCAGCGACGTCGGCCAATGAGCTAAACTTCACGGCACCAAGGCTGCTTTGTCGAGCATCAAGGCATATGCGCCGGATATGCTGCATTGCAATATTCTTGGTGCGGCATTCCACGTTTTCTGTTGCGCTGCAAAATTATTGCCGTAGTTTGTGGGCGGCGGCGGTGGTGGATTTCGGATTTTGGAATCCGCGCAAAGATCAGGAATCCTGAATTTGGAAGCCAATCCATTCGATCCGCCAGAAGGCTCTCTGCGCAAATCGGTCGGGCGTGGCGCGGTGGTTACCGCGCTGTCGCAGTCGGTGCGGGTCGCAACACAGATCGTATCCGTCATCGTGCTGTCGCGGCTGCTTTCGCCGCAGGATTTCGGCGTCGTGGCGATGTGCGCGCCGGTGCTGGCCTTCATCGCGCTATTCCAGGATTTCGGCCTGACCCAGGCGACGATCCAGAAATCCGGCATCCGGCATGAGGAGGTGAACTACCTCTTCTGGATCAACGTCGCCGTCAGCGCCGTGCTGGCCTGCGTGCTGGCGGGTGCGGCGCCGCTGGTCGCCACCTTCTATGGCGAGCCGCGCGTGACCGGCCTGGTGGCCGCGTTCGGACTGCAGATCATGGCCTATGGGCTCGGCGCCCAGCATCTGGCGCTTTTGACGCGCCGCATGCAGTTCGGGCGCCTGGCGATCATCGATGTCGCCAGCGCGGTCGCGGGGCTGGCGGTTTCGATCGCCTGGACCTTCATCGACCGCTCCTATTGGTCGCTTTTTGCCGGCACACTGACCGGCGCCGTGCTGCCGACGCTCTGCTACTGGGCCAGTTCGCGCTGGCGGCCCGGCCTGCCGCGCAAGGTGGCGGGCATCAGCGAGCTGATCAATTTCGGCGCCGGCATCACCGGCTTCAATTTCGCCAATTTCTTTGCCCGCAACCTCGATAACGTGCTGATCGGCAAATACTGGGGCGAGGCCCAGCTAGGCCTGTACGACCGCGCCTACAAGCTGCTTCTGTTCCCGCTCAGCCAAATCACCAATCCCTTGTCGAAGGTCATGGTGCCGGCGCTCTCCAGGCTCAAGGACGAGCCAGACCGCTACCGCAGCGCCTATCTGCGCGTCATGCCGCTGATCCTGCTGGTGGCGCTGCCCGGCGTCGCCTTCGCCACCGCGATGTCGGACGTGCTGATTCCCTTCGTGCTCGGCGAGCAGTGGCGTGAAAGCGCCCCGATCTTCCTGGCGCTCGGCTTTGCCGGCCTGCTGCAGCCACTCAACAACCCGGCGGGCTGGCTTTTCGTCAGCCAGGGCCGCTCCGGCGACTTCATGCGCTGGGGCATCATCACGGCCGTGACCTCGGTGATCGCCTTCGCAATTGGCCTGCCCTATGGCGCGCTGGGGGTGGCGGTGGCCTATGCGGTCAGCGAGTATCTGCGCACGCCCTTCCTGTGGCTCTATGTCGGCAAGAGCGGACCGCTGCGGGCCAGCCATGTGCTGCGCGGAGCAACGCCATTCGTGCTCGGCGCGCATCTGGCGCTGGCGGCGGTCTGGCTGATCAAGCCGGTCTTGCCGCAGCAGCATGTCGTCGCCCTGGCCAGCGGTGCCGTGCTCGCCTACGCCATCACCATCGTCGTCGCGCTGGTGTTCGCACCCGGCCGTGAGGCCTTGCGCGAGGCTCTGAAAATGTTGCCGGCAAGGCCGCCGGCGGCGACACCGCGTGAAGCGCAATAATTTCGGCGCTTTCGACCATTATCCCATCCATCCGAGCAGCAGGTCCGATCCATGCACTACCGATCGATCTCCGACATGAACGACGCCATCGTCGGCAACCTTCACCGGCTGCCGCGCGACGTCGACCTGGTGGTCGGCGTTCCCAGAAGCGGCGTGCTGGCGGCGACGCTGGTCAGCCTCGCGGCCAACATTCCGATGACCGACCTCGACAGCTTCTTGGAAGGCCGGGTCTACACGTCAGGCATCACCAAGCGCCGCGCCGCGCTCGACCGCAAGGTTTCGGACATGCGCAAGGTGCTGGTGATCGATGACAGCGTTTCCGGCGGCAACGCCATGCGCGACGCCCGCGCCCGAATAAAGGCTGCCGGCATTGAGGCCGACTTCACCTTCGCCGCCGTGTTCGGCCTGCGGCCGCAGCATCCCGAAACCGATATCGTCTTCGAAATCGTGCCGCATCCACGCATGTTCCAGTGGAATTTCATGCACCACAAGTTCCTGGCGCAATGCTGCGTCGACATAGACGGCGTGCTGTGCCTCGATCCGACCGAGGCGGAGAACGACGACGGCCCGGCCTACGAGAAATTCCTCAGCGAAGCGCGGCCGCTTCATGCGCCGACCCACAGGATCGGCTGGCTGGTCACCAGCCGGCTCGAGAAATACCGCACGCTGACCGAGGCGTGGCTGGCCAAGCACGGGATCCAGTATGACCATCTGGTCATGCTTGACCTGCCGAGCAAGGCGGAGCGGCAGCGGCTTGGCGCGCACGGCAGTTTCAAGGCTGATTTCTATCGCAAATCCGATGCCATCCTGTTCATCGAAAGCGAGCACGCGCAGGCGCTGAGGATCACCGAGCTGTCGGGCAAGCCGGTGCTGTGCGTCGAGACCCACATGGTAAGCTTTCCCGAGGCGCTATCCTTGCCGGCGCTTGGCCAGGCGGCGCGAAACCTGCCGGCCAGGCTGCGGCAGATCAACTCGCAGGAAGGCCGCAAGAGCGTCGTCAAGTCCCTGGCTCGCGCCCTGCTTGGCGCCCGTGGCTACGAAACGCTCAGAAGCCGGGGCAAGCGCCCGGCCTGAATTGCCCTACGCGGCCTGACGGGCGCGCTGCTGCACCGCCCTGTCCAGTATCGAGAAAAAGGTGACGAACTGACGATCCGGATCAAGCTCCGGGCGCGCCGCGAAGCCGCGCGCGAGGCCCGAGACCCGATCATACTCCTTGTTATCGTTCCACAGCAGCCTGACGGCAGCCACCCAGTCGGCGAGCGGAGCATCGTGGTCCAGCACCGCGCCGCCGGGACCGATCGCTTCGGGCAGGCCGCCGCGCCGCGAACCGACGACCGGAATGCCGCTGCAATGGGCCTCGGACGCCACGCGCCCCCAGGCCTCCTCCCATTTGCTGGGCGCAAGCAGGATCCTGGTGCGGCCATAGACCGTCTTCATGTCGCTGGTGCGGTTCTCCAGCGTGACGTTACCAAGGGGCGCGATCGTTTCCTCGATGCGCGCGCGATGGTCGTCATCCAGCTTCCAGCTCTCGACGAACAGGAACGGGATTTCGGGGCACGCGCCAGCGATACGCACCGCAAGCTCGAAGCCCTTTTCCTCATACGGATTGATCAGGGTCACGAACTGGCCCGTCGTCGGCGTGCTGTAATGCGTCGGGTTGATGGTCGGCGGGATCACCGTCGCCTTGATGCCGAACTCACGCTTGTAGGTACGCGCGGTGAAATCGGAATTGGCGATATAGAGCGCCGAGTGCAACTCGCGCAGATCGCCACCCAGCTCGTGAAACTCGACATTTCTGAGATAGACGACCAGCGGCACGCCCTCGGCCTGCAGCGCCTTGCCGAGCGGAACCGATTTGTGGCACTGGACCACCGCTACATCCGGCTTCACCCGGTTGACGGCAAAGCCCGCGGCCTCCCAGGGAAACCACGCCCTTATCACCGGATAGCCGGGGAAGCTGTCGACGACCGCCGGCTGACGCAACAGCTTCATCTTGGCGCGTGCCTTGAAACCGAAGACACCCTCTCCGAACAGGGCAGCGAGCACCGCCGCCTCGTGTCCGTGTTCGATCAACTGTTCGACCAGGTGATGGGTGCTCGACTGGACACCGCCGCTGAATTCGGGCGGATACCCGTTACCACCTGCAAAAAGAACTTTCATGATGCCGGCTCCTCGTCTTTTCGCGTTTCATGCATGCGGCCAACGAAGAGCCGCGTCGAAGCCGCCTCAGGCGTACCGTGGCGGATCAAGCGTCGCGAACGGATCGGTGCATGAGTGCCATCCGGTGAACCGGATCGGATCATCGGGCGAACTGCGCCGGTCACGTTGCGCGCGCTCGTCGCGGCTTCCGTTCCGGGGCTGTCCGTAACGGGCCTCACGCCGCCATTCTGCCGATCGAGTGGTATTCGATGCCGTGGCGCGCCACGACCTTGGGGTCATAGAGGTTGCGGCCGTCGAAGATGACCGGCGTCGTCAGCGCATCCTTCAGCGCGTCGAAGGACGGCGCGCGGAAGCTTTTCCATTCGGTGGCGATGAGAAGCGCATCGGCGCCGCGCAGGGCGGCTTCCTTGGTGCCGCACAGCATCAGGTCGTCGCGCAGCCCGTAGATGGCCTGGCATTCCTGCATCGCCTCGGGATCGTAGGCCTGCACGGTCGCGCCGGCCTTCCAGAGCGCCTCCATCAGGACGCGCGCCGGCGCCTCGCGCATGTCGTCGGTGTTGGGCTTGAAGGCCAGGCCCCACAGCGCAAAGGTCTTGCCCTTGAGGTTGCCCTTGAAATAGCGGTTCACCTTGTCGAACAGCACGGATTTCTGGTCGTTGTTGCGCTCCTCGACGGCGCGCAACAGCTTGGCGTCGAACTTGACGCCCTCGGCGGTCTTGATCAGGGCGCGCACGTCCTTGGGGAAACACGAGCCGCCATAGCCCAGCCCCGGGTAGATGAAGTGGTAGCCGATGCGCGGATCGCTGCCGATGCCCTTGCGCACCTCCTCGATATCGGCGCCCAGCTGCTCGGCCAGATTGGCCATCTCGTTCATGAAGCTGATCTTGGTCGCCAGCATGCAATTGGCGGCGTATTTCGTGAATTCGGCGCTGCGCACGTCCATCACGATCATCTTCTCGTGGTTGCGGTTAAAGGGCGCGTAGAGCTCGCGCATCACCGCCTCGGTGTCCTCGCTGGATGTGCCGACGATGATGCGGTCCGGCTTCATGCAGTCGGCGACGGCCGAGCCTTCTTTGAGGAATTCGGGGTTGGAGGCGACGTCGAAGGTCAGGTCCTCACGCCCTCGCTTCTTCAGCGTCTCGGCGATCCTCGCCTTTACCTTTTCGCAGGTGCCGACCGGCACGGTCGACTTGCCGACAACGATCTTGGCGGTATCCATCTCGCGGCCGATAGTCTCGGCGACCGCCAGCACATATTTGAGATCGGCCGAACCATCCTCGCCGGGCGGCGTGCCGACGGCGATCATCTGGATTTCACCATGCTTGACGGCGGCGGCGGCATCGGTGGTGAATTTGATGCGGCCGGCGGCGTGATTTTCCCTGACGATGCTTTCGAGGCCTGGCTCGAAGATCGGGACCAAGCCCTGGTTCAGTCGCTCGACCTTGTTTGCGTCGACATCGACGCAAACCACCTGGTGGCCGACTTCGGCAAGCACCGCTGCCTGCACGAGGCCGACATAGCCAATTCCAAACACCGTCAAGTTCATTCGGTTTCGTTCCTTCCCAAGGCCGCGAACCGTTTACGGTCCGGCCGGTTCAATTCGTCTTTCCCACTTCCTTTACTCTACATACCAGCGATTCCGGAAACTGGCATGGCTCGCCGAGCGCTGTGAAGGCAACGCGATCCACCTGCAGCGAAATCTTGCGGCCCGGATCCGCGAACGCCCCCATCCAGCCCTTCATGGTATCGCTGCCCCAAAGGCTGAAGAAGATCTTCTGGGCGTGGGCGGGCAGCTTCGCCGGATCGGTGATGGTGTTCACCAGCTTGCCGTTGACATACCAGCGCAAACTGTCCTTCTGCCAGACGAAGGCGTAATCGTTGAACCCGCCGTCGGTGCCGCCCGGCACGTCGACCAGCTTCTCGTTCTTGCCCTTGCCGGCGATGTAGGCGTTGACCTGTACCTTGGAGGTGTCCTTGGTCAGGATCTCGAAGTCGATCTCATCCCAGGGCTGCTTGTCGGACGGGCCGATATAGGAAAAGAAAGCGGCGTTGAGACCGGGACCCATGTCGGTCTTCAGCCGCGCCTCGTAGGTGCCATAGCCGTAGCGCTGCTTGGTCTGGACCTCGCCGCAGACGAACTCACGATCCTTCGTCTTCTGCTTCTCGAAGCCCAGCGACAACACACCGTCCGACAGGCTGACCTGCCCTTTCGACCAGGTGCAATTCTGGTGGCTGCCATTTGTCCAGCCGTCGGAAACATACCAGCGCTGACGGTTGAAACTGGTGAAATCGTCGACGAAGGACGGGGACGTCTCGATATTCTGCGCATGGGCAGGAACTGCCAGCAGGCTGCCCAGGGCAACCAGCAGCAGCGCACAGAGCAAACCCAATCGATCCGGGCTGTCTTGCCTGGTCCGGCGCGCGAAGGGCCTTGCGTGAATTGCTGTCGCGGACGTGGTTTTCGGATCAGAATTCATACCAAACTCACCTTTGTGCTGTGCGTCCCCAACCCAAAGTCGACGTTTGAAGTGCCTCCAAACGGGCCAACCTCGGCCTTCCTCTTTGACCCTCCTCGAACTTCCTTCCACCTCGCATCAAATTCGTCGTGGCAGTCCCGCACATTTCACTTTCGGCCGGCGCCCGCAGGCCTGGCAAAATCGACCTCGACGGCTGAATCGGACCCCTCATCCTTGTCGAAGACCATATCCAGCGAATGACGGAGTTCCTGCATCATGCCGTTCTGGCGCGACAGCGCCGCGATGCGGCGCTCGCAATTCAGGATCGACTTTGTCAGTGCGCTGACTTCGGACGACCGGCGATCAGAGGCGGAGCCATTTTCCATGGCTTCGACGAGGAAAGCCGCGTTGGTCGCCGTCTTGCGGTAGCGGCTCTCCAGGCCGGTTTTCTCGGCCTCGATCTCGGCGGCGATCTGCTCGAACAGCTTCGCCAGTCGGTCGAGGCGCGCGATGTCGGCCTGCCGGTCCCGGGCAGGCTCTCTTGATCTGAAGCCGAATATCGAGGCCATGAGCTTAAATTCCTGTCATCACCGGCGCGCGTGCCGGATTACTGGCCGGCCCCCGCAACCGGGGTTTAAACGTCGCATCGTCCTTCTCCTGCGACGGGGAGAGGGACTTCAGACCAATCCGATCGGGGGCCAGTTCGGCTGGTCGTTTTATTTGCTGCACCGCAACATAGACTGCCATCCCCTAAGCCGTGAGGCAACCACCCAATTCGTAAACTCATAAATCCGATGGAAATGCTTTGCGCGATGAGTCTGTCGGCGGTGGGGCAGAACAAGCGTTTCCCGCGTCTTACCGCTCCTTGCCCGTGCTGGTTCCCGCCATCAGGAAAC
This sequence comes from Mesorhizobium sp. B4-1-4, assembly GCF_006439395.2. NCBI lineage: Bacteria > Pseudomonadati > Pseudomonadota > Alphaproteobacteria > Hyphomicrobiales > Phyllobacteriaceae > Mesorhizobium > Mesorhizobium sp. B4-1-4. Next base: position 5,584,114 of record NZ_CP083950.1, read on the forward strand.
GAAGCCGCGGCACATGCTTATGCCTGGACGTAAGGCCGACGCGACGAAACAGCGCCTCGAGCTTGTCGCAGGCCACGCCCTGGACGATGGGAACGAGGTTGGATTGACTCGCGAAAGCATAGGCCACGGCCGAAGCCAGGCCGCGCTCGGCTTTCACGTCGAGGAAATTGCGCAACCGGTATTTGTCGCGCACGTGCCGCTCGTGCCGCCGCAGCACCGCCCTGGACCCTTCCGGCAGGCTGTCGATCGCCAGCAGCGCCAGATCGGCATCGGCCAGCCGCTTCAAGTCCTGCGTCTTGTGACGGCCGCTGAGCGAATCGGCGCGCACGATGGCGCCGTAACCGCAGGAACGGATGACCTTGAACCGGGCTCCGTGGGCGACCGCGCGCGCGTAAAGCTCATAATCCTCGCCCAGGCGCAGGCTTTCGTCGTAGCGCAACCCGTGCCGGTCGAGGAAGGCGCGGCTGATCACTGGTTTCAAGAAACCAAGCTCGCCTCTTTGTACGCGGCGCCTGGAGATGTTGCTTTCGACGAAGCGCTCGAAGTCGAGGAATTCCGGATCGGCGGCAAAATCCGGGGCGACGATCTTCGTCGCGTCGCTCGTCGCGTCATCCCTGATGAGCATGATGTTGTCCGCCGCGAAATCCCAATCGGCGACGGCAAACAGGTTGCGGAACCGTCCCTCGAGAAAGAAGTCGTCGGCGTCCAGAATGCTGATGAACGGCGCTTGCGAGCCAGCGATCGCGGCGTTGCGGGCGAAGGAAGGACCGCGATTGATGTCGAGGCGCATCACCGCAAGCCGGCCGCTGCCATCGTCGGCGGAGCGGGCGACTTCAGCCGTATTGTCGGTGGAGCCGTCGTCGACGACGACGACCTCCGCCACTTCCGGCTCGCGCAACGCGGATGCGATGGCGACCGCGATCGTGCGTGCCGCGTTTTTGGCCGCGATGATCACGCAGACTTGGGATTTCGTCATCGACATTGGTTCTGCCTCTTGCACAGGTTCCGATGCCCTCGCCCTGTACGTGTCAACGTTCGACGCCACCGCCATCGCGGGTCGGCCGCTCGAAGATGCGGCGGCTTATGTCCGCCGACGCTGCCCAGCCGGCCTCGGCCAGGTAGCGGACGGGAGCCCTGCCGCACAATTCCCACAACACCGTTCGCCGCTGCGGCCAGCGCAGCGATGACAGCCACGGCGCGATGACCATGTTGAGCAGATCCTCATTGCCGATGCGCGACAGGACCCGCGTGGCCCGCTCCGACAAAAGCGTGCCGGCACCGCCGAGCAGCACGTCGGCGGCGCGCAGGCCGAGCAGCAGCGTATCGTCCAGCCCCTGGCTCGCCGCGGCATCGAGCACACGGCGCTGATCGGCCTCGTCGAGACGGCTGGCGCTGGCCCTGATATCGCAGACATGGCCGGCGCAGGGTTCGCGGTTGAACAGCGCCTTGGCAACGCTGATGCAAGACAGCACCAGGGTGTCGGCGGCCGACGTGAATGGCACTTCGGTGCCGGCGATCTCGACCAGTTGTTTGCGCCGCAAGAACCCGTCAGAGTCACGCGGACTGGGCGAACCGGGCTGCTGGAGGCGATAGTGAAGGTCGACGGTCGACGATTTCGGCCCATTGCCGCGATTCATATGCTGTTCGCCGAGGAAGCGAACCCACCAGACGGAGCGCGATTTGCCGGACACTTCATAGCCGATCGAGCGCAGCGCATCGCGCGCCTTCGAGAAGCCGGCAGGGGAGACCAGGATGTCGACATCGCCCGAAGGCTTCATGAAATGGTCGCCGTAAAGAAGGTGCTGCTGGAATGGGCCCTTCAGAAAGACGAAGTCGATCTGCCTGTCGCGAAGCGCCTCATGGATTGCCAGCGAATCCATCAGGCAGGCGGCATTCATGGAAACCGTCCGCCTGCGATAGGTATCGAGCCATTCGAAGAGCTCGGCCGGCTTTTCGCCCGCCGGCGCACGCGACAGGACCTTCAGGACGAAGGTCGCGACCTTGTTCAGCCTGGCAATGTCGGCGAGCATGGCATCGGAAAGGCCCGGCGTCGACACCTCGCCGGCCGAGGCGGCCGGGCCCGCGAAATACAAGCGCAGGCAGGCCCGCACATAGGCAATCTCGTCGGCGCAATCCGCGGCGCGCAGTCGTTCATAGGAACTTTCCGGCAAGGCCATTGAGCGCACAGTCTCCAAAAAAGCGATTTGCGCCACGCGTATGCTGCAAGTGCGAAGCAAAGCATCCTCAAAAACCTCGGCGCCGTAAAGTCCTTCCTTTGCAGCGCGGAATTTTGCAACCAGAGCGTTTACCCGCTTACCCGAACGTGGCGAAGTACAGGCTGAAATTCCGATCCTATCGAAGCAACCTCAGCCCGCCATCAACCACGAATGGGCCAACAAAAATCCGTCTTTTTAGTGACATCTAAAAAGGCATCGAACGTCAAAGTTTTCTGTCAGAGAAATCAAGTGCTTAATGAACCGAACGCCACAGTGCCCGATTGCTTTCGACTTAAACCCAAAAGAGGTCAAATTTTGAGCATCTCCCGCACGCATGGTGACGCCCGCAACCCATAATTGATTAACGTCAGGTAAATCAGACTTGACTCATAAATGTTGCTATGCAGCTATTGCGTTGCAGCATGCAAGTGCTGACGGCACTCGACAAGCCGTTTCCAGTCCTCATTGGAGAGCAAAATGGAACAGAATGTTGAAAGGCATGAGTACGAAACGCCAAGCCTGACGGTGCACGGTTCGATCGAGACGATCACCCAGGGCGGCGGCGGCAACACGGCGACTGACGTTTCGTTTCCCGCGCACACCCCGATCGGCGACCTGACGTTCTCCTGAGATCAGTCTGGTTCTGGAGGAATGACGTTGGGCTCCCAGGATCCAAGAACATGAATGGAGTCGGGGATGAAAATCCCCGACTTTCCCGCACTGAACTGCCGACGCGTATCGTAGAGCGTGTGTTTCAAACGAGGTTTTAGGATGAACTGGAACCCATCTGACCACGATTGCGTGAGGGCCACTGGGGATGCCGTGGCTTGCGAATTCGGCGATGGCCTCGCGCTGCTCGATCTGAAATCCAACATCTATTACAGTCTCAACGGCGTCGGCGCTTTCATCTGGGAGCTGATCCAGGACCCGAAGTCGATCGCCGATATCCGTGGCGCCGTGCTTGCGCGCTACAATGTCGATGCCGAACGCTGCAACGCCGACGTCGACGCATTGCTGAAGGGCCTGGCCGAAAACGGGCTTGCGAGGCTGCAGGATGAGGCATTCGTCTAGGCAGGTTCCGCAAAACGCCATGGCTTCGCGGCAAAGACTTGCAACGGAAAAAAGCGCCACGCCGGCGAACCGTCGCCCCGGCGGGCGAAGGGTGGCCAGGGTTCTCACCTTGAGCGGTTCGGAAGCGTTTTTCCTCTGCCGCTGCCTGATGGTGGTCGCGGCCGTCCGGCTGGGGCTGACATTGTTCTCGTACAACCGTGTTCGCGGCATGGTGACCCGGCTCAACGCGCGCCAGTGTGCCAGCATGGGCGAGTTGCGGCTCGTCGCCTGGGGCGTTGTGGCCGCCGCGCGGTTCGTGCCGCGCGCAACGTGCCTTACCCAGGCGCTTGCGGGCCAATACATTCTCGCGCGCCAGGGTAATGCTTCCCATATCCGCATAGGCATCGAACGCGGCACGGGCGAGCAACTGAGGGCGCATGCCTGGCTGGTCAGCGACAACCATGTCGTGCTCGGCGGCTCCGTCGATGGTTTCGCCCATCTGGTCGATCACGGCAGCCGATGAGCGGCGTGGCCGGAATCCTGCTGCGACAGGAACCCGCGCCGACGGACGCGGCGACCGACATCCAGCAGATGCTGACACGCATGCGCCATCGTGGCCCCGACGGAAATTCGTGGTGGCTGGACACCGGCATCGCGCTTGGCCACGCCTGGTTAAACACCACCGGTGAATCCGGCCCAGGCCCGCTGACCCTGGCCGGCGGCAAGCTCGCCATCACCGCGGATTGCCGGCTGGACAATCGCGACGAGCTGATGGCGAGACTCGGCGTCAGGGACAGGTCGGTCGCCGACGCCGTGTTGCTGATGCAGGCCTATCTGCGCTGGGGCGAAGCCTGCCCGGTGCATCTGCAAGGCGATTTCGCTTTCGCGGTGTGGGATGCCGAGCGGCGGCTGTTGTTTTGCGCGCGCGACCATTTCGGGGTCAAGCCATTCTACTATCACGCAACCGAACGCCGCTTTGCCTTCGCTTCCGAGATTGGGCCGATACTTGCCCTGGACGGGGTCGGTGCGCGCCTCAGCGAGCATCGGATTTCGGGTTTCCTGGCCGGGCTTCCCGACGACCCGCAATCAACGCCCTACAGCGACATCTTCAGCCTGCCGGCGCGTCACAGCCTCACCGTTACCGCGCAGCAAGTGGTGCTGCGCCAGTACTGGCAGATCGAGCCATCGCCGCGCGCGCTCCGGTCCGACGCCGCGGAGGAGTTCGCCCATCTGTTCTCGCAATCGGTGCGCAACCGCATGCGCGGAAGCCAGTCGGTCGGCGCGATGCTGAGCGGTGGTCTCGATTCCTCCTCGATCACCTGCGTGGCAGGCCTGCAGAACGCCGCCGAGCGGAAACCGAAGCTGCCGACCTTCTCGCTGATTTTCGAGAAGGGCTCGTCGATGGACGAGCGTCCTTTCATCGATGCCGTGCTGGACCAGCAGAAGGCCGACCCGACGCTGATCCCCGTCGGCAATTACGCACCCTTCGCTGAATTCGAACGGGTGCTGGAAGAGCAGGAAGGCACCTTCCTGGCGCCGGGCCTGACGCTGACCCGTGGCATCTACCGGACGGCGGGCGCCAAGGGCATCAAGGTGCTGCTCGACGGGCACGGCGGCGACGAGGTCGTTTCACAGGGACATGGCCATCTGCACGAGCTTGCCAATACCGGCCGATGGCTGGACCTTTGGCGCGAGGTCCGCAGCGCCTCGAACACCTATGGCAACAGCACGCTTGCTCTCTATTTCCAGTTTCTGACCATTTACGGGCCGGCCTGGCGCATTGCCAGGTTGAGACATCTGGCGAACCGCGCCCTGAACAAGATACGCGGGGCCGCCGCAACGCCGCGCGGCCGAAGCTGGCGCGACTTGATCAATCCGGACCTGGCCAGACGAACCGAGCTTGTCGACCGGTTTCACCGGGCCGGCTATATGCCGCCCGGTGTCCAGGCCAGCGACGCGCTCAGCCATCGCTGGATCCTGTTAAATGGCTATGTCCCGCATTCTTTCGAGGTTCTCGACAAGGCCGCGGCCAATTTCGGCATTGAGCCGCGCTACCCGTTCTGGGACAAGCCGCTGGTCGAATTCTGCCTGGCGCTGCCGGGCGAGGAGAAGCTCAGCCACGGCTTTGGCCGCTATGTGCTGCGCCGGGCCATGGAAGGCGTCTTGCCGGCGGCAGTCCAGTGGCGGCGCGACAAGATCGATTTCACCGCCAATCTGGTCAATGGCATGGTGCGCAACCACCGCGACCTCCTGGAGCAACTGCTGGTCTCGGATGCCGGCCGCATCGCGCCCTACGTCAACCTGCCGCAGGTGAAGGCCGCCTGTGCGCGGCTGCTCAGCCAGCCCGATCGGGCGGCGCCGCTCGATGTCCAGTATGTCTGGCGTTCGGCTTCGCTGTCGCTGTGGCTGCGGCAGGTCCAGCCCGGCGGGAGCCCAGCATGATGCCCCGCAACCAGCCGCTTGCCGCATATCCTGATCATCCGCCGGCGCATGCTGGGATGGTCAGAGAGCGGCGTTACTACCGGGCCTATGGCCTGACCGTTGCGTCCGACGTTGCTTTGCCCGAACTGGAGCCGGCGGGGCCAGCGGTGGCGGATGTCCTGATCGCCATCGGCACGATCGATATGCCGAAGCCTTCACCCGAGGCCGCGACGATCTTCCGCTTCGAGCCGGAGCGGCAATATCTGGCCTGGCATGCGGTCGGCGCCTTCCTGATCAGCGACGGCTGCCGCATCGATGTCGAGCCGGCGCCCGGCGCCGACGACGCGCTGCTCGCGTTTCCCCTGCTCGGACCGGTGATGGCGCTGTTGCTGCACCGGCGCGGCCTGCTCGTGCTGCACGCGAGCGCCATCGCCATGGTCGGCAACGGCGTCGTCTTCATGGGCGACAAGGGCGCCGGCAAGTCGACGACGGCAAGCGCGCTGATCAGGGCTGGTCACCAACTGCTCACCGACGACATCGTGGCGCTCGATCTCGCCAACCCGGACGAGCCGATGATCGTGCCGGGATTTCCGCAGATCAAGCTTGCCGCCGACGCCGCGGCCGCGATTTCGCTCGGGCAAGCGGAGGTGCGGCCGCAAGTGCATCCCGCTATCGAGAAGATGCAGCATCGCCTGCACGGCGCCTTTTCCGGTGACACGGTGCCGGTGGCCAGGATCTATGTTCTGGAGCGCGGCCAAACGGCCGAGATCACGCCTTTGCCAGGCATTGCCGCCTTGCCGGCCATCATCAAATTCTCCTACGTGACGCGATTTGGTCGTGCCGCGCTGTCAGGCGACTTGGCGGCGGTGCATTTTCGCCACTGTTCAGGAATTGCTAACCATGTCGGCGTCTGCCGGCTGGAAGTCCCGACCGGGCTCGACAGGATCGGCGAGGCCGTGGAGTTGATCGAAACAGACCTGGCGGCAAGGAGTCCGAAGGCTGGCCGCCGGCAGCCATGAGCGCAAACATGTCGAAGTCCTCAATTCTTCGCCTGTCGCTGTTTCGCGATATCGCCGCGTTCGGAGCTGTTATCGCCCAGATCGGCGGGCGGCGCACCTGGACGGCGCTGCTGTTCCTGATCCTTGGCAGCCTGACGGAAGGCATTTCGATCCTGCTGCTTGTGCCGCTGCTCCACCTTGTCGGTCGCGCCGACCAGGATTTCGCGGTGCGGTTGCCGAACATTGATGTCGTGCGCTGGCTGGTGCCTGGCGGAACATTGCAACTGACGACGGTGCTGTGCGCGCTGGTTGGGCTCGTTGCCGTGCAGGCAGCATTCAACCGCTTCAAGTCGGTCTACATGGCCAGGCTTCTCTTCGATTTCATCAACCGTTTGCGCATGAACCTGTTCGAGAGCATCGGCAAGGCGCGCTGGGGCGTATTCACGCGCATGCGCGGCTCCGACCTCGACCATGCCCTGACCGGCGACATAGACCGCGTCCAGGGGGCGGCCTTCTCGCTGCTGATGCTGGTTCAGATCGCCGTGCTTCTGACCGGCTATCTCGTGGTCTCCGTGTTCATCTCGCCGGTGATGACGCTGTTTGCCGTGGTCATCGGTATCCTGATGTTCGTCGCGCTGCAGCCGTTCCGCTCGCGCGCCACCGCTTTCGGCAGGGTTCTGACAGCCAATCGCCAGGATCAGTACCGGACGGTCTCGGAATTCCTCGGCGGCATCAAGGTGGCCAAGAGCCTGAATGTCGAAGCGAGCTATTTCGCCCAGTTGCAGGCAACGCTCGAAAAGATGAAGGCCGACAACATCGACTACGTGCGCAACAGCTCGATCGGTACCGCCGTGTTCCAGGTGGCGAGCGTGGTGGGCTTGAGCCTGTTCATCTATGTGGCGCTGGTCCGCTTCAACCTGTCACTGGCCGAGATTGTCGTGCTGTTGCTTGTCTTCATGCGCATCGCGCCGCGCTTCATGGACATGCAGACACAGGCCCAGCAGGTGCTGATCAACCTGCCCGCCTATACGGCGATGCGCAGCCTGCAGGCACGTTTCGATGCAGAGCGTGAACCGGGCCATGTCGGATCCAAGGATGGTGGCAAGCTGTCGCTGGATACCGGACTGAACATTCGCGGTGTCTCCTTCTTCTATGACGACAGCGCCGGCAAGGCGGTGGTGAGCGACATCACGTTTGGCCTTCCCGCCGGCAAGGTCACCGCCCTGATCGGTCCGTCGGGATCCGGCAAGAGCACGATCGCCGACATGCTGCTCGGCCTGCTCGAGCCGAGCGCCGGCAAGATCCTCGTCGACGGCATCGAGATCGATGCCGCCAATCGCCGCCGCTGGCGCGATCAGGTGGCCTATGTGCCGCAGGACGTGTTCCTGCTGCACGATACGATCGCGCAGAACCTGCGTCTCGCTGCGCCGCAGGCGAGCGACGACGATTTATGGAGAGCGCTGCGCGCCGCGCACGCCGGTGAATTCGTCGAACGGCTCGACCACAGGCTCGATACGGTGGTCGGCGACCGTGGCGTGCGCCTCTCCGGCGGCGAGCGCCAGCGCATCGCGCTGGCGCGTGCACTGCTGCGCAAGCCGTCGCTGCTCATCCTCGACGAGGCGACCAGCGCGCTCGACTGGCAGAACCAGTCGCTGATCGCCAGGTCGATCGACGGATTGCGCGGCGCGATGACCATCCTGACCATCGCCCACCGGCCGTCGATGATCGCCTTCGCCGACTGGGTGGTGGCGATGGAGGACGGCCGTGTCGTGGAAGTCGGGCAATATCAGCGGCTGAAGGCAAAGCCGGGGAGCCGGCTGTCCAGGATGCTGTCTGGAGAACAATCGGAACCCGAATCCGCCAATGTGGCCTGAGGGCGGATATATCCCTGGGATTTGGCGATATTGCTGGATCAGTGCAGGCTTCGCCGTGCGCTGCCCAGCTTTTCGCTTTCAGCCACGTCCGGCGCACTGAGCTTTCTTTCGGCCTCGCGCAGCCTGTCCGCCGGCGTCGGCGCGCTCCTGGCGATCATGGCATAGACAAGGACGAAGTAGCCGGCCTGGATGATCACGGCGCAGATGATGACGCGCAGCAGGGTCGTACCCAGCGAAGCGCTATCGATCCAGGACCAGCCAACGATGATTGCCAGCGCGAAAATCATCCCAATGATGAATTTTGGAAGCGACATACCCAACAGCCCATAAACCGGCTCGGGTTATATCCAACGATTGCCCTACCCGAGCGCCGTCCCTTGTTATGCGGGCTTGTTAAGTCGCCCGCTCCCGACCGGTTGCTTCCGGCCTTTCAACCTGTCGCCACTCTGACAGGTATAATTTGCAATTCTATTAAGGCGGGCAGGAGGCGGCAAGGGCAACCGCACATATTTTTGATTGAGCCGATACGATTGACTCGCTCGTGTTGCAACGCACACACAGGCATTTCAAACGATCTAGGCCCACAGGCCTATTTCAGTACAATCTACAATATTAAGCAGTATTTTATGTTAATACTCCGGAACTTCGCATCTTTATAAAGCACTAATATGCCCCGTTGGAGGCCACGGGGAACGCCCTGCCTCAAAATCGCCCCATAAAGGTCGGAATTTTTTCTAGTTGCCATTTTGTTGCCACAAATTTGCTCAACATCCTGAAAAATTTTCTGCACAAGCTTATTATTTAGTCAATTCATGACGAGACTATTTCAACGGGCTGGGAAATTGTGTGTTGCGCTGCAGCATTTTTTTGATATCGTGCGATAAACCATTCGTTCAACGCATGGAGTATCGGCATGAGGGACATTGCCAAGTCGGCCACGGCGGACTTTTCGCAGGCTGGCACCGATTTTCCGCCGCCGATCGGCGGCCTTATCAAACGCAGTTTTGATATTGTGGGTTCGCTGGCTGGCCTGATCGCGCTCAGCCCGCTGTTCATCATGATAGCGTTGCTGGTCAAGTTTTCCGACGGTGGATCGATTTTCTACGGCCACAGGCGAATCGGGCGCGGCGGCCGGATCTTTCCGTGCCTGAAATTCCGCACCATGGTTCCGGACGGCGACAAGGTGCTGGCCGCCTATCTCGCCACCAATCCGGAAGCCAACGCGGAGTGGATGGCCACCCGCAAGCTGAAGAACGATCCGCGCGTCACCCGTGTCGGAGCGGTCTTGAGGAAGCTCAGCCTCGATGAACTCCCCCAGATCATCAACATCCTTCAGGGCGACATGAGCCTTGTCGGGCCTCGTCCGGTGGTGCGCGACGAGCTGGAGATCTACGGCAGCGCCGCCGTGTACTATCTGAAGTCCCGGCCCGGCCTGACTGGCCTGTGGCAGGTCAGCGGCCGCAACGACGTCTCCTATGACAGCCGCGTCGCGTTCGACCGTCACTATGTCGAGAACTGGTCGCTGTTCGGGGACGTGCGCATCATCATCAAGACCGTGCCGGCCGTCTGGATGTCGCGCGGCTCTTACTGACCGGCCACCGGTGCCAGGCATCCGGCGGCAAGCTCATCGGGCGATGGGGCTAAAACGGATCGGAACGCACAGTTGAAAAAAGACATATCGGAAGCCTTTGGCAGCGGCCCGTTTTGCGGCCGCTCGCTGCTTATGGCCTGCCTTGCGGCATCGCTCGCTTTTCCGCCGATGGCCGCCGCCGACGAATACCACCTCGGCTCGCAAGACAAGCTCACCATCCGCATCGCCGAATGGCAGACCGTCGAAAGTACGTTCCGCGACTGGTCGTCGGTCAACGGCCAATACACGGTCGGCCCGGCCGGTACCCTGTCCGTGCCTTTCGTCGGCGAATTGCCGGCGGCCGGCAAGACCACGGCGCAAGTCGCGGCAGCGATCGGCGAGGCGCTGCAGCACAAGCTCGCTTTGTCGGACAGGCCTGAAGCCTCGGTTGAAATGGCACAGTTCCGGCCATTCTACATTTCGGGCGAGGTGCAGAACCCCGGTCAGTTTCCCTATGTGCCCGACCTTACGGTGCTGAAGGCGATCAGCGTCGCCGGCGGCATCAGGCGCAACACAGACTACGGGCCTCAACTCGGCAAGGACCTGGTCACCGCCAAGGGCGGCTTCGACATCTCTGACGACCAGCGCATCAGGCTGATCGTCAAGCGCGCCCGCATCGACGCCGATATGGCCGGCAAGACGAGTTTCGACGTGCCAAAAGAGGTCGAGGGCGATCCGCGGCTGCCGGCCATCGTCGCCGACGAGATGACGATCCTGACCTCGGACCAGAAGGCGCTTAAGCTGAAGCTCGAGGCGCTCGACGATCTCAAAGGGGTTCTGCAGGCCGAGATCGAATCCCTGCAGAAGAAGATCGTCAACCAACAGAAGCAGGTCGACCTGGCGCAGCAGCAACTCGCCAGCATCGGTCCACTGGCGCAGAAGGGTCTGGTCGCCAACGCGCGACTTCTGGATTCGCAGCAGTCCGTCACCGACCTGCAGGGCAAGATCCTGGACTACGAAACGGCCATTCTCACCGCCAAGCAGGCGATCAGCAAGGCGACGCAGGACGCCATCGATGCCCAGAACACCTTGAGTTCGAGTCTCGCCGCCAACCGGCAGCAGACCGAAGCCGACCTCAATGAGGCCGCGCTGAAGGTGAACATGCAGAAGGGCCTGATCGCCCAGGCAACCGATCCAGCCACCAGGGCGGCCACTGATACCAACGAAGAGCCCAGCCTGCTCTATGCGCTGGTGCGGGTCGTCGACGGCAAGACCAGCGAGATCGCGGCGAAGGAAGACACGCCCGTGCTGCCCGGCGACGTCATCAAGGTCAAGCTGGCGCCTCTGGCCAGCCAGTAGGCGTTGGTCGCACCGAGCAATTCCAGGAAAAGTGCGTAACGGTTTTCCGTCTCGAGTTGCGTAATAACAAAGACTTAGGGCGGATCAACGATTCCATCAAACGCCGGGCCGCTCTAGCGGGCCGTCCTGCAAAGGCTGTTCGTTCCATTGCATTCACCTGGCTGCGGAGGGCAGCCGGATGTCTCTGTCCGCATGACGATCAATGCGGCTCGGAAGGGGGTGTCGTCGTGAATATCTATCGTGTCCGAAGGTTTATCAAAGGTAGGATCTTTACCTTCCTTTGGCGGACCAAGGGCATAAAAATAGCCGATCGCGTTTCGGTCCTCGGCGTCTCGCCGCATATAGCGGGAAAGGGCGCTATCGAGCTCGGTTCCTTGGTTTCATTCCGGGGTTTCGGATCCCGTTCCTGGTTCCATGTTCTCGGCAATGCAAGACTGTCCATCGGCTCCAGATCATTCATAAACAGCGGCGTGATGATCGACGTTTCGACAGCGGTGAGCATCGGGAAGAACTGCCTTGTCGGCGATTGCGTCGTCATTCAAGATTCGAACTATCACGAGATCGATGAAGGCGCCGGCGTCAAAACGAAAGCCGTCGTGATCGGCGACAATGTGTGGATCGGCCGCAATTCGATAATTCTGCCTGGAGTTGAAATCGGCGACCATAGCGTGATCGGAGCCGGGTCCGTGGTCACCAAAAGTGTCCCCCCGCACAGCCTGGTTGCCGGAAATCCCGCCCGAATAATTCGCGAGATAGCGGCGTCCCCGGGATACGTGCGCTTTTAGAGCAATTGCAGGAAAAGTGCGTAGCGGTTTTCCGTCCGGAATTGCGTAAAAACAAAGAGTTAGAGCGGATCAACGATTCTATCAAACGCTGAACCGCTCTAGGCGCAATCGAGTTCATCGAAGATCAGCCGGTCCTCCTTGTCGGCGATCCTGAAACGGGTCCATGCGGCGGCTCTCGATATCAAGCCGGCAGTCGTGCACGCAAAATGGCTGCCTGCCATCGCGTATGAAGCGGGATAGTGCCAAGAGGCCGGTGCACGACACACAAAAAGGTACTGCCTGCCGAACAAGGTAGGCTCTCATCGGCCATCAACGCGGAGCCTCAAATCCCGATCCCGCGCACCTTCATCGCGGCGGTGATCTCGTCCAGGATGACAGGGTCGTCGATGGTCGCCGGCATCGTCCACTCCTCTTTGTCGGCGATCTTCTGCATGGTGCCGCGCAGGATCTTTCCCGACCGTGTCTTGGGCAGGCGCTTGATCATCACTACGGTCTTGAAAGCGGCGACCGGGCCGATGCGTTCGCGCACCAGCGCGACCACCTCCTGCTCGATGGCTTCCCCGTCGCGCGCGACACCGGCGTTCAACACCACGAAGCCGAGCGGCACCTGGCCTTTCATGGCATCGGCAATGCCGACGACAGCGCATTCGGCGACATCGGGATGGGCGGCCAGCACCTCTTCCATGGCGCCGGTCGACAGCCGGTGGCCGGCGACATTGATGATGTCGTCGGTGCGGGCCATCACATAGAGGTAGCCATCGTCGTCGATCATGCCGGCATCGGCCGTCTTGTAGAAGCCGGGGAACTCGTCGAGATAGGCTTGGCGGAAGCGGGCATCGGCGTTCCACAAGGTCGGCAGGCAGCCGGCCGGCAATGGCAGCTTGACCACGACATTGCCCAGCGTGCCGCGCGGCACTTCGTGGCCGGCGTCGTCGAGCACCCGGATGTCGTAGCCGGGCATCGGCACGCCGGGCGAGCCGTATTTCACCGGCAGCAGGCCGAGCCCCGCCGGGTTGATCGTCATCGGCGATCCGGTCTCCGTCTGCCACCAATGATCGACGACGGGCACGTTCAATTTCTGCTCCGCCCATTTGATGGTTTCGGGGTCGGCGCGCTCGCCGGCGAGGAACAGTGTGCGGAATTTCGACAGATCGTATTTGGGAACGAACTCGCCCTTGGGGTCCTGGCCCTTGATCGCCCGGAAGGCCGTCGGCGCGGTGAACAGCGCGACGGCGCCGTGTTCGGCAATGACCCGCCAGTAGGTGCCAGCGTCGGGCGTGCCGATCGGCTTGCCTTCGAACAGGATGCTGGTGCAGCCATGCAGCAGCGGTCCGTAGACGATGTAGGAATGGCCGACCACCCAGCCGACATCGGACGCCGCCCAGAACACCTCGCCCGGCTTGACGCCGAATTCGTTCTCCATCGTCCATTTCAGCGCGACCATGTGGCCGCCATTGTCGCGCACGATGCCCTTGGGCTGGCCGGTCGTGCCTGACGTGTAGATGATGTAGAGCGGATCGGTGGCGAGCACCGGCACGCAGTCGACATTGGCGCCGGCTGCCCGCTCGCGGGCAACGGCGTCGGCGTAGTCGATGTCGAAATGGTCCTTCAGATCGCAGCGCAACTGGTCGCGCTGCAGGATCAGGCAGGCGTCCGGCTTGTGGCGGGACATCTCGATCGCTCTGTCGAGCAGCGGCTTGTAGGCCACGACCCGGCCCGGCTCAAGGCCGCAGGAGGCGGAGATGATCAGCTTGGGCCTGGCGTCATCGATGCGGGTGGCAAGCTCATGCGAGGCAAAGCCGCCGAAGACGACCGAATGCACCGCGCCGATCCGGGCGCAGGCGAGCATGGCGATGGCCGCCTCCGCCACCATGGGCATGTAGATGATGACACGGTCGCCCTTGCCGATGCCGCGATTCTTCAGCACCGAGGTCAGTGCCACCACTTCGCGCTTGAGCTCGGCATAGGTGAATTTCTTCACCGTTCCAGTGATGGCGCTGTCATGGATCAGCGCGATCTGATCGGCGCGTCCGCCGGCGACATGGCGGTCGATGGCGTTGTAGCAGGTGTTGCAGGTCGCGCCGGTGAACCAGCGCCCGTAGACGCCGGCCGTGGCATCGAACACCTTGTCCCAGGGCGAGTACCAATCGATGGCGACGGCCGCGTCCGCCCAGAATTTTTCCGGGTCGCGTTTCCAGCCGTCATAGACCTCGTGATAGCGTGAAACCATCCACATCCTCCCAAGGATCGATTTGCCGTCTTTGTGATAGCCTATGCTGTTTTTTCCGGCGATGTCTTCCCCGATTTTCGTCCGAGATGGTCTCGTCCTGAGCGGAGACGCCCACCGTCGTGAAGTACGGCATTGAGGGGAGCGCATGCGCCACCGGTGGTCGCCTGCAAAAGGCAAACCGGCATGGACTATCTCCCCCGGCTGATAGACAGCGCCCCATCACCGCGCTATCTCATTTCGGGGTTTGCATGGCTTTTTGGGGTTGGTGATGGAAATTGTTTCTGGGACGGTTTTGCGGCTGGCGGACGACGCCTCGGTCCAGCATGTCGGCGATGGGGCCGTCGTGCTTCTGGCGCGCAGCGGCCAACTCTACACCTGCAACGGTACGACCGAAGCCTTTCTCGACAAGGTCGATGGCGCGCGCAGCCTTGACCAGATCGTCGGCCTGCTTTGCGAGGAGTTCGAGGTCGGCAAGGATACGCTCGACGAGGACATGGCCGCACTGGCCACCGATCTGGTCTCGGAAGGTATCCTCGCCGCCCCGGGCGCCTGATGAAGAGACACACCTGATGGCCGACGGTCCGCTCCTGCGTGCTTTGTTTCGCTGCCATCTCTGGGCAAGCGCGCGGCTGATGCCGGTCCTCATCGCCAACCGCAGTTTCGAGGAGGTGCTAAAATGGGCGCCGCTCGCCTCGCCGACACCCTATCGCGGCCTGCCGGCCGCCTACATCGTCGCCCGCGTCAACCGCACCGTGCGCCATCCCTGGCTGATGCGCGACCGCAGATGCCTGCGCGAGGGCCTGCTTGGCCATCGTTTCCTGCGCCTTGCCGGCTTCGATCCGGAGCTGCGTTTCGGCGTCGATCCGAAGTCGCTGAAGGCGCAGCACTTGTCGGCGCATTGCTGGGTCTGCCTCGATGGCAAACCGGTTGTCAGTGACAGCCTTCCCGGCATGGTCGAGATCTATCGCCACCATGCCGATGGCACAAGGGTGCGTCCCGCTTGACCAGACTTTTTGCATGCTACGGCCTCAACGGCCAGGTTCTCGGCATATCGGCCGACCGGCCCGAATTGGGGCGGGACTTCGACAGAATGCTCGCCAGCCTGCGCGTAGCAGATTCCGTCGAGCCGGATTTTCGCCTCGATATTGCCGAGACGGACGTTCTGGAGGAAGAGCCGGTCGGGTCGCTCGTCTTTGAAGGCGAGATACCGGAAGACGGCTATTGCCGGATGGTGGCCGATGGCTCGACGGTCCATCTCGTCTTTCCAGGACGCCAGACTGTGGCGATGAATGATGAGGAGGGCTGGGCGAAACTCCGGGTGCGCCCCGGCACGAAAGCGGCCTGGACACCGTCGATGCTGGTGCTGGACGCCGCGCTCGACGCTGGCGGCCAGCATATGCTGCACACCGCCGGCCTGACGCTGCCCGATCGTGACGCTGTCGTGCTGATCCACGCGCCGAGCGGCACGGGCAAGACCACCACGTCACTGGCGCTGGCCACGCAGGGCTTCGGCCTCTGCTCCGACGACGCCATGATCCTGAACGTCGCTTCGGTCAGGCCTGTGGCCTGGGGTTTGCCGCGCCCCGTCAAGATCCACCAGAAGACCGCCGAAATGATCCCGCTTGTGTCGCCATGCCTTGGTCCGTCATGGGACCGCAACGGCGAAAAGGCCGTCTCGCTGGAGCGGTTGAGCGGGATCATACGAATCGAAAGTCCGGCCGCCAGGCCGGTGGCGGCCCTTTTCCACCTGGCGCGGTCCATCGACAGTGAAACGCGGCTCGTGCCCATGGCCCGGACCGACGCGATGGTGGTACTGGCGATGGACAATGTCCGCACCGGCATGACCGGCCTGTTGCCGTTGCAGAAGCGCCGGCTGGCGACGATCGGCAAGCTGGTCTCCTCGGTGCCGACCTTCACCCTGGAAGTCGGCGCACGCCCTGCCGACGCGGCGGCGCTGATCAACGCGACGCTGACCTCAACCGATTGACGGCCATTCAGCGGCGGAAGACTTCTTGTCTTGATGCAACGGAAGACGCTTCACGCTTTTCCTGGAACCGCCCTGGCCTTAGCCAGCCGCTGGATCCAGCGAAAGGCGTCGCGGCGCAGGCGTGAGCCGATCTTTTCCCGGGAATTCACCCTGAGCAGCGTGTTGGTCGTGATCAGCCGCCCGGCCAGCCGTATCGAGAGGTCGGGCTTGATCCGCCCGGCGAGTTCAAGCGCGCGGGCTTCGCCGAACAATCGGCCGGTGACGTCGAGCACGATCGCCAGTTCGAGTTCGATGCCGGTCGTGCGCGCCGCTTCCAGCAGGCGGGTTTCCGATTCGGGCGAGCCCAGCGCCCGCACACCTTGCAGCACGTCGACACAAAGCTGCAGCCGGTGGAATTTGTGGCCGCCGGCGGCATGCACGATGGCGATCGTCAAAAGGGCTGCCGGCGTGTCCTTCGCCCCGCCGTCGATGGTGCCCAATTCGCGGAAGCCCAGCGACAGGCGCCGCCGCATGCCGGTGTCGTGCACAAGGTCGCCATGCAGTTCGATCAGCAGGCTGGAATTCCCCTTTTCCAGCCATTTGAACTCCTGCAACTGGTAGGATTCGGCTTCGTCGCTGCCAAGCTCGAAGCCGCTGGCCGCGATCACCTGGTTTGCCCGCGCAAGGTTGCCGGGCTCGACGAGAATGTCGATGTCGGTGAACGGCCGGTCGGATATGTTGCGGTAGAGTTTTCGCGCGAAGACCGGCCCCTTGACGATCCGCGCCGGAATGCCTTCCGCCGCCAACCCCTTCATGATGCGGTCGCCATGGTACTGCAGCAGCATCGACTGGCCGGTGGCAATCGTTGCCTGATCACGCAGCCCCGACAGCTTCAGCTGCAAGGCAGGGTCATCAGGCAAATGGACGTCGCCACGTTCCCTCAGCTTGCGCAGCATGATCGGCAGAACGCCGTGGAATTCAGCATTGTCGAGCAGTGCCGACAGAGCTTTTGCCGACAGATTATCGTCGACCGCCGTGGACTCCGGATCGGCGAAGCGCAGCAACAGTTTTTCGTCGGCGGGTGTCAGGGGTGGCAGCATCAAGCCGGACAATATTGCAGATAATTGGGTTGTGCACGATGGTCGCAGAAATGCATGTCTGAGGCCAGTCTTACATGCCCCAGCGCAGCGCCGCCGTATGGACGGGCGCGTCCCACCAGCCTGTCATCTCATCATCGAGCATGGTCAGCGTGATCGAGCAGCCGGCCATGTCGAGCGAGGTGACATAGCTGCCGACCAACGAGCGGGTTATCGTGACGCCGTGGCTCTCGAATATCCGGCGCGCGCTGTTGTACATCAGATAGAGTTCCATCAGCGGCGTGCCGCCGAAGCCGTTGATAAACAGCAGCGCCGGACCTTTGCCCCTGTCGCCGAGATCGCCCAGAATAGCGGCGCAGATTTCCTCGGCGATCGCATCGGCGCTTTTCAACTTGTCGCGTCGCCGGCCGGGCTCGCCATGGATGCCGACGCCGAACTCCATCTCGCCATCGCCGATGTCGAAGGTCGGCTTGCCCGCGGCCGGCACCGTGCCACTGGTGAGCGCCACGCCCATCGAGCGGGTCGCGGCATTGACGCGCTCGCCCAGCGTCTTCAGCACCGGGAGGGCCAGGCCATGCTCGGCGGCCGCGCCGACGATCTTTTCCACCACCAGCGTGCCGGCGACGCCGCGCCGGCCGGTCGTGTAGGATGAATTCTCGACGGCCACGTCGTCATTGGTCACCACCTGCAGGACGCCTTCCGACATTTCGGCCGCCATGTCGAAGTTCATCACGTCGCCCTCATAATTCTTGACGATGAATAGGCAGCCGGCGCTGGTGTCGACGGCCTGCGCCGCCGCCAGCATCTGGTCCGGCGTCGGCGAGGTGAACACCTGGCCGGGGCAGGCGGCATCCAGCATGCCATGGCCGACAAAGCCGCCATGCAGCGGCTCGTGGCCCGAGCCACCTCCGGAGATCAGCGCCACCTTGCCTGGCCGCAAGCTCCGACGGCGGATGAATTTGTGCTCCTCGCCAAGCACCAGTATATCGGCATGGGCGGCCGCGAAACCGTCGAGGCTCTCGGTCAGCACCGTGTCCACCGCGTTCATAAATTTCTTCATGGCGTCCTCCCAAACAGCCCGGCAAGAAACGGTCAGCCGCCGCCCTTGCCGGCGATGCTGGTGATCTTCTGGATGAATTCGTTGATCGCCCGGTCGAGCGCCGCGTTCTGCTTGTCGTCGCCGAAATCGGGCACGACGAGCGACACATGCCGTGTCTTGCGCATGCCCGCCGCGATCGACATCTTTCCCGGATGTGCCTGATGGTAGGCGGCAAGGAACTGATCGCGCTCGGCTGGGCTGAAATGGCAGACGGAAAAGATCGAAGGCAGATGCTTTGAGGGGATGGGGACCGAATAGGCCGGGCTCGAAATCTGCGTGACGAAGCTGCGGTGCTTGCCAAGCGCGTCGGCAAGGCGCTGGCGCATGCCGGACGGGCGCTGGTCGATGACCTGCGACAGGATTGTCTTGTAGGCGCGGATCGCCTCTTCGGAACCGGGTTCGGGTGTGTTGTCGACCATGCCAGCCGCGCCTAGACCGAAATGTCCGATATGGCCGCCTTGGCCATGGCGAGTTGCGCCGGCGCGACGGAAAGGTCGCGCAGGCCGGCTTCCAGCAGCGATGGGATCGACGCCGGATCGCCACCGGCATCGCCGCACAGGCTGACGGGAATGCCGTTTTCCCGTCCGAAGGCCGTGACAGAGCCGATCAGCCGCAGGACGGCAGGATGACGAACGGAATTGAGATGCGCGACCGCTGCATTGTCGCGCGCCGCCGCCATAACATATTGGGTCAGGTCGTTGGAGCCGATCGAGAAGAAGGCGACGCCGGCAAAGGCCTCCGGCGCAATCGCCACCGACGGCACTTCGACCATGATGCCGAGCGGCGGTATCTGCTGCGTGACGCCGCGCGCGGCAAGCGCCGCCTGTTCTTCGGCGAACAAGGCAGCCGCGCGTTCATACTCCTCGGCCATGGCGATCATCGGAAACATGACCCTGAGATTGCCGTGCGGCGCGGCGCGCAGCAATGCCCTGATTTGAACACGGAATATGTCGAGCCGCGCCAGCGACAGCCTGATCCCGCGCAGGCCAAGGAACGGATTGCCTTCCTCGACGGTGAAGCCCGGCACCGGCTTGTCGCCGCCGGCATCGACGGTGCGGATCGTCACAGGTTTTTCCCCGGCCCATTCCAGCACCTTGCGGTAGGCGCGGTATTGCGTCGCCTCATCCGGCAAGGTCTTGCCGAACAGGAATTCGGTGCGCATCAGTCCGACACCGTCACAGGTCGCGATGTCGATGGCGTCGACATCGGATGGGCCGGCGATGTTGACCTGCACGCGCACCGCCGTCCCGTCCTTGGTTACCGCCGGCCGTGCCAGGAAGGTCCGTGCCTTGCCTTCGCGAATCGTGAAGGAAGAGGACAATTGCCGGAAGGAGGCGACCTCCGCCGGCGAGGGCGCCAGCACGATGCTGCCGTGCTCGGCGTCGAGCAGAGCGAGGCCTGCCAGATTGGCCTCCAATTGGCGCAGCCCAACCACCATCGGCACGCCGCGCGATCGCGCCAGCATGGCGACATGGCTGGCGGTGCTGCCCGCCTTCAGCGCGATGCCGCCGCCGTGCGTCCAGTCGGTTTCGAGAAAACGCGTCGGGGCGATGTCGTCGCCGAACAGGATGGCGCCCGAAGGCGCGGCGCGGCCTCCGTCCTCGGTCAGGGCACGCAGCACCTGGTCCCTGATATCGCGCAGGTCCGCGGCGCGGGCGCGGAAATAGCCCTGGTCGGAGGCTTCGTAGCTGGCGATCTCGCTATCGAGTGCCTGCCGCCAGGCCGTGTCGGCGGTCCGTCCGGAAACGATCGACGCGAAGGCCGGTTCGCTCAGCGCGTCGTCCTCCAGCATGGCGATGTGGAATTCGAGTATGCCGGCGGCATCGCTGTCTGCGGCTTCGATCATGGCGGCAAGCCGTTTCACCGCCTTATCGATCGCGGCTGTCAGCGACGCCTTCTCTTCCGCCGCAGTGGCTTTGCTTGCGTAGACGGCCGATGGCCGGTCGAGGTCGAACAGCGGCCCCTCGGCATAGCCGGCCGAGGCGGAAATGCCTTGGAGCCTAAGCGGTGCGGGCATGGTCCGCGCCTTCGTCGAAGTCGCGCCGCACCAGATCGACCAGCGCATCGACGGCATCGATGGCGCCATCACCCCTGGCCCTGATGTGCAGCAACGTGCCCTTCGGCGCCTTGGCCGCCATCACCTTGACGATGCTCTTGGCGTCGAACCACGGCCCGTTGGCGGCAAGCGCGATCTCGACATCGGCGGCAAAGGTCTTGGCCAGCTTGGTGAACTTCACCGAAGGGCGCGCATGCAGACCCACCGCATGGGTGATCAGGACGGTCGCTTCGGCGGCTGCGGACATATGTTCAACGTTCCTGTTCACTCACGACGGCGACAATTCATGCGCCGTCGCCACCACCTCTTTCAGCGAGGCGCCGCCGGATGCCTCGGTCGCGGCCATCACCGCCCCCTCGACGATCGGTGCGTTGCAGACGACGATCTTGTGCGCACGCGGCTCGCCGATCATCTCGACCGCCATTTCACTGTTGGTCTCGGCGCCGCCGAGATCGACGAGAATGGCGACGCCGGCTTCCGACCAGGCTTTGTCGATGGCGCCCATGATCGCCTCGACATTGGTGCCGAGCCCGCCATGGCCGTTTCCGCCGCACCATGCAAGCGGCACTTCGTCGCCCACCATCTGGCGTACCATGTCGGCCGTGCCCTCCGCGACCAGCGGCGAATGCGACACGATCACGATCCCGACATTGCTCATCAGGCAACCTCCCCGATGGTTTCCGCCACCGTACGCACCAGCAGCGCGGTCGAGCGCGCGCCGGCATCCATATGGCCGATCGAGCGGTCGCCGAGGAACGAGGCGCGGCCGCGCAACGCTTTCATAGGTACGGTCGCCTTGGCGGCGATGTCGGCGATGTCGGCTATTTCCGCCGCCGTCTTTCCCTCGGCCAAGGCCTGATGCACCGGCTGCAGCACATCGAGCATGGTTTTCTGGCCAACTTGAGATTTGCCGCGCGCGGCCACCGCCTCGATCGCCTTGCCGAAGGCCACCGTCAAATTGGCGCGATCGGAGTCGGCCGAAATCTCCTTGCCGAGCGCCATGAACAATGTGCCGAAGAGCGGGCCGGAGGCCCCGCCCACTGTCATCACCAGCTTGGTGCCGATCGCCTTCAGCGCGTCGGGCAGCGGCTTGGCCGCGAACACATCGGCCTCGGCCCGCACGGCCTCGAAGCCGCGTTTCATATTCAGCCCGTGGTCGCCGTCGCCGATCGCCTGGTCGAGCGCCGTCAATTCCTCGGCGTGGGCGGCAATCGCATCCGCGGCGGCCGCGACCAGCCTGGCAAGGTTCAATGCCGTCATATCGGCCAAATTCCCGGTTTGCGCCTTGCCCGCAGTAGCGAAAGAACGGTCATTCGACAACTGGAGCATGCATCAGGCCGTGACAAGCAGCGTGGCGGCGGCCGCGAACGCCTCGGCCACGGCCTGAGCGCCGGGGTCGACCACGCCTTGCAACTTGGTCCCGATATAGGCGGACCGTCCGGCCTTCGCCTTTTCCATGGCCGCCGTGGCCTCGGCACCGCGCCGGGCCGCTGCCGCCGCGCTTCCAAGCCCGCTGCCGTCGAGCGCCTTGAGCGCCGGCTCCAGGGCATCGACCATGGTGCGGTCGCCCGGTTTGGCGCCGCCATAGAAGCTCATCCGCTCGAGCCCGGCAAGCAGCGCCTTGGCTATGTCAGCGCCGCCTTCGAGGGCCTGCGCCACCGCCGTGAAGAAGATCGACAGCAGCACGCCGCTGGAGCCGCCCATCGATGCGCTCAAAATGTCGCCCACCGCGCCGAGCGTCGCCGCGGGGTTGGCGAGCGGCAGCCTATCAAGCCGCTCAAGCACACTGCGCGCGCCGGTCGCCACGGTCGAGCCGGTGTCGCCGTCGCCCGCCTTGGCATCCAGCCCGTTCAATGTCGCTTCGAGCGAGATCAGCCTTTCGCAGACCGCAACGATCAGGCGCTTTGTGCCGGCGTCCTGGCTGGGCAGGTGCGTCGCACTCTGTCCGGATGCTTTCGCCATCGGCACGACAGCAGGTGCGGCGACCGGCTTTGCCGGCATCCAGGCGTGCGGGCCTACCGACGCCAGCAGGGCGGCCTCGCGGGCCGCGTCAAGCCGTATCAGCGACAGCGAGAAGCCGTTCATGTTGAGGGCCGTCATCAGCGGGCCGGGGCCGATTGCCAGCTTGATGGACTTACCGAGCGGCGAGGCAAGCACCGCATTGGCGATCAGCGACATTTCAAGCGGCGGCACCGAGCCGAGATTGTTGATCAGCAAGGCATGGGGAGCACTGGGGTCGAGCCGCGCCGCGAGGGGCTCCGCCATGATTGCCACCAGCCTGTCGGCGCTCTGCACCGCGATGCGTTCGACACCCGGCTCGCCATGGATGCCGAGACCGAGCTCGCCGTCGTTTTCGCCGAACCTGTCTTCATGCGGTTGACCGGGGATGGAGCAGGACGACAGCGACATGCCGAGCGAGACGATGTCCTTCGCGGCCGCGCGTGCCGCTGCCGCGATCGCAGCCAGATCATGGCCGGCCTCCGACAGATGGCCCGAAATCTTGTGCACGAACAGCGTGCCGGCGACGCCGCGCGGCTGGGCGATGTCGGGCAGCGCGATATCGTCGGCGACGATCACCATCTCGACGGCAAAACCTTCGGCGCGCGCCTTCTCGGCGGCCAGGCCGAAATTGAGACGGTCGCCGGTATAGTTCTTGACGATCAGCAGGCAGCCGGCCGGGCCGGTGACTGCGCGGATGGCCGCCAGCACCGCTTCAACGCTCGGCGAGGCAAAGATCTCGCCCGAGACCGCGGCCGTCAGCATGCCCTTGCCGACAAAGCCGGCGTGCGATGGCTCGTGTCCGGCACCGCCGCCGGAGATGACGCTGACCTTCGTCTTGTCCCAGCCGGCGCGCAGGACGACTTTGATCTCGGGGTAGCCGTCGAGGCGTGCGAGGTCGCCCGAGCCGATGGTACGCAACAGGCCGTCCAGCGCCTCGGTGACGATCGTTTCCCTGCGGTTGAAAAAGTGCTTCATCGAATTCGTCCCGTATTCGCAATCGTCCATCGGAAGCCGGCGTCGACCCTTGGCGGGGACGCTCGAAACCGTTCACATCAACCTTTGTCCATCCGCGCCGAAATAGAGCGGCGAGCGGTAGCGGATCACCACCCTGTCGCCTTGGGCCAGATCGGTGTCTGGATCTGTCAGCGTCACCAGCTTCTTCGGCCCCACCGTCACATGCAGATGGTTCTGGTCGCCGAGATGCTCGACCCAGTCGACGACGCCGTCGGCATGGCCATTCACGGCCTTTTCAATCGCCAGATGCTCGGTGCGTGCGCCGATCGTCTTGGCGCCCGCCGGCGCGCCGCCGTCGGGCAACAGCCCCATGGGCAAAAGGTTGATCGCCGGCTGGCCGAGTCGTGCCGCGACATGCAGGTTAGCCGGCTCCGAATAGATCGTCCTTGGCGAACCGATCTGCACCAGCACGCCGTCGGCGAGGATGCCGATGCGGTCGGCCATCGTCATCGCCTCGATCTGGTCGTGGGTGACGTAGAGCATGGTGGCGCCGAGTTCGGACTGGATGCGCTTCAATTCGAGCCGCAGGTCCGCCCGCAGCTTGGCGTCGAGCGACGAAAGCGGCTCGTCCATGAGGTAGATGGCCGGCTTGCGCACCAGCGCGCGGCCGATGGCGACGCGCTGCATTTCACCGCCCGACAATTTGGTCGAGCGGTTGGCGAGCTTGTGATGGATGCGCACCATCTTCGCCACCTCCTCGACCCGCCGGCGTATCTGGTCTTCCGGCATTTTCCGCGCCGGCGAGCGCAGCGGGAAGGCAAGATTGTCGAACACCGACAGATGCGGATAGAGCGAATATTGCTGGAAGACGAAAGCCGTGTCGCGCTCGGCCGGCGACAGCGTCGTGGCCTCGTGGCCGCCGATCTCGATCGTGCCGGCATCCGGCCGTTCCAGCCCCGCGATAAGCCGCAGCGTCGTCGTCTTGCCGGCTCC
Organism: Mesorhizobium sp. B4-1-4; assembly: GCF_006439395.2. Lineage (NCBI taxonomy): Bacteria > Pseudomonadati > Pseudomonadota > Alphaproteobacteria > Hyphomicrobiales > Phyllobacteriaceae > Mesorhizobium > Mesorhizobium sp. B4-1-4. The sequence continues at coordinate 5,608,783 of NZ_CP083950.1, forward strand.
GGTCGGCCCGAGCAGCACGACGAATTCGCCGTCTGATATATCCAGGCCGAGACCGTTGACGGCGACATGCTCGCCGAAACTCTTGGTCACGTTCTTGACGCGCACATCAGCCATGCTGCGCTCTCCCTTGAGAGGCGGTGTCGTGGATCGCCGTCTTCACGGCGCGGCCGGAGCCCTTGTCGAACAGCGACAGCCGCGCGCTGTTCAGGGCCAGGCCGACATGATCGCCCGCATTCAGCCGGATTTCGGCCGGCACCCGCGCCTTGATGATGCCGTCCGCCGTCTCCACGGCGACGATCTGCGTGGTGCCGAGATATTCGGTGCCGTAGATGGCGCCGCGCAGCTTCGAGGCGTCGTCGAAGCGGATGTGCTCCGGCCGGATGCCAAGCGCCATGTCGGCCGGGGCGATATCCTCGCGCACCTCCGGTACCGCGACCTTTGCGCCTTGCACGACAATTTCCTTCGCGCCCTTGGCAAGCCCGCCGCCGAAGCCCAAGAAGTTCATCGGCGGGGAGCCGATGAAGTCGGCGACGAACATGGTCGCCGGCCGGTCGTAGATTTCGCGTGGGCTCCCGAACTGTTCGATGACGCCATGGTTCATCACAGCGATCTTGTCGGCCATCGACATCGCTTCCATCTGGTCGTGCGTGACATAGACCGTCGTGGCGTGGATGCGGTTGTGCAGTTCGCGCAGTTCATGCACCATCAGGTCGCGGAATTCGGTGTCGAGCGTGCCCAGCGGCTCGTCCATCAGGAAGCACTTTGGCCGCCGCACGATGGCGCGGCCGAGCGCCACGCGCTGGCGGTCGCCGCCGGCAAGACCCGAGACGGATTTGTTGAGCAGATGGTCGATGCGCAGCAGCTTCGCCGTCTCCTCGACCCTTGTGCGGATTTCGGCCGAGGGCATGCCTTGCGCCAAGAGCGGGAAGCCGATGTTATTGCGCACATTCATGTGCGGATAGAGCGCGAACAGCTGGAAGACGAAGGCGATGTCGCGCTCGCGTGCCCTGAGCATGGTGACGTCCTCGCCGTCGAGCAGGATCTGGCCGCCGGTCGGCAGTTCCAGCCCTGCTATCATGCGCAGCGTCGTCGTCTTGCCGCAGCCGGACGGCCCGAGCATGACGAAGAACTCGCCATCCTCGACGACGAAGTTGGAATCCTGCACGGCGACGAAGTCGCCGAAAGCCTTCCTCAGGTGTTGGACGCGGATCTCGGCCATGATTATTCCGGGAATTTCGAGACGACGATGAACATCACGGTGCCAGCAAGCATGGTGATGAAGGAATAGGTGTAGAGCGACAGCGCGAAGGGCTGGAACAGCATCAGGAAGCCGATAGCGATGAGCGCCGTGGCGACGTTTTCCATCACGCCGCGCCTGGCCCAGCGCGGCCAGCGCGATTTGCGTTTTGCGGATTGGGTCATGCTCATTTGCGCACCGCGCCGAAGGTGATGCCGCGCAGCAATTGCTTGCGAAGCAGGATGGTGAAAACCAGGATCGGCACCAGGAAGATCGTCGTGCCCGCCGCAACCGCCGGCCAGTCCTGGCCGCCTTCGCCGATGATGGTCGGGATGAAGGGCGGCGCGGTCTGTGCCGTGCCGGAGGTGAGCAGCGCCGCGAACGCATACTCGTTCCAGGCGAAGATCAGGCAGAAGATCGCGGTGGCCGCAATGCCGGTGGTCGCCTGCGGCAGCACGGTGCGCCAGAAGGCCTGCAGCCGCGTATAGCCGTCGATCATCGCCGCTTCTTCATATTCGCGCGGGATCTCGTCGATGAAGCCTTTCAGCAGCCACACCGCCAGCGAGACGTTGACCGCCGTGTAGAGCAGGATCATGCCGAGCGCGGTGTCCGACAGGCCGAGCTCGCGATACATCAGGTAGATCGGGATGGCGACGGCGATCGGCGGCATGAAGCGCGTCGACAGGATGAAGAACAGGAGGTCGTCGGCAAGCGGCACCTTGAAGCGTGAGAAACCATAGGCCGACAGCGTGCCGAGAAAGACAGCACAGAAGGTCGACCCGAAGGCGATGACCAGCGAATTGACGAAGCGCGGCAGGAAATTCGACGGGCCGGCGATCACCATATTGCGCTTGCGCACCGTCTCGTCGCAGAAGCCGGTCGCCGGTCCCAGCGAGTTGATGTATTCGGGCGTCTGCCTTGTCCGCGTGGTGAACAGGTTGCAGTAGCCTTCGATGCTCGGCTGGAACACGATCTTGGGCGGATAGGCGATCGAATCCGGCGGCGTCTTGAAGCTGGTGGCGAAGATCCACAGCAGCGGCACGATCGAGATCAGCGCGTAGGCGATGATGATCGCGCCTGCGATGCGCTTCGAACCTGCCGAGGGCGCGACGACCGAGTGGGCTGTGGTCAGGCTCATCTCTGCTTCACCTTGTTGAGCGCCTTGACGTAGATGTTGGCGAGGCCGAACACCGCGACGAACAGGATGATGGCGAAGGCCGAGGAATAACCCGTTCGCCAGCTCTCGAAGGCCTGCCGCTTTAGCGTGATCGAGGCGACCTCGGTGGTCGAGCCCGGGCCGCCGCCGGTGAGCAGGTTGACCATGTCGAACATCTTGAAGTTCTCGATGCCGCGAAACAGCACCGCCAGCATGATGAAGGGCAGCGCGATAGGCAGCGTGATCGACCAGAACTGGCGCCAGTTGGAGGCGCGGTCGACCTCGGCCGCCTCATAAATGTATTCGGGGATCGAACGCAGGCCCGCGAGACAGATCAGCATCACGTAGGGCGTCCACATCCAGGTGTCGACGATGATGATCGACCATGGCGCCAGCGACACATTGGAGAGCATCTGGATGCTTGTCGGTGGAATGCCGCTGACGAACGCGATGACATAGGAGAACAGGCCGATCTGCGGCTCATAGAGGAAGCGCCAGAAATTGCCCACCACCGCCGGAGACAGCATCATCGGCACCAGGATCAGCGTCGTCCAGAAGGCGTGGCCGCGGAACTTGCGGTCGATCAGCCAGGCCAGCGTGAAGCCGATCAGCGTCTGCAGCAGGATGGTCCAGAACACGAAATGCGCTGTCGTCTGCATCGCGATCCAGACGTCCCGGTCGCCGAGGATGCGCTGGTAGTTGGCAAAACCGAGATTCTTCACCACCTCGTTCGGCCGGTTGGCGCGGTAATTGGTGAACGAGAGATAGATCGCCCAGAACAGCGGGAAGATGTTGATGGCGAGCAGCAACAGGATCGTCGGCGAGATGAACAGCCAGGCGAGGCCCTTGTCGCTGATGCCCCGGACCTTGCGCGCCAACGGTTCCGGGGTCGCCCGGGCAACGGTCTCCGCGGTCCGATTGAGCATGGTCAGTCCTGCTTCGGTCACTTGGGCGTCTCTGTGATGGAATTTATCTGAACCGCGTCTCGTGCCAAGAGCGGCACGGGACCACGAGCATAATGGCGAAAAGTGTGAAGCGGTCTTGGAACGACATCATGCTCTCTCTTTAGGCCTGGAGGCGGATGATTTCTGGTCTATTCGACCTGAAATCATCCGGCCCTGGGCGTAGCTCGGGAGGAGCTTACATCTTGCCGTCGTCCTGGAAGATCTGCGTCCAGTCCTTGACCAGCCCGTCGAGTGCGTCCTTGGCCGAACCCTGGCCGGCGACGACGTAGTCGTGGAAGCGCTTCTGCGAGGCCTGCAGCAGCGGCGCGTAGCTCGGCTCGGCCCAGAAGTCCTTCACGATGGCCATCGAGTCGAGGAAGGTCTGCGCATAGGGCTGGCTAGACGGGAATTTCGGGTCCTTGACGACCGCGTTGAGGCAGGAATAGCCGCCGAGCGACCACCACTTGGCCTGCACGTCCTTGTTGGCGAACCACTTGATGTATTTCAGCGCCGATTCCTGCTTGTCGGAATAGGACACCACGGAAATGCCCTGGCCGCCGAGCTGGGCAAACTGTGCGCCGCCAGGACCCTTGGGATTGACGAAATAGCCTATTTTGTCGCCGCCGACATTTTCGTCCTTCTGCAGGCCCGGCCAGGTGAAGGCGAAGTTCATGTGCATCGCCACCTGGCCGGATTTGAAGGCATCGACGCCTTCGCCCATGTAGCTGTTCGAGGCGCCCGGAGGGGTGCAGCAGTCGTAAAGCGCCTTGTAGAATTCCAGGCCCTTGATCGCGTCGGGCGAATTGACGAAGCCTTCCATGTCATAGGGCTTCTTCGGGTTCTCGTACTGGAAGCCGTAGCTGTAGAGCACGTCCATGGCGCCCATGGTGATGCCTTCCGAGCCGCGCTCCGTGTAGATCGAGGCGCCATAGACCGTCTTGCCGTCGATCTGCCGCTTCTGGAAGAATTCAGCGATCTGTTTCAGCTGGTCGAAGGTGGCCGGCGGGCCGAGGTCCCAGCCATATTTCTCCTTGAATTCCTTCTGCAATTCGGGCTTCGAGAACCAGTCCTTGCGATAGGTCCAGCCGACGACGTCGCCCATGGCCGGCAGCGCCCAGTAATTGGGCGTGTTCTTCGGCCATTCCGAATAGCCGACGACGGTCGCCGGCACGAAGTCGTCCATGCTGATCTTCTCCTTGTCGAAGAAGTCGTTCAGCTTGACATAGTGGCCGTTCTCGGCCGCGCCGCCGATCCACTGGCTATCGCCGATGATCAGGTCGCACAATTTGCCGTGCGAGTTCAGTTCGTTGAGGAAGCGGTCGGCATAGTTCGTCCATGGCACGAATTCGAATTTCATGCCGATGCCGGTTTCCTTGGTAAAGTCCTTGGAAAGTTCGACCAGCGCGTTTGCCGGGTCCCAGGCGGCCCAGCACAGCGTCAGGTCTTCAGCGTGCGCGGCATTCGAGACAACTGTCGACCCAACCACCGCCGAAGCCAGTCCCAACGCCAGTTTCAAGCTCGATTTCATGCCTTCCTCCCATTTGCGAAACGCGCCCGGATGACGGTTTCAAAAATCCTCAACCCTCTCCTCAGGGGCCCAAAACACGGCGGCGCGGCAGCACTGTCGATGTTTAGTAATTTGTTTAGTGATGCAATTTTTACTAAACAACGCAAGCGAATTCGTCGCTGCGCCGCAACATGACGAAACCGGCGCTTGAAATCGTTGAAAAATGAACGCTGGGTTGCCCCGGCCGCCGCTTAGCCGGTCTCGTTGGCGGCGTCCGGGATTGGCGTCACCGGCCGCAGGGGCGGCGCTGGCGGCAACAAGGCGCGTATGTCGGCGAAGGGAAATCTGGGCTCGAAGCGGAAGGCCTCGGCCAATGAGCCGGGGACGCCGTTGCATTGGCCGGCGCGAAATTCGTTCTGAATGCGCGCTCTGTCGACATATTGCTCCGGCCCCTGCGACCGGTGCGCGCGGATCGCCTGCGTCTTGATATCCCGATAGGCGGAAATGTCGACATAGTGCGTGGGCGCGAATCCGGTGCCGCCCATCGTGTCGGCATGCAGCACGGGGACGGCGAACGAGGCCGCGATGCGCACGCCGTCCGACAGCGCGCGGTGGTCTGCGTGATAGTCGTTGGGCGCATGCGTGACCACGAGATCCGGCCCGGTCTCGCGTAGAAGCGTCTTCAACGCGCCGATGAGCGCGCCGTCGGCCACCAGCTCGCCATCGGGGAAGTCGAGGAAGCGCGGCGTCGCGCCAAGCAGCGCGGCCGCGGTCGTCGCCTCCTCGCGACGGACACGAGCCAGAACCCCGGCATCGCTCTTGCCGCCCCTGGCACCATCCGTGGCCACGGCAAAAGTCAGTTCTGCGCCTTGCGTCGCATAGGCGGCCATCGTACCGAACATGAAGATCTCGATGTCGTCGGGATGCGCACCGAGCGCCAGTATTTTCACGCTACTCTCTCCCGGAAATGAAAACGTGCCGAACGGAATCCTGCTCGCCCTCATCGCCTATGCAAGCTATTCGGGCAGCGATGCCGTTATCAAGAGCCTGGGTGGTCAGTTCACGGTGTTCGAGATCGGCTTCTTCTCGACGCTGTTTGCCGGCTGTTTCCTATTCTTCAGCCGTCCTGCTGACGAACGCTGGCGTGACTTCTGGCGCACAAAGCGTCCATGGGCGGTGCAGGCGCGTGCCTGGGCCGGCATCGCATCGGGTGTGCTCAGCGTCTACGCCTTCACCACCATTCCGCTGGCCGAGACCTATGCGCTGATTTTCCTCGCGCCGCTGTTCGTCACCATTCTCTCGACCGTGATCCTCAAGGAAAAGGTTGGCCCGTGGCGCTGGCTGGCGGTGGTCGCCGGCTTTGCCGGCGTCATGCTGGTGGTGCGGCCGGGTTTCCGCGAATTGCATCTCGGTCACCTCGCGGCGTTCACCATCGCCTTTCTCGCAGCCGCCAGCGTCATCCTGATGCGTTCGCTGGCGCAGCAGGAGAAGCGCACGACCATGCTCGGCGTGCTGGTCGGCTATGGGCTGCTGTTCAACGGTATCGGCGCCGCCACCACCTCCTTCACTCTTCCCGACGGAAGGCAGCTGGTGTGGCTGGTGATGGCAGGCGCTTTCACGGCCTGCGGGCAATTCATGCAGCTTCTGGCCGCCAAATACGCGCCCGCCAACCGGATCGCCCCGACGCATTATTCGCAGATCGTCTGGGCGGTCATCCTCGGCGCGCTGTTCTTCCAGGAATATCCCGACTGGCTGTCGCTGGTTGGTCTGGCGGTGGTCGGCGGTTCCGGTCTGCTGACCATGGTGCGCGAGGAGGTGCGGCTCGGCACCGTGCGTTGGAATCCGTTTTCACGGACCAGGCTATGAGGCCGTACGTATTGCATGGCGACCGCGACCGCTGATATGCGGACGCGATGACGACAAGACCCCTGCCGGAACTTCCGGTCACAGCCGTGCTGCCGGCGCTCAGTGAAGCGCTCGGCAAGGGCAACAGCGCGGTTCTTGTGGCGCCGCCCGGTGCCGGCAAGACGACGCTGGTGCCCTTGGCACTGCTGGATGCCTCTTGGCTTGGCACGGGCAAAATCGTGCTGCTTGAGCCGCGCCGGCTCGCCGCTCGCGCCGCCGCCCGCCGCATGGCCGAGCTGCTGAGCGAGGAGCCCGGCGGCACCGTGGGCTACGCCATGCGCATGGAGAACCGCACTTCGGCCAAGACCAGGATACTGGTCGTCACCGAGGGTGTGCTCGCGCGCATGATCCTCGACGACCCCGAACTGCCCGGCGTCTCGGCTGTCATTTTCGACGAATTCCACGAGCGCTCTCTCGACGGCGATTTCGGTCTGGCGCTGGCGCTCGACGTGCAAGGTGCGCTGCGGCCCGACCTGCGCTTGGTCGTCATGTCGGCAACGCTCGATGGCGCCCGCGTCGCGAAACTCCTGTCGGGCGCGCCGGTGATCGAGAGCGAAGGTCGCGCTTTTCCTGTCGATGTCCGCTACGACGAGCGGCCGGCCGGCGTCCCGGTCGAGGACGCCATGGCCAAGCCGATCCGTGCGGCCCTTGCCGAAGAAAGCGGCAGCGTGCTCGCTTTCCTGCCGGGCCAGCGCGAGATCGAGCGCACCGCCGAACGGCTGGCCGGCAGGGTCGGGGCCGACACCGATATCGTTCCGCTCTACGGCCAGCTCGACGGCAAGGCGCAGGATGCAGCGATCAAGCCGGCGCCGGCAGGCCGCCGCAAGGTGGTGCTGGCGACCTCGATCGCCGAGACCTCCATCACCATCGACGGCGTGCGCGTCGTCATCGATTCCGGCCTGTCGCGGCTGCCGCGCTATGAACCGGCCAGCGGCCTGACCCGGCTGGAGACCGTGCGCGTCAGCAAGGCTTCCGCCGACCAGCGCGCCGGCCGCGCCGGACGCACGCAGGCCGGCGTCGCCATCCGGCTGTGGCGCGCCGAGCAGACGGCGGCGCTTCCCGCCTTCACGCCGCCGGAAATCCTCGAAGCGGACCTATCCGGCCTGCTGCTCGATTGCGCCGCCTTCGGTGTCGCCGATCCGGCCGGGCTCGCCTTTCTCGATCCGCCGCCGGCACCGGCGCTCAACGAGGCAAGGACGCTGCTGCGCGCGCTCCACGCCATCGACGAGACCGGGCGCCTGACCGAAGCGGGCGCTTCCATGCGCAAGCTCGCTCTGCCCGTGCGGCTGGCCCATATGGTCGCCGAAGCAGCCAGGAACGGACACGCCGATGAGGCGGCCATGCTCGCGGTGTTGCTCACCGAACGCGGCCTTGGCGGGGACGGCGCCGATCTAGAACGGCGGCTGATGCGCTTTCGCCGGGAAAGATCGCCGCGCGCCACCGCCGCGCGGCAACTGGCCGAGAGGCTGGCGAAGCAGGCCTTACCCTCCCCCTCGAGGGGAGGGTCGGCGACCGAGCTGAGCGCAGCGAAGCGGGAGAGACGGGGTGGGGTCGGTTCGGGCACGCGACCCATCCCTCCACCCCACGGTGCTTCGGGGGTCGACACACCGGGGCGAGCCACAGGTCTCGCCCGTCCCTTGGACCCCCTCAAGGAGGGGGATGTGGCCGCCGGTCCCATCCTCATCCACGCCTGGCCGGACCGCGTCGCCAAGGCGCGCGGCGAGCGCGGCCGCTTCGTGTTGGCCAATGGCTCCGGCGCCATGCTCGATGCCGCCGACCCCCTGGCCGGCGAGCCGTTTCTGGTCGTCGCCGATCTGCAGGGCAAGGCGCAGAATGCGCGCGTCGCGGCGGCGGCGGCAATAAATGAGGAGGATATCCGCGCCACGCTGGCCGACCGGATCGAGACGCGCAAGCAAACGAGCTTCGACCGCGAGCGCCGCGCCGTGCGCGTGCGCGAAACGGTGCGCCTCGGCGCCATCACGCTCGCCGAGCGCATGCTGCCGGCGCCGGCCGGTGCCGAGGCCGACCACGCCATCGTTGACGCGGTGCGTGAGCACGGGCTGTCGCTGCTGAGCTGGAGCAAGGAGGCCGAGACGCTGCGCCAGCGCCTCTCCTGGTTGCATCGCGGCCTCGGCTCGCCCTGGCCGGACATGTCGGACGCAGCACTTCTCGAACGCCTCGACGACTGGCTGCTGCCCTTCCTGTCGGGGGCCGCATCCCTGGCCGCCGTCGACCCCGGCGTTGTCCCGGCGGGCCTGACCTCGCTCGTGCCGCATGACCTGCAGCGCAAGGTCGATGCGCTGGCGCCGACCCATTTCGACGCCCCGTCGGGCAGTCACGTGCCGATCCGTTATGACGGCGAATGGCCGGTGCTGGCGGTTCGCGTGCAGGAACTGTTCGGCCTCGACCGCCATCCCTCCATCGCCAACGGCACCGTGCCGCTGACGCTCGAACTTCTGTCGCCGGCGCATCGGCCGATCCAGACGACCCGCGACCTGCCCGGCTTCTGGCGCGGCTCCTGGGCCGATGTGCGCGCCGACATGCGCGGCCGCTACCCCAAGCATGTCTGGCCGGAAAATCCGCTGCTCGCCACCGCCACCGCCCGCGCCAAGCCACGAGCATGATCCCAAAAAGTGAAACCGGTTTTTGAGACAAGATCATGGTCAACAAGGAGTAGAGCTTCAATCCGACCCCATCGGACTGGAGCGGACCTAGCGTTCCCGGCTCCGCGGTTGTAATTCATGGCGATGATCAACGTTTTGCGCGCACCCGACTTCCAGCAGAGCCAGCGGCTGCGGCTCAACACGCTGATCCGACTGCGCTGGCTGGCTATCGTCGGCCAGAGCGTGACGGTGCTCGTTGTCGCTTATGGTTTGAAGTTCCCATTGCCGGTCAGCCTGTGCTTCGCGCTGATCGCCTGCTCGGCCTGGATGAACCTGTTCCTGGCCTTCCGGTTTCCGGCCGCGCACCGGCTCACCCCGTTGGCCGCTTTCGGCATCCTGATCTTCGACAGCCTGCAGCTTGCCGGCCTGCTCTACATGACCGGCGGCCTGACCAATCCGTTCTCGCTGCTGATGACCGTGCCCGTCGTCATTTCGGCGACGTCGCTGCCCCTGCGCCTGACCGCCATTCTCGGCGGGCTGGTGATGATGGCGGCGACCTTGCTTGTGTTCATCCATCTGCCGTTGCCCTGGTATGAAGGCGCGCCGTTGGTGATGCCCTTCATCTATGTCGCCGGCATGTGGATGGCGGTGCTGTCCTCGATCGCTTTCACGGCCATCTATGCCTTCCGGGTGGCCGCCGAAGCGCGGCTTCTGGCCAATGCGCTTGCCGCCACCGAACTGGTGCTGCAGCGCGAGCAGCATCTCTCGGCGCTCGACGGCCTGGCCGCCGCGGCGGCGCACGAGCTCGGGACACCGCTCGCCACCATCACGCTCGTCGCCAAGGAAATGGAAAAGGCGCTCGGCAAGGATCCGAAATATGGCGATGACGTGAAGCTGCTGCGCTCGCAGAGCGAGCGTTGCCGCGAAATCCTCAAGCGCCTGACCAGCCTGTCGTCCGAGGGTGAGGCGCATCTGTCCCGTCTGCCGCTGACTTCGCTGGTCGAGGAGGTCACCGCGCCGCATCGCGACTTCGGCATCTCGATCAAGCTTCGTCCCGGCGAATGCACCGGGCCGGAGCCGGTCGGGCGCCGCAATCCGGGCGTCATCTACGGCCTCGGCAATCTGGTCGAGAACGCCGTCGATTTTGCCCGCAAGAGCGTCACCGTGCGCTGGAGCTGGGACGAGGCGACCGTCACCTTTTCGATCATCGACGACGGGCCCGGCTTTCCGCCCGAGATCATCGACCGCATCGGCGAGCCTTACATGTCGACGCGCCAGGGCACGGAGGCCGGCGGTGGCCTGGGGCTTGGCCTGTTCATTGCCAAGACGCTGCTCGAACGCTCGGGCGCCGCGCTCGATTTCCGCAATTCGAGCGGCCTGGGCGAGGGCGCGGTGGTGCGGATTTCATGGCCGAGAACCGTCTTCCTGAACCCGGAATCGGCCCCGGCCACCATGTTTGATACCGCGTGAATTGGACAATAGCGGCGCAAAACGATATCTGCGTAAAAATAAGGCAGCAGGAATTTCCAAGACGATGACAGGCGATGAAAATATTGGCGCAATGGTTGAGGGCGAGGACACTTCGCTTCTAATCGTCGACGACGACAAGCCGTTCCTGACCCGCCTGGCCCGCGCCATGGAAACCAGGGGCTTCGTGGTCGAGACCGCCGAGAGCGTCGAGGAGGCGGTGGGCAAGGCGCGCGCCAACCCGCCCGCCTACGCCGTGGTCGACATGCGGCTTGGCGACGGCAACGGCCTCGATGTCGTCGCCGCCATCCGCGAGAAGCGCGAGGATTCCCGTACCATCATCCTGACCGGCTACGGCAACATCGCCACCGCGGTGACAGCGGTGAAACTCGGCGCCGTCGACTATCTGTCGAAGCCGGCCGATGCCGACGATGTCTTTGCCGCGCTGACCCGCACCACCGGTGAGCGCGCCGCGCCCCCCGAAAACCCCATGTCGGCCGACCGTGTCCGCTGGGAGCACATCCAGCGCGTCTACGAAATGTGCGAGCGCAACGTCTCCGAGACCGCGCGCCGGCTAAACATGCACCGCCGCACGCTGCAGCGGATCCTCGCCAAGCGCGCGCCGCGCTGATCGCCGAAGCACGCAGGCAATCGCTTGCGATATTGGTAATTGGCGAAACCATCGATGACAGCGCCCCTCTCCCCGTCACTATACGGGGAGAGGATGCCGGCAGGCAGGTGAGGGGCGGCGCCAACGCTTGGAAAACGATGACGGAGGCGACATGCAGGATTTGAAGCAACGGCCGGTTTCCGTCTTCCGCGAATTTCTCGACAGCGAGGCGGCCGGCGGCATCACTCTGATGGTGGCGGCCGCCCTGGCGCTGATTGTCGCCAATTCGCCGCTTGCCGAGACCTACTTCTCCGTTCTCCACGCCTATCTCGGCCCGCTCAGCGTCTCGCACTGGGTCAATGACGGGCTGATGGCGGTGTTCTTCCTGCTCGTCGGGCTGGAGATCAAACGCGAGATGCTGGACGGCCAGCTTTCGACCTGGCCCAGGCGCGTGCTGCCCGGCATCGCGGCCGCCGGCGGCATGGTGGTTCCTGCCCTTGTCTATGTCGCCGTCAACCGCAACAACGGGCCGGCCTTGTCCGGCTGGGCTATCCCGACCGCCACCGACATCGCCTTCGCGCTCGGCGTGCTGTCGCTTCTCGGCAGCCGGGTGCCGGCCTCGCTGAAGGTCTTCCTCACCGCGCTCGCCATCATCGACGATCTCGGCGCCGTCATCATCATCGCCATATTCTACACCAGCGGCCTGTCGCTGGCCTACCTCGGCGCCGCCTTCGCCGTCATCGCCGCGCTCATCATGCTCAACCGCATGCGGGTGATGACGCTGGCGCCCTATCTCGTGCTTGGCGCCATCCTGTGGGTGCTGGTGCTGAAGTCGGGCGTCCACGCCACGCTCGCCGGCGTGGCCCTGGCGCTCACCATTCCGCTTGAACGCGCCGCCGGGCACGACCTCGAGCATTCGCCCCTGCACCGGCTCGAGCACGGCCTGCACAAGCTCGTGGCATTCATAGTCGTACCGATCTTCGGCTTTGCCAATGCCGGTGTTTCGCTCGCCGGCCTGAGCCTTGGCGCGCTGATCGAGCCGTTGACGCTGGGCGTCGCCGCCGGTCTCGTCGTCGGCAAACTGGTCGGCGTCTTCGGCTCCTCCGCACTTGCCATCCGTCTCGGCCTGGCCGACCTGCCCGGCCATGCCGGCTGGTCGCATATGCTCGGCGTGTCGCTGCTCTGCGGCATCGGCTTCACCATGAGCCTGTTCATCGGCCTGCTCGCCTTCGCCGGCGATGTAACCCTGCAGGACTCCGTCAAGGTCGGCATTCTCGCCGGCTCCTTCATCGCCGCCATCCTCGGCGCGGCGGTGCTTTTGCTGGCGCCGGCGGCGGGAGGGGTGGAAGAGGACGAGGAATAGCGTCCGCGCTTCTGGCAGACGCCGCGCCGCCCCTCATCTGCCTGCCGGCATCTTCTCCCCGTGGAACGGGGCTAGCGTGCGCACACATTTGATTTGGCGGTGGTCAGTATGGGTTTGCAAGGACGAAGCCCTCAACAATGGCGTGGAAGCGTTTGAGGCCGTTGCTGAAGGTGACCGGGCCCGGCGGGCGCTCCTTTGGATAGCCGTTCCAGCCGCCGAGCCGGGCAATGCACCAGGCCGCCCAAGCGAGCGTGTGTGGCGGATGCGGGTTCTTCTGCGTTTGGGTCTTGCCTTCCAGCCTGGCGACCAGCGCGTCCAGAACGGCGATCTCGGCGGGATTGAAGAGGCGTGTGGCCCTGAGGGTCTGGCCGGCCGCGTCGCGCCCGTGCACGAGTTGCATAACCCTGGTGGCCACGATCAGCGCGGTTGCAGCCAGACGTTCGAGTGCATCGCCATCGGCGATGAGGCTTTCCTCCAGATCGATGGCCTGCGACTTCAAGGTCCGGAACAACTGCTCGATGGTCCAGCGCGACCGGTAGAGATCGACGATGGCGATGGCATCGGCGAGTGTCTTGACGGTGTGGGTTGTCAACAGCCGCCAGATCACCGCGTCCTTGGGCGAAGGCGGATCGATCTCGCGCACTTCCACGATATTGAGCCTGACCGCGCGCGGATCGCGGCGGTCGGCCCCAAGGCGCGGCTGGCGCAAGGTGACCTCGGCGAAGCGAACGGCCAGGTGCACCTTGCGTCCCGGCCGGCCGGGACGCGCCTGCAGATCGAAGGCGATGCGGCCGGCTTCCGGCGTCTTGGCTATCTCGCCGAACAAGCGGCCGCCCTCTTCCCCCAGCGCCCGATCGCGCACAGCGCGCATGAGCACATGCGTGCGCTCGTCAGGCAGCCTTGCCAGCACCTCGTAGATGTCGGCCTCGCGGTCGCCGATCACGGTGAGGAGCGGCGTGTCGGTCAGCGCCTGGCGGGCCGCCGTGGCGGTGGCGATCCATTTGTAGCTTTCCTTGGCTTCGATCGGCAGGGCCTGGTAGTCGTCCGCCTTCTGCCCCCGGCGCCGCCAGATCGTGGCCGCCGCAAGGCCCAGCACCGACCCGTCGCCGGCATCCACGGCCAGAGCCGGGTGTACGAACAGCCCGATATCCTTGCCGTTGCCGACACATCCGAGGCCGCGCTTGCGCGAGGCCTTGGCCTGATAGTTGATCTCGCTGCTGTCCTCGATGATCAGCACATGACGGCCGGCCGCCGCCTTGGCCCGTTTGCGCCGCCGCCGTGCGCACGATCTCCTGCACCGTCACGTTGGGATTGCCAAACAGCCGCGTGAACGCAACCTGTTCCGCGCGTGTATCGGCCAGCCGACGCATGCCCGCGCTGATGCGCATGCACATGCGCTCCAGCACCATGCTCCCCTTTTTTGCAAGCGCAGGTCGCCGAAGTATCCAAGCAGCGGTGCCATCGTCGAAATCTCCCGAATCAACAATGGCAGCTACAGAATCACACACGATTCCAACCCTTCAAGCCCCATCTGCCGCCCGGCCAATACGTCCCTTGACACCCCTCCGAAGCAGATGTGTGCGCACGCTAGCCCCGTGGAACGGGGAGAAGGGACACTGCCGCCGCTTGGCGCTTCTTTTGCAAATGCTGAAAACTGGCGAAATCCGCGATGAAAGCATCCTTCTCCCCGTCACTATACGGGGAGTTGAGAAGTGGTCCGCGCAGCGGACGAAAAGCCAATTGCTTGGCTTTTCGAACGACGAACGCCGGCAAAGGCGACCACACGTCGCCAGCTTTCGATGGCAGCTACTCGCTCTCCCCCTCCAGCACCGGCACGGACACACCGGCCAGTTCGGCCGCCAGCAGCCGCGAGGCACCGGCGCGCGCAATGCGCAGCATCAGCGCCTTGCGCGTTGCCGCCGCCATGCGGTGCTCCGGCGCATCGCGCAGGATTTCGGCGCCGTAGCCATCGGAGAGGATGAAGCCGCACTCTTCCGGAAAGATGTCCGCCGGCACGCCGGGATGGGTGGCGAAGAAGAAGCGGTCGGAATGCAGCCGATAGTCGGGCCATTTGCGGTCGACCCGGAAATCCTCGATCGAGGATTTGATCTCGATGATCCAGACATCGCCCTGGCGCGTCAGCGCCACGAGATCGGCGCGCCGGCCCGTGGCCAGCGACAGTTCCGGCAGCACATGCGCGCCCATCTGCATCAACAGCCGCTGCACGCCGCGCCGCACCAGCATGGCGCGCTCGGACTGGCGACCGTCGATGAGAGGGTTGAGGGGAATCGGCGAAATGATCGGCATGGCCGGCACCATGCCAGATTTTGTTCACGGTTTGAACCGGGTTATCGAGGGCGATTGTATACTTGACAAACCCAGCCTCCCCAGCCTTTTATGTTACAGCATAACAGAAGACAGAGAACCGAACGGCCCGCCCTTCCACAAGGCGGGCCGTTTGCGTTATCACTTCGGTTCCTACTTGGGGAAGGGGGACTAAATGCCACTTGTCGACGCGATACTATTAATCGCCGTAATACCCGCAGGCATGGGATTTGTCGTTTGCTTATTCCTGCGACAGAGATTCCGGATCAGACCGGTTACGCTCATGCGCATATTCGCTCTAGTCATGGCTATGATGGGTTTATTGGATATTCGGTTAGCGGAGGCTGTCGGCGGGAAGATTAATCGGCCGCAAGCTACTTCGACCCAGCCCCAAACTACGCGATGAATTCGGCATCCTTGCCGGTAATATCCTTCACCGTCTTCAAAAGCGTACGCCTTCTTCCCATGCCGCTGCCGTTTCGCTAGTTTGACCGGATGGACGTTCTGGATTGGTTGGCCCGCTGGTATGAAGCCCAATGCGATGGTGTTTGGGAGCATCGGTTTGGTCCTTCGATCAGCACCATCGATAATCCCGGCTGGTCCTTGAAAATCGACCTTGTGGGGACGGACTGCGACGGGCGTACTCTTGATCCGATCACGCACAATCGCGGGCATCCAACCGACTGGTGGACATGCTGGACGAAGGACAACGTGTTTGAGGGGGCTGGCGGCCCGCTCCATCTGCGTTCGCTTCTGGAGGCTTTCCGAGATTGGGCGACGAATGTCCGCTGAACTCTCCGAGCCCAATCGCCTTCCTTGGACCTATTGACGTCCGACGGCGGTCGGTTCGCGTTCCACCGCCCCCGCCATATCATCCAGGATCGGGCAGTCCGGCCGCTCGTCGCCATGGCAGGCGTGGATCAGTTTCTGCAGGGTCGAGCGCATCGACTGCAATTCGCGTACCTTCTCCTCGATCGCCGTGACATGGGCGGCGGCGATCTCGCGCACGTCGTGGCTGGCGCGGCCGCGATCCTGGTAGAGCGCCATCAACTGGCGGCAATCGTCGATGGAAAAGCCGAGATTGCGCGCGCGACGCAGGAAGGCCAGCCGGTGGATGTCGTCGCCGGAATAGTCGCGATAGCCATTGGCGGCGCGCGCGGGCGCGATCAGGCCGATCTCCTCATAGTAACGGATGGTCTTGGCCGGCAGGCCTGAACGGTGGGCGGCGTCGCCGACATTCATGGCGGGTTCCTCGTTTTTGCGGGCTTCTCGATTTGGGCTCTTTGAATTTCCTTCACAATCCGGTGAAGGCTGTTGCCGAAATGCCATAGTGATATGCTTACCAGCGCGTAGGTCCCCGCATATAGGCATCGCGTGCTTGGCAAGCAAAGCAAATGCCAGCATGAATGATGGCGAGAAAGCGGCCGACTCGTGCTGCTGACGTTTGGGCGGGGCACCGGATCACCTCATGCGCATGAAGTCGCTTGCAATATTTGCCGCATTGGCGCTGTCTACCGCTATCGCCGGTTGCAGCACCATCGGCGGACAGATCTTCTCCAACGACTATGGCGCGGTGACCGATGCTGGTTATCAACTGCCGCGCATCCCGATCGAAAGGGTGCCGAGGCAGTTCCACCGGCAGGAAGTGAACTACGACACCAAGGAAAAGCCCGGCACGATCATCGTCGATACGCAGAACAAGTTCCTCTATTTCGTCGAGGGCGACGGCCGCGCGATCCGCTACGGCATCGGCGTTGGCCGCGAGGGCTTCGAGTGGCATGGCACGGCCCATATCGCCATCAAGCGCGAATGGCCGACCTGGACGCCGCCGTCACAGATGATCAAGCGTCAGCCGGAGCTCGCCAAATTCGCCGGCGGCATGGAGCCGGGCCTGAAGAACCCGCTCGGCGCGCGCGCCATGTATCTGTTCAACAAGGGCGGTGACATGGGTTACCGCCTGCACGGCAGCCCGGAATGGAACTCGATCGGCAAGGCCATGTCGTCTGGCTGCATCCGGCTGATGAACCAGGACATCATCGATCTCTATGACCGCGCCTCGGTCGGCGCCAAGGTCATCGTGATATAGGCCATGCCCGTCAGGGCTTGGCCAAACGGCAAACAAGTTTCGTACGCGGACCGTCTAGGCAACAACGGACGTACCAAACAGAAAACCGGGCAATTCGGCCCGGTTTTTTGTTATTCGCGAACGGGATGTTCAGGCCCGCCCGTAGACCGACAGGCGGCGAGCGGAAGAATCAGGCGACCTGTTCGACCTGCTGCACTTCGGGCACGAAATGGCGAAGCAGGTTCTGGATGCCGTGCTTCAGCGTCGCCGTCGATGACGGGCAACCGGCGCAGGCGCCCTTCATGTGCAGGAACACCGTGCCGTTCTCGAAGCCGCGGAAGGTGATGTCGCCGCCATCCTGCGCCACCGCCGGGCGCACTCTTGTGTCGAGCAGTTCCTTGATGGTGATGACGAGTTCCTCGTCCGCCTTGTCGTAGAATTCGCCGGTCTGGCTGGTCTCGGCGGCCGGGCCGGTCTTGGTCATGACCGGCGCGCCGGACATGAAATGCTCCATGATGGCGCCCAGGATCGCTGGCTTCAGGTGCTGCCAGTCGGGGCCGTCCTTGGTCACGGTGATGAAGTCGTAGCCGAAGAAGACGCCGGTGACGCCGGGGATTTCGAACAGCCGGCCGGCCAGCGGCGAGGCGGTCGCCGCGCTGTCGGCATCGCGGAAATCGGCGGTGCCTTCGAGCAGAACTTCCTTGCCAGGCAGGAATTTCAGCGTCGCCGGGTTTGGCGTCGATTCGGTCTGGATGAACATGGCCGTCTCCGTGCCCAGTCAGGGCAGACAGTTTGGAATAATTCTAAATAGGCTCTATCGGCTGGACATTCAAGCCAAACGCATCGCCCGAACGGCTGGCTGGCGGAATGTTTTGCCAAGGATCTGGCTGGGGAATTGAATCCCGGGCGGATCTCAGGCGAGGCTGTCGATCTCCTCGTCGGACAGGCTCTGCGGCACGACGGTGACCGGAATGGGGAAGGCGGCGCCTTTGCCGGCCACCGCGCCGACCAGCGGCCCCGGTCCTTCCTTGCCAGCGCCGGCCGCCAGCACCAGGATGGCGATGTCTTGGTCTTCCTCGATCAGCTTGTGGATCTCTTCCGTCGGCTTGCCTTCGCGAACCACCATCTCCGGTTCGATGCCGAGCTTCTGGCGCACCTTGTTGGCATAGCCGTCGAGGGCCGCGCGCGCCGTGGCGATCGCCTCTTCGCGCATGATCTTCTCGACGCCCAGCCAGTGCTGGAAATCGTCCGGTACAATGACATAGAGCAGCACCAGCGTGCCGCCGGTGTTCTGCGCCCGCTTCGAGGCGTAGGCGACGGCGCGCTCGCATTCCGGCGTGTCGTCGATGATCGTCAGGAATTTCCGGCGATGACCGGCTTCGCGGCTGAGGCGTTTGGAGACCATGTCTATCTACTCGGTGTCTTTTCCACCGCAATCTGCCACCGCAGCAGACCGGCGGCAAGCCGCCAGTCTTAGGCCAGGATGCCTTAGGCCAGGATGCCTTAGGCCAGGATGTCTTAGACCAGGATGTCTTAGGCCAATATGTCTTGCGCCATCATGGTGAAGATAGGGATCAGCCCTGCAGCAGCCCAATGATATCGCGCACCGTCTTCATCGTCGTTTCGGCGAGCGTGCCGGCGCGCTCGCCGCCGTCCCTCAGCACCGCGTCGATATAGGCGCGGTCACCTTGGATGCGGCGCATCTCGCTCGCGATCGGGGCCAACTTCTCCACAGCGAGGTCGGCGAGCGCCGGCTTGAACACGGAAAACTGCTGGCCGCCGAATTCCTTCAGCACGTGGGCCTTCGATATCTCGGCGAGACCCGCATAGATGCCGACAAGGTTTTCCGCCTCGGGACGGTTCTCCAGCCCGTCGACTTCACCAGGCAAGGCTTCCGGATCGGTCTTGGCCTTGCGGATCTTCTTCGAGATGGTGTCGGCATCGTCCGTCAGGTTGATGCGCGACAGGTCCGACGGGTCCGACTTCGACATCTTCTTCGATCCGTCACGCAGGCTCATGATGCGCGCCGCCGGCCCACCGATGACCGGTTCCGTGATCGGAAAGAAGCCGTTCACCGTCTCCTCGCCCACCTGCATCTCGACGCCGACGCCAAGCCTGGCGATGCGGTCCGAAAAGTCGTTGTTGAATTTCTGCGCGATGTCGCGGGTCAGCTCCAGGTGCTGCTTCTGGTCTTCGCCGACCGGCACATGGGTGGCGCGGTAGAGCAGGATGTCGGCAGCCATCAGCGAGGGATAGGCGAGCAGACCTAGCGAAGCGTTCTCGCGGTCCTTTCCGGCCTTGTCCTTGAACTGCGTCATCTTGTTCATCCAGCCGATGCGCGCGACGCAATTGAAGATCCAGGCGAGCTCGGCGTGCTGCATCACCCGCGACTGGTTGAAGACGATGTGTTTCTTCGAATCGATACCGGAGGCAAGAAAGGCGGCGGTGATCGATCGCGTCTGATCGGCAAGATCATCATGGACGAGCTGCGCGGTCAGCGAATGCAGGTCGACGACGCAGTAGATGCAATCGGACGTGTCCTGCAGGGCGACGAATTTCTTGATGGCGCCCAGATAATTGCCGAGGTGCAGATTGCCGGTCGGCTGGACACCGGAGAAGACGAGTGGCTTGAAAGCGGACATGTTTTTCCTCGGGGCTTGTGGAGGGCCGTATCAGCGTGATTCCGAAAAGTTGCAGACCTTTCGGAGCCAATCACGCGGCTGGAAACCGCGCGCGGCGAAAGTCTTGCGACGGCGCGCTTATGGACGAGAGCGCGCGGAGGATCAAGAGGCTGTTCGGGGATAGCGGCAGTCAGGCGGCGCCGACATGCTCATGTATGATACCACGATGTATGATATCAGAGGATCTGCCCTGCATATGATCTTGATGAGAAAATAGATGCCGGCCACCGTCAACAACGAGGAAGGTTTGAAGGGCCGGCGCGACCGTGAGACGCCGCTGGAGATAGCCGCGCGGCTTCGGGCCGAATTCGGGATGGAACTTAGCAAACAGGCACACGTGCCGCTCCCGCGCTCGGTCTACGACGAATTGTCCGGCGAAGATTGATGGTTGCCGACGGGATCGCCGCGCTGAGCTTACCGATCTGGTGACTGTTCCTTAGGCGCTGGCGATCCCTTGCGCTTCACGTTGCGCCGGATCATGCCGAAATCGGCACCGCCGGTGGCAAACGCCGTGACGAAGTAGAGAGCCGCACCGCCGCCCACCAGCGCCAGGATGGTCGTCGCCTTGACCACCAGCGGCGAACCCGGGCCAATCCTGGCGGCCAGCCAATGTTCGGCGAGATAGAGCGCTGCGCCCATCACCACCGCCGACAGCACTAGCCGGGGAATGCGCTTCAGAAGCGGCACGTCGCGGCCCCAATGACCGCGCCGGATCAGCATGCCAAGCAGCATCAGGGCGTTGACCCAGCCGGCCACGGCCGAAGCCACGGCAATGCCGGGCGCGCCCATCGTGGGAGACAGCGTGAGCGCGGTGGCAACGTTCACCGCCACCGAAATGGCGGCGAAGATCATCGGCGTGCGCGTGTCCTCACGCGCGAAATAGCCTGGGGTGAAGGCCTTGATCAGCACGAAGGCCGGCAGGCCGAGCCCGAAGATCGCCAGGATCGCCGCCACCGTCGGCGTCGAGTGATTGGCTGCGAAGGCGCCACGTTCGTACACCAGCCGCACGATCGGTTCCGACATCACCCACAATGCTGCCGCCGCCGGCAGGGTCATGAACAGGGTGAACTCGACGGAACGGTTCTGCAAGTTGGCCGCCTCGATCAGATTGCCTGATTTCAGCGCCCGCGACAGTTCGGGCAACAGCACGATCGCCACCGCCACGCCGACGACGCCAAGCGGCAGCTGGTAGATGCGGTCGGCGTAGGCAAGCGAGGACACCGCGCTGTTCTGCGCCGAGGCGATCGCCGTTCCGATCAACTGGTTGATCTGGGTGATGCCGCCGGTGATCGCCGCCGGCAGCGCCAGGATCAGCAGCCGCTTGACATTGGGCGTCATCTTCGGCCGGCGGAAACCGATCGCGATGCCAGCATTGCGTACCGCGACCCAGACGATGGCGAGTTGCACGATGCCGGCCGCCAGCACGCCCCAGGACAGGCCGAAGCCGACGGCGCGCGCATCCAGGCCGCGGTACCACGCATAGCCAAGCACGCTGATCAGGATGATGTTCAGGAAAGCGGGCGCGATGGCAGCCGCGAAATAGCGGCGCAGCGAATTCAGCATGCCGGCCATCATGGCGGCGAGCGACATGCAGATCAGGTAGGGGAACATGATCGTCGCCAGCGTGACGGTCGTCTCGAACTTGCCCGGCGTCTCGGCAAAGCCCGGCGCCACCAGATAGCGCACGATCAGCGGCATCGCCAGTTCCATGGCGATCGTCAGCGCCAGCAGCGCCGTGAACAGCACGCCGAACACTTCCTCGGAGAAGCGCTTGGCGCCATCGGTGCCGTGGGTCTCGATCTCCTTGGCGAACAGCGGCACGAAGGCTGCGTTGAAGGCACCCTCGGCGAACAGCCGGCGGAAGGTGTTGGGAAACTGGAAGGCGGCGTTGAAGGCATCAGCGACCGGCCCGGTGCCGAGTGCGGCCGCCATCAGCATCTCGCGGCCGAAGCCGAGTGCGCGGCTCATCAGCGTGCCGGAAGCGACCGTGGCGAATTTCTTGACGAGGCTCATGCGTTCCAAGACTGCTTGTGGGATTGGGACAAGATGATGATGGCAGTCACTCGGCGGCCGCCTTGGCCTTGCCGCCGCGTTCGGGCGCAGTGCCTTCGAGCGTCGCCATCAGCCGGTTGCGGATGGTGGCGATGCGGGCCGGGCTGTCGATCTTCTGGCCGGTGAGGTCGGTGACATAGAAAGTGTCAATGACCTTCTCGCCGAAAGTGGTGATATGCGCCGATGCGATGTCGAGCGACAGGTTGGACAGCGTCCCGGTGATCTCCGACAGCAGGCCCGGGCGGTCGAGTCCTTCGACCTCGACGACCGAAAAACGGTTCGACAGCGCGTTGCGGATTTCGGCGCGCGGCGGGATCTTGAACACCTTGGCGCCGCGCTTCGGCTTCGTCCGCTTCTCGATCATCTCCGGCAGCCAGCTCTTGCCTGACAGCACGTCCTCGATCAGCCGGCCGACGCGCTCGGCGCGCCGGCGCTCGTCCTCGTCAAGGTCGAACTCCCTCGAGATCAGGATCGAGTCCAGCGCGCGCCCGTCGGAAGTGGTGAATATCTGCGCGTCGACGATATTGCCGCCGGCGGCGGCACAAGCGCCTGCGATCACCGAAAGCAGGCGCGGATGGTCCTGCGCCAGCACCGTGATCTCGGTCACCGCCTCGAATTCATGTGTCTTGACCATGGTGGCGAGCTTCTTGCCAGCGGCGTCCGCCTCGCGAACGAATTCCGCGTGGCGAAGCTGGTCCGGCAGGTCGACGGTCAAAAGGTAGTTTTCGTAATGCTGGGCGACATAGCGCTTGCGCTCCTTCGCCGGCCAGCCGGCCAACGCCTCGGCCAGCCGCTCGCGCGCCGCCGTCGTGCGCTCGGCGCGCGACACTTCCGAAAAGCCGCCGGTCAGGAGCAGTTCGGTCTCAAAATAGAGCGTGCGCAGCAACTGTCCCTTCCAGCCGTTCCAGACGCCTGGTCCGACGCCCCTGATGTCGCAGACGGTGAGGATCAAAAGCAGCTTCAACCGCTCGACCGATTGCACGATCGAGGCGAAATCCTCGATGGTCTTGCGGTCGTTGAGATCGCGAGTCTGCGCCGTCATCGACATGGCGAGATGATTCTCGACCAGCCAGGCGACCGTTTCGGTGTCGGCCGGCGACAGCCCCATATGCGGGCAGATGCGCCGCGCGATCCTGGCGCCGGCCTCGGAGTGATCTTCCGGCCTGCCTTTGGCGATGTCATGCAGCAGCACGGCGACATAGAGCGCTTCGCGGCTCTTCTTCAGCCCCGGCATCAGCGAATGCGATAGCGGATGCACCTTCTCGCCGTCGCCGCGTTCGATCTCGGCAAGCACGCCGATGCAGCGGATCAGGTGCTCGTCGACCGTGTAGTGGTGGTACATCGAGAACTGCATCATGGCGACGATCTTGCCGAAGTCGGGGATCAGCCTGCCCAGCAGCCCCGCCTCGTTCATGCGCCGCAGGTTGAGTTCGGCATTGCGGTCCGACGTCAATATGTCGAGGAACAGCCGGTTGGCTTCCTCATCGCGCCTGAGCGACTTGTTGACCAGGCCGAGCGAGCGGGTCAGCAGTTTCAGCGCATCGGGGTGGAATTCCAGCCCGTGCTTGTCGGCGAACCAGAACAGCCTGAGCAGATTGACCGGATCGCGCTCGAACACGGTGTCGTCGGCGATGTTGATGCGGTGGTTGTCGACGATGAAGTCCGAGGTGCCGGCGAGCTTGCGCTTGCGGCGCTGGAAGGTGAGGAAGATGCGGTTGAAGCCAGGCACATGCTTGGCCTGCTCTTCCTCGAGCGCGGCGCAGAAGATGCGGGTCAGGTCACCGACATCCTTGGCGACGAGGAAGTAGTGCTTCATGAAGCGCTCGACCGCCGACAGGCCGGGATGGGTGGTGTAGCCGAGCCGCTCGGCGATCTCGCGCTGGACGTCGAAATGCAGCCGTTCCTCGGCCTTGCCGGTGAGGAAATGCATGTGGCAGCGCACCGCCCACAGGAAATCCTCGGCCTTGTGGAACTCACGGTACTCAGCTTCGGTGAAGACGCCTTTCTCGACCAGTTCCTCGCCGGTGCGCACGCGGTAGAAATACTTGCCGATCCAGAACAGCGTCTGCAGGTCGCGCAGGCCGCCCTTGCCGTCCTTGACGTTGGGCTCGACCAGATAGCGGCTTTCGCCGGCCTTGGCATGGCGCTCGTCCCGCTCGGCGAGTTTGGCCTGCACATATTCCGGGCCGGTCGTGCGCACCAACTCGTGGTCGAAGCGCAGCATCAGTTCGTCGTAGAGCTTGCGTTCGCCCCACAGGAAGCGCGCTTCCAGGATCGAGGTGCGGATGGTGATGTCGGTGCGCGAAAGCCTCAGGCACTCGTCGATGTTGCGGGTGGCATGGCCGACCTTCAGCCCGAGATCCCACAGCATGTAGAGCATGTATTCGACGGTCTGTTCGCCCCAGGGCGTCTGCTTGTAGGGCAGCAGGAACAACAGGTCGATGTCGGATCCCGGCGCCAGCGTGCCGCGGCCATAGCCGCCGACGGCGACGACGGCCATGCGTTCGGCCGCCGACCGGTTCTTCACACGGTAGACATGGGTCGCCGCGAAATCGTAGAGCGCCCGGATCAGCTCATCCATCAGGTGCGACAAGCGCTCGGCGCAGGCATTGCCGCCGCCATCCTGCCTCAGCATGGCCTCGGCTGTTCTGCGGCCTTCGGCGAGCCGACCCTTGAGAAGCTGGAGAACGCCGGCGCGGACGGCCGGTCCGGAGCCGTCGCCGGCCGTGGCCGTCGTCAGGGCGGTCATCTCGCGGCGCAAGGCGTCGCCGTCGATCAGTTCATCGAGCTTCAGGGAGATTTTCGCCATAGGTACCGGTCGGCCTTGCCTTTTGGGCGGCGTCTATAGCGCGTTTTCGCGGCGCTGGGTATGGGGCCGGCCGAGAGCCCGGAAAGCGGCTTAGTCCGTTGCGTCGATCGGATCGAGGGGCACGACAATAGGTCGCCGGAATCTGCAGAAGTCGGCGATCCATCGCTGAAGCACCAGGTCCGGGTGCTCGCGGGCATCGGTTCCGGCTATTCGCTCGAAGGTGATGCCGATGCGGGCAAACTCGGCCGTGATGTGGGCAAGCCGGTCAGGAGACCGATCAAGATTGATGACCAGGCATTTCATTGTCGACGGGATCGGGGTCATGGTTGGAAGGACCCGCCTGTATTAGCACACGCTGCGCCAAGAAATGTCGGCTTTTTCTGGGTGAACCGCCGGTCGGACCCGAAATACGAAAAATCAAAAAGCCCTTGACCTTCCAGTTACTGGAAGCACTACCTCGGCTCCGAGGCAGAGGCATAGAGGCATTTTCGATGACGCATTCAGACCATGATCATCACGGCGATCACCACACACATGGCGCGCATGGCAGCTGTTGCGCGCCGAAAGGCGCGGCCGTGGATGCGGGTGCCGTCCTGCGCGATCCGGTCTGTGGCATGACCGTGGATCCGGCCGCCGGCAAGCCGACATCAGAACATGGTGGCCATCTCTATCATTTCTGCAGCGAGCGCTGCCGTACGAAATTCCAGACCGGAGCGGAACAATACCTGACGGCCATCGACCCCGTCTGCGGCATGAGCGTCGACCGCGCCAGCGCCAGGCACTTTGTCCGCCATGAAGGCCAGGGTTTCTATTTCTGTTCCGCCGGCTGCAAGGCGAAGTTCGAAGCCGTACCGCAGACCTATCTCGGCGAGAGACCGGAGCCGCCGCTTGCGCCCAAGGGCACGCAATACACGTGCCCGATGCATCCCGAGATCATCCGCGACAAGCCCGGCTCCTGCCCGATCTGCGGCATGGCGCTGGAGCCAATGGGGGTACCATCAGGCGATGAGGGGCCAAATCCCGAGCTGATCGATTTCACCAGGCGGTTCTGGGCGAGCGCGGCCCTGTCGGTCCCGCTTCTGATCATCGCCATGGCGCCAATGGCCGGCCTGTCGCTCGAACGCCTGGTCGCGGATCGCACAAAGGTCTGGATCGAACTGGTCCTGGCAAGCCCGGTGGTGCTTTGGGCCGCCTTTCCCTTCTTCCATCGTGGCTGGGAGTCGATCCTCAACCGCAGCCCGAACATGTGGACGCTGATTTCGCTCGGCGTAGGCGCTGCCTATCTCTACAGCGTCGTCGCCACGCTTTTCCCCGACATCTTTCCGCATCAGTTCCGCGGCCATGGCGGTGCGGTGCCGGTCTATTTCGAGGCCGCCGCCGTGATTGTCGCGCTGGTCTTCCTCGGCCAGGTGCTGGAACTGCGCGCCCGCGAGAAGACCGGATCGGCGATCCGCGCCCTGCTTGATCTCGCGCCGAAGACCGCGCGGCATATCGCCGGGGACGGTTCCGAGACCGATGTGCCACTGGACAGCGTCAAGGCCGGCGATCGCCTGCGCATCCGTCCCGGCGATGCCGTGCCGGTCGATGGCACCGTGCTGGAAGGCCGCTCTTCCATCGACGAATCCATGATCACGGGCGAGCCGTTGCCGGTCGAAAAGGCCGAGGGCGATGCCCTCACCGGCGGCACGCTCAACAGACAAGGCTCGCTGATCATGCGCGCCGAACGGATCGGCGCCGAGACCACGCTCGCGCGCATCGTCGAGCTCGTCGTCAAGGCACAGCGCTCGCGCGCGCCGATACAAGGATTAGCCGACCGCGTTTCCTTCTACTTCGTCCCGGCCGTTGTCCTCGTCGCGATCGCCGCGTTCATCGCCTGGGCGCTCTTCGGCCCCGAGCCCAGCCTGATCTTCGCCATTGTCTCGGCGGTCTCGGTGCTGATCATCGCCTGTCCTTGTGCGCTCGGCCTCGCCACGCCGATGTCGATCATGACCGCTACCGGGCGCGGAGCGCAGGCCGGCGTGCTGATCAAGGAAGCCGCAGCGCTCGAACGCTTTGCCTCCGTCGACACGCTGATCGTCGACAAGACCGGCACGCTGACCGAGGGCCGGCCGAAACTGACCGACGTCGTGGCCGCCAATGGCTTTTCCGAGGATGACCTTTTGGGTCTCGCCGCGAGCCTGGAGAAGGGGTCCGAACATCCGTTGGCCGAGGCTATCGTGGAAGGCGCGGCGGCGCGCGGTGTTGCCGTCACCAGCGCCACAGGCTTCGAGGCGGTCACGGGCAAGGGCGTTTCCGGTACCGTGTCGGGCAAGGCTGTCGCGCTCGGCAACGCCGCGATGATGCGCGACCTCAGCGTCGCCGTTTCCGCCGTCTCGGCCAGCGCGGAAGCGCTGCAGGGCGATGGCAAGACGGTGATGTTCGTCGCCGTTGGCGGCAATCTCGCCGGCATCGTCGCCGTCGCCGATCCGGTCAAGGCGACCAGCGCCGAAGCGATCAAGGCCCTGCATGACAGCGGGCTGAGGATTATCATGGCCACCGGCGACAATGAACGCACGGCCAGGGCGATCGCCAGGAGCCTCGGCATCGACGAGGTTCGCGCCGGCCTGTTGCCGGAACAGAAAGCGGCCCTCGTCGACGAACTGCGCGGCAGGGGCGCCGGCGTGGCCATGGCAGGCGACGGCGTCAACGACGCTCCAGCCCTTGCCGCCGCCGATGTCGGCATCGCCATGGGCACCGGCGCCGATGTCGCGGTCGAAAGCGCTGGCATCACCCTGGTCAAGGGCGACCTCAACGGCATCGTCCGCGCCCGCACGCTGGCGCGGGAGACCATCGGCAACATCCGGCAGAACCTGTTCTTCGCCTTCCTCTACAATTTGCTTGGCGTCCCAGTCGCGGCCGGCGTGCTCTATCCGCTCACCGGCACGCTTTTGTCGCCGATGCTGGCGGCGGCGGCGATGAGCCTGTCCTCCGTCTCGGTCATCGCCAACGCATTGCGGCTGAGAACGTTGAAACTCTGACCCAAAGCCCCAAATACGAAACTCACTCAACAGGAGACCATGAATGACGTTGGCCAAGAAACTGGTGCTTTTGCTGATGGCGGCCGGAATGCTGCTTGCCGTCTTCCTCGAAAGCGTTCCGGCGAGCAGTGAAGAGATGAAACACGACATGGCCGGCATGGCGACCGATGCCGCCAGCCCTTCGACCGAGGGCTACAAGGCCGCGATGGACAAGATGCATGCCGGCATGATGGCGTCGCAATACACCGGCAATGCCGATGTCGATTTCGTCCGTGGCATGATCCCGCATCACCAGGGTGCGATCGACATGGCCAAGGTCGAGCTTGCCAACGGCAAGGACCCGGAGATCCGCAAACTCGCCGAAGCGGTCATTGCCGCGCAGGAAGCCGAGATCAAGCAGATGCAGCACTGGCTCGCCGCCCGTCCGGTGAAGTAGGCCTTCGGGCATCGTGGGGCTATGGCGAGAACGCTCTGGATTTCTCGCCCGGCCTGTGATGCGATCCTGGCCCTCAACTGGAGGTCGTCATGCCATCGAGCGTCAGAACCACCACGCTGCCTTCCGGCGAAGCCATACCCGTTCTCGGCCAGGGCACTTGGAAGATGGGCGAGGATTCGCGCCGTCGCGCTGAGGAGGTGAATGCCCTCAAGCTGGGCTTCGATCTCGGCGTCACGCTGATCGACACCGCCGAAATGTATGCCAGCGGCGGCGCCGAGGCGGTGGTGGCCGAGGCCATTGCCGGGCACCGCGCCGAAGTTTTCCTGGTCTCGAAAGTGCTGCCGTCGAACGCGTCGCGCGCGGGCGTGCAGCGCGCCTGCGAGAACAGCCTGAGGCGCCTGCGCACCGACCATATCGATCTCTATTTGCTGCATTGGCCGGGCAGCGTACCGTTGGCGGAGACGGTCGAAGCCTTCGAGGCTTTGAAGAAGGCCGGCAAGATCCGCCATTGGGGCGTCAGCAATTTCGATACCGACGAGATGGAGGAATTGGTCGGTCTGCCGACAGGCGATGGGGTCCAGACCAACCAGGTTCTCTACAACCTCTCGCGGCGCGGCCTCGAGTTCGATCTGGCACCGTGGAGCCGCGAGCGCGGCATTCCCCTGATGGCCTATTCGCCGGTGGAGCAGGGCGCACTGGCGCGCAATGCCAGGCTCGACACGGTCGCCGCCCGCCACAACGCGACCGCCGCACAGATCGCCTTGGCCTGGGTGATGCACCAGGAGGGCGTCATCGCCATCCCCAAGGCAAGCAGCCAGGAGCATGTCCGCCAGAATTTCGCGGCGCTCGACATCGAGCTCACGAGCGAGGATATCGCCGATCTCGACCGCGCCTTTCCGCCGCCGACCCGCAAGCGCGGGCTGGAGATGATCTGACTATTTTCCCGCCAGCCCCTTCAGCCGGTAAAGCGCCTCCAGCGCCTCGCGGGGCGTCATCTCGTCCGGGTTGATGGTTCCAAGGGCCTCGCCCAGCGCGTCGCTCTTCACCGGCTTCGATGCTTCGCGTTTCACCGCCACCGAAAACAGCGGCAGGTCGTCGACCAGCCGGTTGGTCTTGCCGGAGACCTCGCCTTCCTCCAACTGGTGCAGCACTTGCTTGGCCCGGTCGACCACCGCTTCCGGCAGGCCGGCGAGCCGCGCTACCTGCACGCCGTAGGAGCGATCGGCCGCACCCTTGCCGACCTCGTGCAGGAAGACGACGTCGCCTTCCCACTCCTTGACCCGCATGGTGACGTTTTGAAGCCGCGCCAGCTTGCCGGCGAGCGACGTCATCTCATGGAAATGGGTGGCGAAGATTGCCCGGCAGCGGTTCTTCTCGTGAAGGTATTCCACCGCCGCCCAGGCGATCGACAGGCCGTCGAAAGTGGCGGTGCCGCGACCGATCTCGTCGAGGATCACCAATGCCCGCTCGCCGGCCTGGTTGAGGATCGCCGCCGTCTCGACCATCTCGACCATGAAGGTCGAACGGCCGCGCGCCAGATCGTCCGAAGCGCCGACGCGCGAGAACAGCCGGTCGACGACACCGATATGGGCCGATGCCGCCGGCACGAAGGAACCGGTCTGGGCCAGGATCGCGATCAGCGCGTTCTGCCGCAGGAACGTCGACTTACCACCCATGTTCGGGCCGGTCAGCAGCCAGATCGCGCCGTTCTTGGCACTCCCCTCGGGCGAGAGGTCGCAATCATTGGCGACGAACGGGCCTTCGCCCGAACGGCGCAACGCCTGTTCGACCACCGGATGCCGGCCGCCTGAAATCTCGAAGGCAAGGCTGGAGTCCACCACGGGCCGGGACCAGGCCTCGCTTTCCGAAAGCAGCGCCAGTGCCGCCGACACGTCGAGCACGGCGAGCGCGTCGGCGCCGGCGCGGATCGCCTCGGCTTCGGCGACGGCTTCCGCCGTCAGCGCGTCGAAGGTCGCAAGTTCGATGCTCAGCGCCCGGTCGGCGGCATTGGCGATCTTGGTCTCGAGTTCGGCGAGTTCCGTCGTGGTGAAGCGCATGGCGTTGGCCATCGTCTGCCGGTGAATGAAGCGCGCTTTGGCGCCATCGCTGCCGGTCATGACGGCATGATGGTTGGCCGTCACCTCGATGTAGTAGCCCAGCACATTGTTGTGCCGGATTTTCAGCGAGCGGATGCCGGTCTCGTCAATCAGCGAGCGCTCCAGCCCGGCGATCACCTTGCGGGACTCGTCGCGCAGCGCCCGCATCTCGTCGAGTTCGGCATGGTAGCCGCCGCGAACGAAACCTCCGTCGCGTTTCAGGAGCGGCAGCTCCTCGCCGAGCGCCTGCGTCAGATGCCGGGCAAGCGCTTCGGGGAGTGCCTTGATGGCAGCCAGCACCGCCGCCAATTCCTGGGGCAGGACGGTGGCGGCAAAGATTTCGGCGATCGCGCCGGCCGCCTGGAAGCCGGCGCGCAATGCGCCGAGGTCGCGCGGCCCGCCACGATTGAGCGCCAGCCTTGACAGGGCGCGCGGCATGTCGGCGACGCTCTTCAGGCTCGCCCTAACCGCTTGGCAAAGCCGCGTTTCGGACCGGAAGAACGACACCGAATCCAGCCGTGCGACGATCGCCGCCGGGTCGGTCAGCGGCGCCATCAGCCGGTCTGCGAGCAGCCTCGCGCCACCACCAGTCACCGTGCGGTCGATCGCCTTGAACAGGGAACCTTCGCGGCTCCCCGACAGCGTGCGTAAAAGCTCCAGATTGCCGCGCGTCGCAGGATCGATGAACAGGGTCGAGCCCTGTTCCTCGCGCTCGGGCCGCGACAATGGCGGGCGCTCAGCTTTCTGCGTCTTCTCGACATAGGCGATGGTGCCCGAGATCGCCGACAATTCGGCCCGCGAAAACGTGCCGAAACTGTCCGGTGTCGCCACGTCGAAGAAGCGTGCGATGCGGCCGGTGGCGGAGGCCGAATCGAACAGCGACGGCGGCTGCGGGTTGGCGACCCGGCCGAGCAGGTCGAACACGGGCTTCAGCTCGGGATCGTGGAACACCGGCTCGGCGACGATCAGCTCGCGCGGATCGACACGGAAGATGTCGGCGAGCAGACGGTCGGCGGTGGTCTCGGCGACGCGGAAGGCGCCGGTCGAGATGTCGATCCAGGCCAAGGCGAAGCTTCCTTGGTTCGCTGTCGTGCTACCGCGCTCTCCGCCTCTTGGATCCGCGCCGCCCTTCACCCGTCCGAGCGCCATCAGGAAGCTTGATTCCGAAGGCGCCAGCAATTTGTCCTCGGTGATCGTGCCCGGCGTCACCAGCCGCACCACGTCGCGGCGCACCACCGATTTGGAGCCGCGCTTCTTGGCTTCGGCCGGATCCTCGATCTGTTCGCAGACGGCGACGCGAAAACCCTGGCCGATCAGCTTCTGCAGATAATCGTCGGCGGCATGCACCGGCACGCCGCACATCGGTATGTCGTGGCCCTGGTGCTTGCCGCGCTTGGTCAACACGATGCCCAGCGCCCGGCTCGCTTTCTCGGCATCGTCGAAGAACAGCTCGTAGAAATCGCCCATGCGATAGAACAGCAGTGAATCCGGGTTCGCCGCCTTGATCTCGATGAACTGCTCCATCATCGGCGTGACAGCGGCGCCGGGCTGCGGCGGCGTCATCACCTCGGGGGCGTCGGGCTCGTTCGGGCTATGCATGTTCATGGCGCGGCACGCTAGCAGATGTGATGGCCGGGTTTAATGCCGGGGCTTCGAAAAGCAGGGGAAGACTGCGTTGCCTATCGGTCGGCTCTGAGGCAACGGCCGGGCAGCAGCGAATCCGCCATATTCCCAATGGCTGTTCCCCGGGGCCGGAACCCTACGCACTGGGCAACCCTGCGCCAGCATGCCCTGAGATCGCGGCGTTCAGGACGACACAAGAACGGTCGTGACCAGCCTTGCACGCCTTGAAGCAGCTTTGCCGAGCTTGGCGGTTTACACGAGCCGGCGCGTGGTCTTAATTCGGAACCACACAAGCACCCGCTTCAAGGAGGTGCTGCACCGGCGAGGAAATCAAAAGCATCATGGCCAGGAAAACCGAGAACAACGGTCCGTCCGTCAGCGCGCAGGAAGCGCTCGAATTCCATGCCATGGGCCGGCCCGGCAAGCTCGAGATCGTCGCCACCAAGCCGATGACGACGCAGCGCGATCTCAGCCTCGCCTATTCGCCGGGTGTCGCCGTGCCGGTGCGCGCCATCGCCGAGGACCCCAGCCGCGCCTTCGACTACACGACACGCGGCAATATGGTCGCCGTCATCTCCAACGGCACCGCCATCCTCGGCCTCGGCAATCTCGGCGCGCTGGCGTCGAAGCCGGTGATGGAAGGCAAGGCGGTGCTGTTCAAGCGCTTCGCCGACGTCGATTCCATCGATCTCGAGGTCGACACCGAGGATGCCGACGAGTTCGTCAACTGCGTGCGCCTCCTCGGCCCCTCCTTCGGTGGCATCAACCTGGAAGACATCAAGGCGCCGGAATGCTTCATCATCGAGCAGCGCCTGCGCGAACTGATGGACATCCCGGTCTTCCACGACGACCAGCACGGCACCGCCATCATCTCGGCCGCCGGCCTCATCAACGCGCTGGAAATCACCGGCCGCGACATGAAGACCACCAGGCTGGTGTGCAATGGCGCGGGTGCGGCCGGCATCGCCTGCATCGAGCTGATGAAGGCGATGGGCTTCGCGCCGGATAACATCATCCTTTGCGACACCAAGGGCGTCGTCTTCCAGGGCCGCACCGAAGGCATGAACCAGTGGAAGTCGGCGCATGCGGTCAAAACCGAGGCCCGCAGCCTGGCCGAAGCGCTCGACGGTGCCGACGTCTTCCTCGGTCTGTCGGCCAAGGGCGCGCTGACCACAGCCATGGTGCAGTCGATGGCCAAGAACCCGGTCATCTTCGCCATGGCCAATCCGGACCCCGAGATCACGCCGGAAGAAGTGGCCGAGATCCGCACCGACGCCATCATGGCCACCGGGCGTTCGGACTATCCGAACCAGGTCAACAACGTGCTCGGCTTCCCCTATATCTTCCGCGGCGCACTGGATGTGCGGGCCACCACCATCAATGACGACATGAAGATCGCCGCGGCCCGCGCGCTCGCCGAACTGGCGCGCCAGGACGTGCCGGACGACGTCGCCGCTGCCTATCAGGGCAACCGGCCGAAATTCGGCCCCAACTACATCATTCCGGTGCCGTTCGATCCGCGCCTGATCTCGGCCATTCCGATTGCCGTGGCCAAGGCGGCGATGGAGTCCGGAGTCGCCCGCAAGCCGATCCTCGACCTCGACCGTTACGCGCAGGAGTTGTCCGCCCGCCGCGATCCGATCGCTTCGACCCTGCAGCGCATCTACGACCGCGTGCGCCGCCAGCCCAAGCGCATCGTCTTCGCCGAGGGCGAGGAGGAGCAGGTGATGCGCGCCGCCGTCTCCTATGTGAACCAGAGGCTCGGCACCGCCATCCTGCTTGGCCGCGACGATGTTATCAAGGAGAACGCCAGGAACGCCGGCATCGACCTCAACAAGCAGGGCCTCGAGATCATCAATGCCCGGCTGTCGCGCCGCAATTCGATCTACACCGACTATCTCTACGAGCGCATGCAGCGCAAAGGTTTCCTGTTCCGCGACTGCCAGCGGCTGATCAACAACGACCGCAACCACTTCGCCGCCTGCATGGTGGCGCTGGGCGATGCCGACGGCATCGTCACCGGCGTGACCCGCAACTATTCCACCGCGCTCGACGACGTGCGCCGCGTCATCGATGCCAAGCCCGGCCATCGTGTCATCGGCGTGTCGATCGTGCTGGCGCGCGGCAGGACGGTGATCGTCGCCGATACAGCCGTGCATGACATGCCCAACGCCGAGCAGATCGCCGATATCGCCGAGGAAGCGGCTGGCTTTGCCCGCCGCATGGGCTATGAGCCGCGGCTGGCCATGCTTGCCTATTCCACCTTCGGCCATCCGCAGGGAGAGCGTTCCGAGCGTATCCAGGAAGCGGTGCGCATCCTCGACAGGCGCCGCGTCGATTTCGAGTATGACGGCGAGATGGCCGCCGATGTCGCGCTGAACGCCCGCGCCATGGCGCAATACCCGTTCATGAGGCTGACCGGCCCGGCCAATGTGCTGATCATGCCTGCCTTCCACTCCGCCTCGATCTCGACCAAGATGCTGCAGGAACTCGGCGGCTCGACGGTGATCGGTCCGCTGCTGGTCGGCCTGAACAAACCGGTCCAGATCGTGTCCCTGAACGCCAAGGACTCAGACATCGTCAACATGGCGGCGATCGCGGCTTATACGGCGGGGACTTGAGAAACGCTCACCCCGCCGTAAACACCCGCGCTGCCTCGACAACCTCCTCGACTTGATCCTGCCGCAGCAGGTCGATCGGAATGCGGCCGTCGAGCTGCGTCGCCGGGCGCGTCAGCCACAGCCAGGCCAGCCTGGGATTGCCGATAAGGGACAGCACGTCGCTTATGCCCGCCACCGGCCTGCCGTCGACGAACTGCGCCAGCGGGAAGACGTGTTTGCGGCCGCCCTTGCGCAGGGCGATGACGTCGCCCCGCCGCTGCCAGCGGTGCAGGGTCGAGCGGGCGATGCGCAGGTTTTCCTCCAGATAGGTCGAACCGGCGACACGCCCGGCCCAGTCCTCGATCAGCATCGATTCGAGGTCGTCGGACTGGGGAGGAGGTGCTTCATCGGCCAACAAGCCCCTCGGCAGGTTTGTGGTTCCGGCGGTGCCGGCTTCGCTGCGGCGCGCGGCTTCCGCCGCCAGCGCGCGCACGAACTTCTGGGCAAGGCCGGGAAGGTCGGCATGGATGGTGTCGATGGCGCGCTGAAGTTTCGGCGACAGCAAGGTGACGGCCGACGCTATGCTGCCGGCGATCTTGCCGACCGAGACCACTGTGGATCGGTTTATCGCCTCGTCATAATGGGCCAGCGCCCGTTCGACGTCCTCCGCGACCATCTCCG
This sequence comes from Mesorhizobium sp. B4-1-4, assembly GCF_006439395.2. Taxonomy (NCBI): domain Bacteria; kingdom Pseudomonadati; phylum Pseudomonadota; class Alphaproteobacteria; order Hyphomicrobiales; family Phyllobacteriaceae; genus Mesorhizobium; species Mesorhizobium sp. B4-1-4. The sequence continues at coordinate 5,643,960 of NZ_CP083950.1, forward strand.
CGAAGTCGTCCTGTCCGAGACCGTTTGTCTGAGATTTGTTCATGCATCTGTCTTCTGGCCGCGTGCTCCTCCCCAAAGCCACGGCCGGTTGCTGAATTTCTAGTGTGGAAAACGGAGATCGCGGCGGCAACGAATCGCGCCCGACAGCCTGATGTCTTGCATCTTTGAGACCCCAACTGGCTGCGGACGTCCCGAAATGTCAGGCACGGGACGCTCGCAAGTTCGTGTAGGTGCGATATGTGACAACCGCGCGACGGTGAGAGCGGTTGCTTTTCCTCCTCCCGGAAGGAAGAGCCATTCCTACAGCAACCCAGCCTGTTCCGCCTCGCGGCGCAGATTCTGCCTTGGCCTTGGGCCGATCTGCTGGATCACCAATCCGGCCGCGAGCGAGCCGAGATCACCGCAAGTCTTGAGGTCGCGGCCTTGCGTGTAGCCATGCAGGAAACCGGCGGCATAGAGATCGCCGGCGCCAGTTGTGTCGACCAACTCCCTGATGGCGGTCGCCCGGATCACCACGGTCTCGTCGCCGCGCACGATGACCGAGCCTTTTTCAGACCGCGTCACGGCCGCGATCCTGCAGTCCTTGCGGATTTGCGCCAGCGCCGCGTCGAAGGACGTTGTCTGGTAGAGCGACTTGATTTCGTGACTATTGGCAAAGACGATGTCGACGGTGCCCGAGCGCATCAATTCGAGGAACTCGTCGCGGTAGCGGTCGACGCAGAACGAATCGGACAGCGTCATCGACACTTCACGGCCCGCCGCGTGCGCCAGTCTCGCCGTCTGCCGGATCGCTTCCTTGGCGCGCGGCGGATCCCACAGATAGCCCTCGAAATAGGTGACCTTGGCGCCCGAAGCCTTGTCGGCCTCGACATCTTCGGGCCCGAGCTCGACGCAGGCTCCGAGATAGGTGTTCATCGAGCGTTCGCCGTCGGGGGTGACGAAGATCATCGAGCGCGCCGTCGGCGGCTCGCCCTCGAGCGGCTTGGTGTCGAAGGCGACGCCCTGCGCATGGATGTCGTGCGCATAGATTTCGCCCAGCGCGTCATTGGAAACCTTGCCGAAGAAGGCGGCTCGGCCGCCGAAGCTGGCAACGCCGGCCGCCGTGTTGCCGGCGCTGCCGCCGGAGGCCTCGATCGCCGGGCCCATGCGGCTGTAGAGCAGCTCGGCGCGGTGGGTGTCGATGAGGTTCATCGCGCCCTTGATGATGCCGTTGGTCTCGAGGAATTCCTCCTCGCATTGGGCGATGATGTCGACAATGGCATTGCCGATGCAAAGCACGTCATAATCCGGCATCAATGTCTCCGCCAAAAACCGAGCCGGCTTCTTGCCACGCCCGCGCGGGTCTACAGCATGACCCCGAAAATTGGCAACCGATTTTCCGTCGTTGCCGGCGTGGCGGCGATGACCGTTCCCTGTCGACAAGGCGTAAAGCTGTGGTCCTTGCAAATTGGGGTCCACGTGGTGCGCGTCAACAGCCAGGCGCTACGACAATTCGACCGTGGCCGAAGCACTTCTTCGCGGCGTTGGCTAGAACAAGTCCGATTGCACCCCGAAGGCGACAAGTCCATGTCCGCAAAAAACGATACGACAACCGACCTGGCGTTGCTCGGCCTGTTGGCGGTGCTGTGGGGCGCCTCCTACACCTTCATCAAGATCGGCGTCCAAACGATCCCGCCGGTCACCTTCATTGCCGCCCGCACCTTGATTGCCGGCGGCATCCTGTTCGCCATCATCCGCTGGCGCGGGCTCGCCATGCCGAGCGATGCGGCCACGTGGCGTCGCTTTGCCTTCCAGGCCTGCCTCAACAGCGTGATCCCTTTCACGCTCATCGCGGCCGCCGAGCGCTCGGTCGACGCCGGCCTCGCCACCATCCTCAATGCGACTTCGCCGATCTTCACCTTCCTGCTGACCGCGCTGATCACCCGCCATGAGCCGGTTACGGTGCGCAAGCTGATCGGTGTCGGCGCCGGCATTGCCGGCATCTGCCTCATCGTCGGCACCGAGGCGCTGGGCGGCCTCGGTCACGAGCTGTGGGCGCAGGTCGCCATCGTCGTGGCAACAATCTGCTACGCCGGTGCCGCGATCTTCGGCCGTGGCTTCAAGGGCCTTGATCCGATGCTGCCGGCTGCGGGCTCGATGCTCTGCGGCGCGGTCATGCTGGTGCCGCTCAGCCTGGTGGTCGACCAGCCATGGACGCTGACCCCCTCGACAGCGTCGATCCTGGCCCTGCTGGGTCTGTCGGTGTTCTCGACGGCGCTGGCTTTCGTCATCTATTTCCGCCTCATCCATACGCTGGGCTCGGTCGGCACGACGTCACAGGCCTATCTGCGCGTGCCGATCGGGGTCGGCATCGGCGCCGTCTTCCTCGGCGAAAGCCTGGGGCCAACCGCCTGGGCTGGAATGGCCTTCGTCGTCGCCGGCGTCGCGGCCATGACCATACCGGTCCGCAAGCCGGCTTTCGCGCGGTAGAAATAATTCCAGGAAGTGTGAAGCGGTTTTCGATCCGCGATCGCATCAACCAGAAAATCATACGCGCTTGTGCTCGCGACCCGCCTTGCCTATCTCGGAAGGCGTCCGCCTTCCGGCGGTGTCCGCCTTACCTGGGGTGAAGCACGGTGATTTTCGACGCTGCCCGCACTGCGGCCTTGGAACTGTTTTCGCCTCCCTTCCGTGCCGTGTTCATCAAGACGCTTGGCCTGACCCTGCTGGCGCTGGTTGCCCTGTGGTTCGGCCTGACCAGCCTTGTCGAGTGGCTGGCCCTGCCATGGCTTCACACGCTGTTGCCCGGCGTGCCGTCCTGGGCCGGCTGGCTCGGCGGCATCATTGCGGCAATAGCGCTTGCTTTCGGCATGGCGCTGCTCGTTGCGCCGGTGACGGCCGCGGTCGCCGGCCTGTTCCTCGACGATGTCGCCGAGGTGGTCGAGCGCACCGACTATCCCCGCGATCCGGTTGGGCGCGCCATGCCGGCGCTGCGTTCGCTGGTGCTGGCGATAAAATTCCTAGGTGTCGTCATTCTGGGCAACATCGTCGCCTTGCTGCTTCTATTGGTGCCAGGCATCAACATCGCCGCGTTCTTCGTCGTCAACGGCTATCTGCTCGGCCGCGAGTTCTTCGAATTCGCCGCCATGCGCTTCCGCCCCGAGGAAGAGGCCAGGGCCTTGCGCGGGCGCTATGCCGGCACGGTGTTCGTCGCCGGCCTGATCATATCGGCCTGTCTTGCCGTGCCGCTGCTCAACCTTGTGACGCCGCTCTTCGCCGCCGCGATGATGGTGCATCTGCACAAGGCAATCTCGGCAAGGGAAACGGCCCGGTCCCGCGGCTGAGCGGTTCCTTCACCGCAACAGGAAGCCGCGTCCCAACTCGTCGTCGGGTTCCACGATGTATTCGGTTCGCCCGGAATAATAGGCGCGGCCGCCGACGCGCGCGATGATCGCCTCGTGCGGACCGGCCTGCGCCGTCCTCGCCACAGCTCCGGAAAAGCGCGAGCCGGCGATGCTCTCGAAAGTGCGCGTCTGCCCGATGGCAATCTGGCCCTTGACGTGCATGGCCGCCAGCCGGGCGGTGACGCCGGAGCCGGTCGGCGAACGGTCGACCTCGGCTTCGGCGAAGACGCAGATGTTTTTCGTCACCTCGCCGGAAAAGGCGTCCTTTCCATCCGTCAAAATGGTGCCGTAGAGAAAGGCAAGATCGGCGTGGTCGGGATGCGACAGCCGGAAATCCGCTTCCAGCCTGTCCGTCAAAGCCGTCGCCGCGTCGACGAAATCGCGCACCCGGTTGCGGCCGAACTCAAGGCCGAACTGGTGGCAGTCCGCCAGCGCGTAGAAAGCGCCGCCATAGGCGACGTCGAAACCGATCGCGCCATAGCCCGCCAATTCGATCCGTTGGTCACGGGCAAACAGGAAGGCCGGCACGCTTTCGAACGACACCGCGCCGGCCCTGCCGTCCTGGACTTCGACCGAGGCTACCACCAAACCGCACGGCGCCTCGATGTTGACCGTCGTGATTGGCTCCTGTTTCACCACCAGGCCTTCGTCGATCGCATAGCGGCCGAGCGCGACGATGGCGTGGCCGCACATGGTCGAATAGCCTTCATTATGCATGAACAGCACGGCAAGGTCGGCGCCGGGCAAGTCGGGTTCGACCAGCAAGGCGCCATACATGTCGTAGTGGCCGCGCGGCTCGAAGATCAGCAGCTTGCGCAGATGATCGAGATGGTCGCGCACATAGGCGCGCTTTTCCAGGATGGTGCCCTTCGGGATCTCCGGATAGCCGCCGGTGACGATCCTGAGCGGCTCGCCGCCCGTATGCATGTCGACGACGGTAAGGGTCATGTGACGGCTCTTTTCAGTCCGAGGATTTGCCGAACAGCGCCTGCAACTTGCCGAACGGCATGGCGGCGCGGGTGAAGCCGAACGTGCCGTCCTGCAGGATCTCGCGGGCCGCCGTCTCCAGCATGCCATAAGCGAAATTGGTCAGCCACGGGCCGAGCGAAATGCGTTTTGCCCCTGCCATGGCGAGATCGGCGGTGGTGAAGCCGGGCCTCGCCATGACGTTGACCGGCTTGCTGACCGCCGAGCACAAGGTCCGCACCATCTCGACGTCGCCGATGCCTGGCGCGTAGAGCACATCGGCGCCGGCCTTCTCGAAGGCCTGCAGCCGCTTGATGGTGTCGTCGAGGTCGGACTTGCCCCACAAAAAGTTCTCGGCGCGCGCCGTGAACACGAAATCGCGCTTCAGCGCGCGTGCCGCCTCCACCGCCGCCGCGACGCGCTCGACCGCGTGGGCAAAATCATAGATCGGCTTGTCGGGATCGCCTGTGTGATCCTCGATCGAACAGCCAGCAAGGCCGGCCGCTTCGGCCGCGAAGATGGTTTCAGCGGCCTGCTCGGCGCTGTCGCCCTTGCCTCTCTCGAGATCGGCCGAGACCGGCAGGCTGGTTGCCGCCGTCACCTCGCGGCAATGATGGATCATCTGATCGAAGGTCACGGCGCCATCCGGCAGGCCGCGCGAAAACGCAAAGCCGGCGCTGGTCGTCGCCAAAGCCTTGAAACCGAAGGAGCCAAGCAGCTTCGTCGTGCCGACATCCCAAGGATTGGGCATGACGAAGGTCGTGGCATGCAGGTCGCGAAAAATCTTGCCCTTGTCCATGGTGGTTCCCTCATCGCGTGCTGTTTGGTGAAGCGGATTTTATCTTGCCCTCTTTGCCCGGGCAAACGAATGCGGTTGGTTCAGAAGCGTTTGGCGTTCTCTGCTGACAAATGTTCGAACGCGTCGGAATCCTTGACGTAATGTGCTGTCTTCTGTCCCAGTGGCGGATGACCGAAATGTCGTGTGGCGACGCCTCGCGCGCTGCCTCGGAGATCGTTGACATCACGGCTCGGGGTGTCGGGCGCATGGAACGTAGCATAGCGCCCCAACACGTCCGGTCCGCCCGTCAGATCGGATAAATCAGTGGATCGGCACCAATCCGGCAAGTTCGCGCATGTCGTCGAACAGGATGCCGCCGGCCTGGATCAGGCCGTCGCGGTCGGAATAGGGGTCGCCGTGATAGGAAAACACCCGCATGCCCGCGGCAATGCCTGCCTGCGTGCCGGCGACGCTGTCTTCGATGACGATGCAATCGGCAGGCGCAAAGCCCAGGGTGTTGGCCGCATGCAGGAACAGGTCCGGGAACGGTTTGCCGCGCCCGACCATGGTGGCGCTGAACATCGCATGTTCGAACAGTGGCAAGAGCCCGGTCTGGCCAAGCGTGACATGCATCTTCGAGATCCTGGCCGATGTGGCCACGCAATAGGCGATGCCGGCCGCGCGCACCGCCTCGACAAACTCCCGGACATAGGGGATCGCCTCGACGCCATGGGCGAACAGATCAGGCAGGCCGGCATTCCAGCGCTCGACGAAATCGGCGCCAAGCCTGACCTCTGTCTGCTCTTCGATCTCCTTCTGCACCGAGACCATGCTGCGGCCGGAAAAATTCTTGCGGCAATATTCGAAGCTTGTCGGATAGCCGGCGGCAACGAGCCATTCGGCGAGGCGTCGGTTGGCAAGGTTCTCGGTGTCGACGAGGATGCCGTCGCAGTCGAAAATAACAAGTTTAGGAAAGGACATTAGGCGGTGCCGGTTGATCCGAACCCGCCCGCGCCACGCGCCGTGCCGCCCGCCAGGGAACGCTCTTCAACGGCCACTTGAGTCACTGGCGCGAAAACGATCTGCGCGATGCGCATGCCGCGCGTCACGGCGAAATCCTCGTCGCCGAGATTAATCAAGAGCACCTTCACCTCGCCGCGATAGTCGCTGTCGACCGTGCCAGGCGAATTGAGGACGGTGAGGCCGTGTTTGAAGGCAAGGCCGGAGCGAGGCCGGACCTGGCCTTCCATGCCTTCGGGAATTTCCAGGATCAGCCCGGTCGGCACCAAGGCGCGTTTTCCCGGCAGGATCAGCAGCGGCCGGTCATCCGGCACGGCCGCACGCAGATCCATGCCGGCGGCGCCGGTGCTTTCATAGGCGGGAAGCGGTAGTCCTTCACCATGCGGCAACCTGACGAAGCCGACAGTCGGACCGATGACGGAGGGAGTTTGGAGAGCTGCGCGCATAAAATCGATCCTATCGGCGCGAATGCCGATTCGGTCAATTCGCGTGCAAGAGTATCAACGTCTTTCTTTCGGGCATCACTATGGCCGGAGCGCAGCTCAGCGCACTTCCATCGGAACCACCGTCGTCTCCTTGATCTCCTCCATGACGAAGGAGGCGGACACGTCGGACAGCGCCACCTTGGCGATCAGCCGCTGGTATAGCCGGTCATAAGCCTTCACGTCGGCGACACGGGCGCGCAAGACATAGTCGAGGTCGCCGGACATGCGGTAGACGCCGATGATCTCGGGTAAGCCCGTCATCGCCGCGCGGAATTTCTGCAACCAGCCGGGATCATGGTTCGATGTGCGGATCAGGATGAACACCGACAGGCCAAGCCCGAGCTTGTCGGCATCGACAAGCGCCACGCGGCCGGTGATGACGCCATCCTCCTCCAGGCGCCTGACGCGCCGCCAGCAGGCATTGCGCGACAAGGCCACCCGTTCCGACAGCTGGTCGACCGACAACGTGCCGTCGCGTTGCAATTCGGCAAGCAATTTTCGGTCGATTTCGTCGATTTCGAGCGCCATGTGGGATGTTTGTCCCATGAGATGTCAAAATACAAGGACATTTTGGGACCGATGAACCAGCAAAGCGTGCCAGGATACTCAACATAAGAACTCAAGCGCTGAAGGGGACCAGCATGCCGGTAGCAAGCATTTTCACCTCTCATCCGGCCAAGGTCGGCGAAACCTATTTCAGCCATATGGCCTTCGCCGCCTGGTTCTCCTCGCGTCTGCTGATGGCGGCGGGCGCCGCGCTCGTTCACGCTTTCTTGCCATTTCTGTTCGAGACTACCGCCAGCCGAATCGTCCGCCAGCTTTACGAGCGGACGCACAACAGGGGCACACACGCGACCAAGGAGCCCGCGGCTCTTCCCGATCGCGCCTAGAGGACGACGGAAGCGATGTGCCGATGGGCGGCCTATCTCGGTGAAGCGGTCTTTCTCGAAGACATCCTCACGGCGCCCTGCCACTCGCTGATCGCCCAGAGCCACTGCGCCCAGGAAGCGAAGTCGCCGACCAATGGCGACGGCTTCGGCCTTGCCTGGTATGGCGACCGGCCGGAACCGGGTCTCTATCGCGACATCCTGCCGGCCTGGTCGGACCCCAATCTGAAGAGCCTGTGCCGGCAGATCAAGTCCGGCCTGTTCCTCGCCCATGTGCGGGCCTCGACCGGCGGCGCCACCAGCCGCATGAACTGCCATCCCTTCATCTCGGGTCCCTGGTCGTTCATGCACAACGGCCAGATCGGCGGCTTCGAAAAGATCCGCCGCGCGCTGGAGAATTCCTTATCCGACGCCGTCTTCGACCAGCGCGAAGGTACCACCGATTCCGAATTGTTCTTCCTGCTGATGATTGATGAGGGACTGGCCGGCGACCCGCAAGGCGCGGTGTCGCGCGCGACCAGCCGCGTGCTCGAAGCCTCGCGCCGCGCCGGCCTTGAACCGGCGCTGAAACTCACCGCCGCCTTCTCTGACGGGCAGGCGCTGCATGCGGTGCGTTATGCCACCGACGCGCACGCGCCGACGCTCTACACGTCCATGTTCCGCAAGGGCGGCGGCCGCTGCATCGTCTCCGAACCTTTCGACCGCGACGGCGGCGATTGGCAGGCTGTTCCGCCGTCGAGCTTTGTCACCATGACCCGAGGGGAGATCGCCATTCGTCCCTTTGCGCCGGCAGCGGCGAAACTGGCGTTGGTCGGGTAGCGATTCTCCGGATTGCAAATGAGAAACGTCGCGGGACAGCGCTGACTTCATCGACTCGGCAACGCAATTTCGATCAAGCGTTGCCGATCCTCGAATGCTCGACTCCGCTTGAAGTCATGCCGCTGTCCGCCATCTTCACCCGGGCGAGCGCGGTCAAGCCGGAGCATTTGCCATGGACGCCATCTTTTCCTCGATTGCCGATCTCGCCGCCGCCATCGCCAAGCGCAAGATTTCGGCCGTCGAAGCACTCGACGCCCATCTCGCGCAGATCGATAGCCACAACGGAGCGGTCAACGCCGTCATTTCGCTCGACAGGGAAGGCGCGCGCGAGCGGGCAAGAAATGCCGACGCGGCGGTCGCGCGCGGTGAGGCGCTCGGGCCTTTGCATGGCGTTCCCTTCACGCTGAAAGACACGCACGAGACGGCGGGCATGAAGACCACGGTCGGATACCCGCCTTTCGCCGACTACGTCGCCAGCCACGACAGCCCGGTCGTTGCGAGGCTAAAGGCGGCCGGCGGCAATCTCTTCGCCAAGACCAATGTCGCGACCATGCTTTCCGACTGGCAGTCGAACAATCCGCTGTTCGGCCGCACCAGCAATCCCTGGAACCTTGAGCGGACCGCAGGTGGCTCCAGCGGCGGCGCGGCAGCGGCGGTGGCGGCTGGCATGACGCCGTTCGATGTCGGCACCGACATGCAGGATTCGATCCGGCTGCCCGCCGCCTTCTGCGGTGTCTATGGGCTCAAGCCGACGGAGCGCCGCGTCTCGCTGGCGGGCGCTTTCCCGGACCCGACCGGCGCCGCGCGCAGCGTGCGGCTGATGTCCTGCCTCGGGCCGCTGGCGCGCAGCGTGGACGATCTGTCGTTGATCTACCGAATCATCGCCGGGCCGGATGGGCGTGACACCGATCTTGCGCCGGTGCCGGTTGAGGCCATGCCGAAGCTTGACCTCCAGACAGTGCGCATCGCCTTTGCATCGACCTTTCCCGGCTTCCCGGTGGCCGGCGACATTAGCGCAGCGGTCGAAAATCTCGCAAGGCAGCTGCAATCGGACGGCGCCACCGTCGAGGAAACAAAGCTGCCCAGGCTCGATCTGCACGACGATCTTGCCCAGGGTGGAGCGCTGATCGGCATGATGATGGAAGCCGCACAGCCGGAGCCGCCGGAAGAGCCGACACCCGTCTCGCGCTGGTTCGGGGCACTCGCCCGCCGCGACCGGTCCATCCTCGCCTGGGATGCTCTTTTCGAGAGCCATGACGCGCTGCTTTGTCCGGTCGCCATGACCACGGCCTTCCCGCATTGCGAACCCGGTGCGCCGATCAAGGTCGACGGCCAGGGCCAAAATTACTGGATGATACCGGCCTATGGCGCCGTCTTCAACTATAGCGGCCATCCTGCCCTTTCGATGCCGTGCGGACAGGATGGCGTCGGCCTGCCGATCGGCCTGCAACTGGTCGGCAAACGCTGGTCGGAATCGCGGTTGCTGGGCGTGGCCAGGGCAATGACAGCGTTGGCCGGCGGCTTCAACCGGCCGCCTGGCTACTGAGCGAAGCGACCCAATCCGTAAGGCGCCAGCAGCGGGTCGCGCTCGCCGCCAAGAATTTCCCGCGTGGCGAACAGGCCGACCGCCGGCGCCAGCGTGATGCCCGAATGCGTGACGGCGACATAGAGACCGTCCATGCCCCCGGCGCGGCCGATAACCGGGAAGCCGTCGACCGGCGTCGGCCGGTAGCCGACCGTATGGAAATCCAGTTCCAGTCCGTCGCTGTCGCGCAGCATGGCCTTCATTACTGCAAACAACTCACGAGCTGTGACTTCAGCGTCCACGCCCGGGTCGCCGCCGCCGAAATCAGAGCCGGCGATGATGCGGCCCTCCGCGGTCTGGCGCATGTGCAGCCGCTCGGCCAGCACCAGCCCGTTGAGCAGTTTTCTGTATGGCCGCGAATGGACGATCAGGCCGGGCGGCGTCTCGATCGGCAGGCTGACGCCGGCCGTCGCGGCAATGTCCGGCGAGCCGACGCCGGCCGCGATCACCACTTCGTCGGCGGCAATCAGCCCATGCGATGTGTCGACGCCGGTAATGCGGCCATTGCTCTGGACAAGTGCCGTGACCGTGCTGGTGAGGATGCGCGCGCCATGCCGCTCCGCGTCGGCCAGCAGCGCTTTCGTGGTTGCGACGGGTTCGGCGACACCCTCTTGGGCGACATGCAGGGCGAAATCTGGAAGCTCGGTCAGATTGGGCTCGATGCGCGCGGCTGCGGCGCGGTCGACGCGCTCGATGCCGTAGCCCCAGGATGAATGTTCTTCGGCATAGGTTTCCAGGTCGGCCGCCGACAAATCCCAGCACAGGCCGCCGCACCAGCTGAGCGGCACGCCGGGCAGGTCCTTCGCCAGCCTTGTCCATTCGGCCATGGCGCGGGTGCGCAGCCGGAAATACGGTTCCGGATTGCCCCAACTGGCGTTGATCCAGGCAAACGAATTCGGAGTCGCCACTCCGCCGGCGGCGCTGTCGGCAATGACCGTCACCCGGGCGCCTGCTTTGGTGAGATGCCAGGCGATCGATGCGCCGATGATGCCGGCGCCGATAACGATGACTTGTTTCGCCGCAGCCATGCTTTCACCTCTGCATCGTAGTCCTCAGGCAACGCTTACCCAAGTGCCACGCTGGCGGGTGCTTGCCAACATCGAGCCGCGAGAAATATGCGTCGTGACAGCAAATGCCGGCTGCCCCTCGGACCGAGTAGGCTTGAGCGGGCTGCGGCCCGGCGGCGTCCGCGCCGCCGGAACGGTCGACAGCCCGGCACTGCGCTGCTAGAAGCCCGGCCTGTCACACGGAAATCCCAAAAGAATGCCCGAAACAATACCAGAGGAAGTGTCGCGCCGCCGCACCTTCGCGATCATCGCCCACCCGGACGCCGGCAAGACCACGCTCACCGAAAAGCTGCTGCTGTTCGGCGGCGCCATCCAGCTTGCCGGCGAGGTCAAGGCCAAGAAGGATCGCATCCAGACCCGGTCCGACTGGATGAAGATAGAGCGCGAGCGCGGCATCTCGGTCGTCACTTCGGTGATGACCTTCGAGTACGAAGACAACGTCTTCAACCTGCTCGACACGCCCGGCCACGAGGATTTCGCCGACGACACCTACCGCACGCTGTCGGCGGTCGACGCTGCCGTCATGGTCATCGACGCCGCCAAGGGCATCGAGCCGCGCACGCTGAAACTGTTCGAGGTCTGCCGGCTGCGCGACATCCCGATCATCACCTTCGTCAACAAGATGGACCGCGAGAGCCGCGACCCGTTCGAGATCCTTGACGAGATAGAGCAGAAGCTGGCGCTCGACACCGCGCCCGTCACCTGGCCGATCGGTCGCGGCAAGACCTTCTCCGGCACCTATCACCTGGCGCTGAACGCGGTGCGCAAGGGCGACGACGAGAAGGAGCGCACGCCGGTCAACGGCCCCGATTCCAACCGCGTCGCCGGGCTGTTGCCCGACAACGAGCGCGAAGCCTTCATCGAGGAACTGGAACTGGCGCGCGAAGCCTGCCGCCCGCTCGACATCGACGCTTTCCGCGAGGGTCATCTGACACCGGTCTATTTCGGCTCGGCGCTGCGCAATTATGGCGTGCGCGACCTGATCGAGGCGCTTGGCGCCTATGGACCGCCGCCGCGCGCGCAGGAGGCCGACACCCGCAAGGTCGAGGCGACCGAGGATAAGATGACCTCCTTCGTCTTCAAGATCCAGGCCAACATGGACCCCAACCATCGCGACCGCATCGCTTTCGTGCGGGTCTGCTCGGGCAAGCTCGAGCGCGGCATGAAGGCCAAGCTGGTGCGCACGGGAAAGCCGATGAGCCTGTCGGCACCGCAGTTCTTCTTCGCCCGCACCCGCGTTACCGCTGACGAAGCCTTTGCCGGCGACGTCGTCGGCATTCCCAACCACGGCACGCTGCGCATCGGCGACACGCTGACAGAAGGCGAGGAAATACTGTTCAGGGGCGTGCCGAACTTCGCCCCGGAAATCCTGCGCCGCGTCCGCCTCGGCGACGCCATGAAGGCGAAGAAACTCAAGGAAGCGCTGCACCAGATGGCCGAGGAAGGCGTCGTGCAGCTGTTTTCGCCCGAGGATGGCTCACCGGCCATCGTCGGCGTCGTCGGCGCACTGCAGCTCGATGTGCTGAAGGAACGGCTGAACTTCGAATACACGCTGCCCGTCGAATTCGAGATGTCGCGCTTTTCCGTCTGCCGCTGGATATCGGCCGACGACAAGGCCGAGGTTCAGCGCTTCATCGAAGCACATCGCGGCGACATCGCCCGCGACCTCGACAACGACCCGGTGTTCCTCGCCCAGCACGCCTTCTCGCTGAACTACGAAGCCGAGCGCTGGAAGGCGATCCGTTTCGAAACGATCAAGGACTATCAGGTCCGCGACAAAGCAGCCTGAGCTGCCGCCTTTTCCTTCTCCCCGTCCACGGGGAGAAGGTGCCCGAAGGGCGGATGAGGGGCGGCGCCGACCTCAAGGACCGATCGGCAATGTGCCCGCCCTTCGCAAGCTCAGGGCGTTCGCTCAGCCCTTCGCCGCCTCTTCGATCTTGGCGATGTCGATCTTGCCCATCTGCATCATCGCCGACATCACCCGGCCTGCCTTGGCCCTGTCGGGGTCCTGGAGCAACTTCGGCAGCTGCTCGGGCACGACCTGCCAGGAAACGCCGAATCTGTCCTTCAGCCAGCTGCAGCGTCCAGGTTCGCCGCCGCCTTCGGTGAGCCTGGTCCAGAAATGATCTACCTCTTCCTGCGTCTTGCAGTCGATCGACAGCGACATGGCCTCGGTGAACTTGTATTGCGGGCCGCCGTTGAGCGCCTGGAATTGCACGCCGTCGAGCTCGAACGAGGCCACCAGCACCTTGCCTTCCGAGGCGTGGCCCTGGGGCCAGCGCGTGACGCTCAGCACCTTCGAATTCTTGAAAATGGACACATAGTGGTTCATGGCCTCTTCGGCCTCACCGTCGAACCACAGGAAGGTGGTAATCTTTTGCATGGTGCACTCCTCGGTTGCTCTGCTGTTGTAGTGAAACGGCTGACTCCGAGAATGGTGCCATTCCTGCCGTCCGTCCCAAGGACGCCTTTGCGGCACCTGATCCGACAACCGCATGCATTTTTTTCGGGAGCCCTCGAATTTTCCAGGAAAATCTGGCGCATTGCAAAAATGTGGCCAGACCATATTTGCGAGTCTATAACGCCTGCGGTCCGAATTCAGCGCCGCCACGCTCCGCATCGAGCGCAGCCGGCCAGCCAAGGAAGAGTCATGCCTGCCTATCGCTCCCGCACCACCACCCATGGCCGCAATATGGCCGGCGCCCGCGGCCTCTGGCGCGCCACCGGCATGAAGGACTCTGATTTCGGCAAGCCGATTATCGCGGTGGTCAACTCCTTCACCCAGTTCGTGCCGGGCCATGTCCATCTGAAGGACCTCGGCCAGCTGGTCGCGCGCGAGATCGAGAAGGCCGGCGGCGTCGCCAAGGAATTCAACACCATCGCCGTCGATGACGGCATCGCCATGGGCCATGACGGCATGCTCTATTCGCTGCCGTCGCGCGAATTGATCGCCGATTCGGTCGAATACATGGTCAACGCGCACTGCGCCGACGCCATGGTCTGCATCTCCAATTGCGACAAGATCACGCCCGGCATGCTGATGGCCTCGCTGCGCCTGAACATCCCGACTGTCTTCGTCTCCGGCGGCCCGATGGAAGCCGGCAAGGTGGTGCTGGCCGGCAAGGCGCAGGCGCTCGATCTGGTCGACGCTATGGTTGCGGCCGCCGACGACAAGATCTCCGACGAGGACGTCAAGGTCATCGAGCGCTCGGCCTGCCCGACCTGCGGCTCCTGCTCGGGCATGTTCACCGCCAATTCGATGAACTGCCTGACCGAGGCGCTTGGCCTGTCGCTGCCCGGCAACGGCTCGACCTTGGCGACGCACGCCGATCGCAAGCGGTTGTTCGTGGAGGCGGGTCACCTCGTCGTCGATCTCGCCCAGCGCTATTACGAGCAGGATGACGAGACAGCGCTGCCGCGCAGCATTGCCTCGAAGGGTGCCTTCGAGAACGCCATGACCCTCGACATCGCCATGGGCGGCTCGACCAACACCGTGCTGCACATCCTGGCCGCCGCCCACGAGGGCGAGGTCGACTTCACCATGGAGGACATCGACCGGCTGTCGCGTCGGGTTCCGGTGCTGTGCAAGGTCGCGCCGGCCAAGTCGGACGTCCACATGGAAGACGTTCATCGCGCCGGCGGCATCATGGCGATCCTCGGCCAGCTCGACAATGCCGGGCTGATCAATCGCGACCTGCCGACCGTGCACACGGCTAGCCTCGGCGAGGCGCTCGACCGCTGGGACATTTCCCGCACCACCAGCCAGAACGTACGCGATTTCTTCCTCGCCGCTCCCGGCGGCGTGCCGACACAGGTCGCTTTCAGCCAGGACCGCCGCTGGGACGATCTCGATCTTGATCGCGAGAAGGGTGTCATCCGCTCGGCCGAGACACCGTTCTCCAAGGACGGCGGCCTTGCCGTGCTGAAGGGCAATCTGGCGCTCGACGGCTGTATCGTGAAGACGGCCGGCGTCGACGAGTCGATCCTGAAGTTCACCGGTCCGGCGCGGGTGTTCGAGAGCCAGGACGCCTCGGTCAAGGCCATCCTCTCCAACGAGATCAAGGCTGGCGACGTTGTCGTCATCCGCTACGAGGGACCGCGTGGCGGCCCCGGCATGCAGGAAATGCTCTACCCGACCAGCTATCTGAAGTCGAAGGGCCTCGGCAAGGCCTGCGCGCTGGTCACCGACGGCCGCTTCTCCGGCGGCACGTCGGGCCTGTCGATCGGCCATGTCTCGCCGGAAGCCGCCGAGGGCGGCACGATCGGGCTGGTGAGGGAGGGCGACACGATCGAGATCGACATTCCCAACCGCACCATCCGCCTCGCCATCAGCGACGCCGAACTGGAAACGCGCCGCGCGGCGATGGCGGCCAAGGGCGCGGACGCCTGGAAGCCCGAGGAAAAGCGCAAGCGCAAGGTGACCACCGCGCTACGCGCCTACGCCGCCTTCGCCACCAGCGCCGACAAGGGCGCGGTGCGGGTCGTCCCGGAGTAAGATCCGGGAGGGGAGTTTGACGACGCGGCGACAGCTGCGCTCCGTGAGCGGCTTCAACTATGCTCGTTGCCGGTCACGTCGGCGCTGCCCCTCATCTGCCTGCCGGCATCTTCTCCCCGTATAGCGACGGGGAGAAGGGGCTGGCGGCAACCTCTTAGCATTCTTGCAACAACGACAAATTGGGCGAAGCCGTTGGTGCCGACCTCTTTCTCCCCGTCCCTATACGGGGAGAAATGTCCGGCAGGACAATGAGGGGCAGCACAAACTCTGCAGGACTGTCCTCGGCTTGCGCTGCTCCACATTCACGGCATCAACTGATACTCATAAAGCTTTTGGTAGAGCCCGCCCTGGCTGAGCAGTGTCTTGTGTGGGCCGTTCTCCACCACCTTGCCGGCTTCCAGCACCACGATCGTGTCGGCCTGGTGCACGGTCGACAGGCGGTGCGCGATGACGATGGTCGTGCGCCCTTCCGTCAATTGCTGCAGCGCGTCGCGGAACAGGGCTTCCGATTCGGCGTCGAGCGCGCTGGTCGCCTCGTCCAGCAGCAGGATTTCGGCGTTGCGCAGCATGGCGCGTGCGATCGAGATGCGCTGGCGCTGGCCGCCCGACAGCAGACCGCCATTCTCGCCGACATCGGTCTCGTAACCCTTCGCCTGCGTGATGATGAAGTCGTGGGCATTGGCCGCCTTGGCCGCGGCAATCACCTCGTCGTCGGTCGCGCCCTGCCGCCCGAGCCGAATGTTGTGCATGATCGTTCCGGCAAACAGGAACGTGTCCTGGCTGACATAGGCGATCTTTTCCCTGAGCGATGCGAGCGTTGCATGGGAAATATCCTGCCCGTCGAACAGCACCTTGCCGCTCTTCGGGTCGTACATGCGCATGATCAGGTTCAGGATCGTCGACTTGCCGCCGCCGGAAGGCCCGACCAACGCCGTCATCTTGCCGGGCGCGAAGGTCAGGTCGAACCGGTCGAGCACCGGCGGGCCACTCTGATAGGCGAAGCTGACGGCGTCGAACCGGATTTCGCCCGGTCCGGCCCTAAGCGGCGTTGCATCCGGCTTTTCGGCCAGCGTCAGCGGCTCGTCGGCCAGCTGGAACATCATGCGCACGCCGACAATGCCGCTTTCCAATGCGATGCGCACGCGCGCCAGGCGCTTTGCCGGCTCATAGGCCAGCAGCAGTGCCGCGATGAAGGCCATGATGCCGCCCGGCGTCTGGCCGCCCTGCAGCACCAGCAAGCCGCTGACCAGCACGGCGCCGGCGATGGCCAGGCCGGCCAGTGTTTCCATCACGGGACTGGTGATCGCCTCCAGCGTGGCGACGTTGTTGGCACGGTCCTCGACGTCCGAGACCGCCCTGTACATGCGCTTGCGCATCAGGCCTTCGAGATTGAACGATTTCACCACGCGCACGCCGATCGCGGTTTCCTGCATCACCTGCACGATCTGGCCGACCGAGCGGAATTCCATGGCCGCGAACTTGCGCACGCGTTTCAGGATGCCGTTGACGCCGTAGATGGCCAGCGGACCGACGACGAAGCAGATCAGCGACAGCGCCGGCTGCTGCCAGACCATGACCCCGATCAAGGCAGCCAGAGTCACCAGATCGCGCACATAGGAGGTGACGATGAGGTCGAGCACGTTGCGCGCCGCCTGGGCATTGTTGGTCATGCGGGTGATCAGGTCCGACGACGAGGTCGAATGGTAGAATTCGATGCCTTGCGCCAGGATGCGGTCGTAAATATTGCGCTGCCGCTCGGCGATGATGGCGTTGCCGACCCGGCTCATGAAATAGGCCTGGACGAAATTGGCGATGCCCTTGACGATGAAGATCGCGGCGACCGCCATGGCGATCATGTTGACGCGCTCGATTCTTTTGTCGATCACGAATTCATTGGTGATTTCGCGCAGGATCCAAGCGCTGGCAGCCGTCATGCCGGCCACCAGCAGCATCGAAAGAATAGCTGCGCCGTAGCCGGCCCTGTGCTGCCGGAACGATTCCCTGAGCAGCCTCGCCACGAGGCGCTGGTTCTCCGTCGAACGGAAGAAACGAAACAACGGCTGATCCTTGATGCCGGGATGTCGAAGGCGGCTTATAGAGGGAGTTGCGGCCGGATGGAACCATTGGCGGCTTCTGGAAAGAAACCGCTGCGGCATGTTGTCTTTTGGGACACGATGGAAAAGTGATTCTTGAAGCGGGATGACGACAGATGGACTTCGACCTTATCGTTCGTGGCGGCACGCTGCCGGATGGCAGGATTGCCGATCTCGGCATCAGCGGCGAGACGATCGCGGCGATCGAGCCCAGGCTGGAGGGTTCCGCCCGGGCCGAAATCGACGCCCGTGGCAATCTGGTGTCGCCGCCCTTCGTCGATCCGCACTTCCATATGGACGCGACGCTCTCCTATGGCATTCCGCGCATCAACGCGTCGGGCACGCTGCTCGAAGGCATTTCGCTGTGGGGCGAACTGAAGCCGCTTTTGACGCATGAGGCGGTGCGCGACCGCGCGCTCGCCTATTGCGACTGGGCGGTGTCGATGGGGCTGCTCGCCATCCGCACCCATGTCGATGTCTGCGACGACCGGCTGCTGGCGGTCGAGGCTCTGCTCGACGTCAAGAAAACGGTCGCTCCTTACATCGACCTGCAATTGGTGGCGTTTCCTCAGGATGGCTTCTATCGCTCGCCGACGGCACGCCAGAACACCATCCGTGCGCTCGACATGGGCGTCGACGTCGTTGGCGGCATTCCGCATTTCGAGCGCACCATGGCCGACGGCACGCGCTCGGTGACGGAGCTCTGCGAGATCGCGGCCAAGCGCGGCCTGATGGTCGACCTGCATTGCGACGAGACCGACGACCCGCTCTCGCGCCAAATCGAGCAATTGGCCTATGAGACGCAGCGGTTGAGGCTGCAGGGCAGGGTGGCCGGCTCGCACCTCACCTCGATGCATTCGATGGACAATTATTACGTTTCGAAGCTTTTGCCGCTGATCGCGGAAGCCGGCGTCTCTGCCATCCCCAATCCGCTGATCAACATCATGCTGCAGGGCCGCCACGACACCTTCCCGAAACGCCGTGGCCTGACCCGGGTCAAGGAGATGCAGGCGCTCGGCATCCGCGTCGGCTGGGGCCAGGATTGCGTGCTCGACCCCTGGTATTCGCTGGGCACCGCCGACATGCTCGACGTCGCCTTCATGGGCCTGCATGTCGCCCAGATGTCGAGCCCGGCCGACATGGCGCGCTGCTTCGACATGGTCACCAACGTCAACGCCGCCATCATGGGGCTCGACCATCTCGGCCTCGCGGTCGGCAAGCGCGCCAGCCTCGTCATCCTTGACGCCGGCAATCCGATCGAGGCCCTGCGTCTGCGTGCCGAGCGCATTTGCGTCATCGCCAGGGGCAAGGTGGTGGCGGAGCGCACGAGGCAGGATACCAGGCTTTCGATCGAGGGGAGGCCAGCGGCGGTCAACCGCAGGCACAAAGCCACCTAGGCCCAGCCGATTCCCGGTTCTGGTCCCGCGATTTCCCGGATTCTCCTCGTCAAAGCCCCTGCTTCCGTCTACGACGCAGCTTCGCATGAGAGGAATCGGGATCGGCATGACGCAGCCCGTGGCGCAGAATTCCACAATCAGGAACGTGCTTCTGGCCGGCATTTTGTTGATGCTGGCCGGCGACTTCCTGTTCGCGCTGAACGATGCGATGGGCAAGTGGCTGGTCGCCAGCTTCTCCGTTGGCCAGGTGGTGCTGATCCGTTCGATCGGCGCCTTCTTCGTGCTGGGTCCGATGATCGCCCATCAGGGCACCGCCAAGCTGTTTCGCATGGAGCGGCCCGAACTGCAGATATTGCGTGTCGTCATGACCACGCTCGACACCGCGCTCTTCTATGCCGCTGTCGTCTATCTGCCGCTGGCTGATGTCATGAGTTTCTATATGGCCGGGCCGATCTATGTCGCGGCACTCTCGCACCTGCTGCTTGGCGAAAAGGTCGGCTGGCGCCGCTGGCTGGCGATCCTGCTTGGCTTCTGCGGCGTGGTGATCATGCTGAAGCCATCCTCTGCCGCGTTCTCCTTGTCGTCGGGCTTCGCGCTTGCCGGCAGCATCGCCTTCGCCTTCGCCATCATCCTCAACCGGCGGCTGCGCGGCACCAGCGACACCAATCTGGTGACATGGCAGACGATCGGTACGCTGCTGGTCGGCAGCGTCCTGACCATCGGCGCTTGGCGCACACCTTCGGCGCTCGACGTCGGCGCCATGCTGCTGCTCGGCATCGTTTCCTGCGGCGCGCATCTGATGATCACGCGGGCGCTGAAACTGGCGCCGGCCTCGACGCTGGCGCCGCTGCACTACACGCTGCTCCTTTGGGCAGTGGTGTTTGGACTGGTGTTCTTCGGCGATATTCCCGGCCCGCGCATCCTGATCGGCTCCGGCATCATCGTGCTGGCCGGCCTGTTCATCTTCCACCGCCAGAAGGTGGTCGACACCACGGTGCCACCCGAAAATGTGCCGAAGGGCGTCAATTAAAGCCCGGATTCTGGTGCCTAACCCAAGCGTATCACGGCCAGGTGCCGTGAAAACTCCGGCGTCTCCATCAGCGCCCTGCAGCGCGCGAAGCGGCTGTCGGCATAGGCGCGGAAATCGTCGACCGGGTTGTTGTTGGCAAGCTGGATCAGCCCCCACAGTGTCCACAGCAAGTCGCACATCGCCTTGTAGATGATGATACGGCCGTGTTCCGCAGGTCTCGCCTCGCCACCGAAATAGGCGCGCATCATCTCTTCATCCTGGAAGGCATCGAATTTGCCTTCCACGCTGAGATCGCCGAGATCCCACAGCGGATCATTCATTCCCGAATATTCCCAGTCGACGATCCACATCCTGTCGCCCGTATCGAGAAAATTCTCGCACAGCGGATCGCAATGGCAGGCGACGAGCGGCAACGGATGGGCGGCGAGGGCGGAGCGCACGCTCTCCGCCTCCCGCACCACGTCGTGATAGCCCGCGGGCAGGGCGACGTCCTTGGTCGAAAGCACCTTGAGATAGTCGTCGATCATCGCGAACAGTTCGAAGCGGAAGGGGAACACGGCGCCCGATGTGTGCAGCTTGCGGAAGGCTTCGCCGGCGCGGGCCGGACTGCCCGGCCGTTCCCTGAATTTCTCCGGCGACATCGTCTCGGCCCCGGCGATGAAGCGCGTCACCATCACGCCGGTGTCGGCGTCGACATAGAGCACTTCCGGGCTGACGCCGGCCTTTGCCGCGGCGCGCGCCGCTACCGCTTCATTGGCGCGGTTGATGTATTCCTGGGTGCCTTTGCCGGGGATGCGCAGGCAGTAGTCACCGGCCCTGAAGACGAGGTTGGTGAGGCCGCCAAGCCGGTCCAGCGACCCGGTATAGCCGGCCAGCACCGGAATGGCGTCAAGTGTTGCCCGCGCCTCGTCTGTCGCCATGGCTGCGCCCCACGCCGTTATTTCTTCGCGGCAACGGTTCCACAATTTTCGCCGTTTGGCTATCATCCCTCAAGGGATTGGTGAGTACGTGGCGGACAGCAAACATCAGGGCGCGCTCGGCGCGGTCTACGCGGCCAAGCGCCCGGAAGAGGTGGCGGCACTCTATGATCGCTGGTCACAAACCTACGACGCCGACATGTCGGCTGCCGGCTACCGCCATCCGACCATCTGCCTTGCGTTGCTCGCCCGTCATCTGCCACGCGGCTCAGCCCCGCTGCTCGATGCCGGGGCAGGCACCGGGCTGATCGGCGAATGGCTTGACATAACAGGCTATCCCCAGGTCGAGGCGCTCGACATCTCGCAAGGCATGCTGGACCAGGCCGCGCGCAAGGGCGTCTATTCGGCCCTGCATTGCCTGGCGCTCGGCGGTCGGCTGCCTTTCGCCGATCATGCCTATGCGGGGATCATCTCGGCCGGCGTGTTCACCTCGGGCCATGTCGGCGCCGAGGGGCTGGACGAACTGATCCGCATCTGCCGGCCCGACGGGGTGATCGTGCTGACGGTCAAGAACACGCTTTGGGACCAGGGTTTTGCCGCACGCATCGCCGAACTCGAGGCGCAAGGCCTCGTCACCCGCGTTGAAGAAACGCGCCCCTACGTCTCGATGCCTGGCGAGGCGGATACCGTGCCGAGCCGTGGTCTCGCCCTGCGGGTGAACTAAGCTTTCACCCTCTCCGCTGTCGGATCGTACATCGGCTCGAGATGGATTTTGGCCGGCGTCCGCTCCATCGCGACCACCAGCTCATAGCCGCCCGAGATGAGGAAGTCGTCGCTGACGCCATCGGCGTTGCGCACATAGCCGTAGCCGATATTCCTGCCGATCGTGTAGCCATAGCCGCCGCTGGTGAGATAGCCGACCGGCTCGCCATTGCGCAGGATGGTCTCGCGCCCGAGCAGCACGATCTCCGGATCATCAACCGTGAAGCCGGCAAAACGCTTCTTCAAGGGTGCGCCGCCAACTTTCTCGAGCGCGCGCCGTCCGACGAAATCGGTGTTCTTGCGCAGCTTGACCGCCCAGCCGAGGCCGGCTTCCTGCGGCGTGTCGTTGGGGGTGATGTCGGAGCCCCAGGCGCGGTAGCCCTTTTCCAGCCGCAGCGATTCCAGCGCCCGATAGCCGACTGGGCGGATGCCGTGTTTCTTGCCCGCCGCCATCAGCGCGTCGAAGACTTCGCCTGTCGCCGCGATCGGCACGTGCAGTTCCCAGCCGAGCTCGCCGACATAGGTGACGCGCAGCGCCCGCACGATTTGGCCGGCGATTGCGATCTCGCGCACATGGCCGAACGGGAAGCCGGCATTCGATACATCGGCCACGGTGACGGCCGCAAGCACGTCGCGTGCGCGCGGCCCCATCAGCGACAGCGTGCCGAAATCCTCGGTGACATCGGTCAGCCTGGCATTGAGGCCCTCGCCGATATGGTCGCTGATCCATGAGGCATCATGGGTGCGAAAACCGGTGCCCGTGACGATGTAGAATTTTTCCTCGGCCAACCGCGCCACCGTCAGGTCAGCCTCGATGCCGCCGCGCGTGTTGAGAAGTTGCGTATAGATCAGCCTTCCGGTGGGCTTGCTGACATCGTTGGCGCAGATCCAGTCCAGCGCCTTGGCCGCATCGGGCCCGCTCAACTCGTATTTGGCGAAGGAGGACTGGTCGAAAATGCCGACTTGCTCGCGCACATGCCGGTGTTCGTCGCCAACCGCCGCGAACCAGTTCTGGCGCCCCATCGAATAGATGTCCTTGGGCTCGACGCCATTCGGCGCGAACCAGTTCGGCCGTTCCCAGCCGAGCTTCGAGCCGAACACGGCGCGCTGCTCCTTCAGCCTGTCGTAAAGCGGCGAGACGATGCGCGGCCGGCCGCTGGCATACTCCTCGTGTGGAAAGCCGATCGTGTAGTGCTTGCCATAGGCTTCCAGCGTGCGCTCGCACACCCACTGCCGGTCCCGGTGCAGGCTGGAAAAACGCCTGATGTCGACCACCCACAGGTCGAGCGGCGCCTCGCCGTCGACCACCCACTGCGCCAGCACCCAGCCGGCGCCACCGCCCGAAGCGATGCCGAAGGCATTGAAGCCGGCGCCGACGAACATGTTGGCGCATTCGGGCGCCACGCCGAGGATGAAATTGCCGTCCGGCGTGAAGCTTTCCGGCCCGTTGATCATCTGCTTGACGCCGACGGTTTCCAGCGCCGGCACGCGCGCGATCGCCTGCGTCATGTGCTGCTCGAAATGATCGTAATCATCGTCGAACAGCCGGAATTGCCAGTCATTGGGCACGTCGCCCCCGGCGAAATCGGTCGTCCATGCCTGCGGGTTCGGCTCATAGCCGCCCATCACCAGCCCGCCGACCTCTTCCTTGAAATAGGTGCGCCGGTCTGGGTCGCGCAGCGTCGGCGCGTCGGTCGCCAGCCCCTCGATCTTCTCGGTGATGATGTACTGGTGCTTCACCGGCTGCAGCGGCACGTTGATGCCCGCCATGGCGCCGACCTGCCGAGCCCATTGCCCGGCGCAGTTCACCACCTTGTCGCAGGCGATGTCGCCCTGATTGGTCTTCACCGCCGTGATGCGGCCGTCCTTCATCTCGAAGCCGGTGACGCGCACATCCTCGTAGAGTTTGGCGCCATGCATGCGCGCGCCCTTGGCCAGCGACTGCGTGATGTCGGAGGGGCTCGCCTGGCCGTCGGTCGGCAGCCAGGAGGCGCCGACAAGGTCGCCGGTCTCCATCAGCGGCCACATCGCCTTGACCTCCGCCGGCGACAGCAACTGCATATCCATGCCGAAACTTTTCGCCGTCGTCGCCAGCCTTTTGTACTCGGTCCAGCGGTCGGCATTGGTGGCGAGCCGCAGGCAGCCGGTCATCTTCCAGCCGGTGGCAAGCCCGGTTTCGGCCTCCAGCCCCTTGTAGAGGTCGACCGAGTATTTGAGCACTCGGGTGATCGATGCCGACGAGCGCAATTGCCCGACCAGACCGGCGGCATGCCAGGTCGAGCCCGAGGTCAGCTTGCCCTGTTCGAGCAGCACCACGTCGGCCTTGTGGTCGCGCGCCAGATGATAGGCCGTCGAACAGCCGATGATGCCGCCGCCGATGACGACGATCGCGGCCTGGCTAGGCAAGGTCATGATTTCAGAATCCCGTATTTTGTCCGGTAGTTTTCCAGCGCCGCGTCGAGCCGCACCAGGTTTTCCTCGGTGTAGGCGACGTAGTCGATACCCGGTGCGTCGAGATAGAGTTCCGACACCATGCTCCACATCGCCTCGCGCAGCAGCGAGGCGCATTGCATGGCAGCGTGCGAGCGGCGGATCGCCTCGTCCGGTTCCTTCATGAAATAGGCGGTCAGGAAAGCAAAAGATTCCTCGTCGCTCATGCCCGCGTTCGAGGCGACGCCGGCAAGGTCGAACATCGCCGTGTTGAAGCCGGCATATTCGAAATCGATCAGCCACAGCCGGCTGCCGTCGTCAAGAATATTAGCCGGCAAAAGATCATTATGGCCAAAGACGATCGGCAACAACTTCTGTGCCCGCTCCAGCTCGTCGGCCAGCGCCAGGAACCGCGGCAGGTCGCCACGCTTGCGGCTGCCGCCTTCCTCAAGCGTGCGGGCGTAGTCGCGGATGACGTGGAACACCCAGAACATGAAGCCGGCGCCGGAGATATGGTTTGGCATCTCACGGTGGAAGCCGCGCATCAGGGCCGCGACCCGGCCAAGATTGGCACGCACGTCCTCGGCCAGATAGGTCTTGGCGCCGAGAAACGCCGTCACCATGATCCCCGGTTCCGCATAGCGGACCGCCGGCGCGAAACCGGCGGCATGCGCTGCCCGCGCGGTCATCACCTCGCGCTCGCGGAAGACGTGGTGGAATGGATAGTCCTGGCCGAAGCGCACGACATGTTTGCCGGTCGTGTCCGTGACGACAAAGTTGGCGTTGCTCAGGCCACCCGGCAGCGGAGCGATCTCGATGCTGCCAGTCCAGCAGGGCAGGGCGCGGATGCGATCTTCGGCGGTCACGAGCTTGCCCCGGGTTCAGCCAGTCTTCGGCATAGCGATGGTGAGAAGGAACGCAAAACCTCGTCGGTGCGGGATACCGGGAACTGTATCCCGCACCGCATCGACGAGCCCCTTGGCCGGTTTTTGACCCCGGCATCCGCCCCCCGCGGATCTGAAAAATCTGGCGCCAGGCATGTTCCAGACGAACTGGCCAGTCGGTTGCGGCTCTGCCATCACCCTCCCGTGGCAGTTCCGAGCCTGTCACGAAGTCAATCTCACGCCAGCGTCGCGTCGCTGTCAATAAAAAGCTGTGACTTTTTTTGGGTGTTTTGCCCGAAAGCAGAAGGCATTCCTTTAAAAGCGTTAGGAATGCCCTAGAATCGGTCAATTTTGGGACGCTCAGATGATCCACTCGAAACGGCATGGCGAAATCCTGCGGCTGCTGCAGGAAGAGGGAACCATCACCATCAACAGCCTGGCCGACCGGCTGGGCGTCTCGCTCGAGACCGTGCGCCGCGACGTCAAGCCGCTCACCAGTGACGGCTCGGTGCTGAAGATGCATGGCGCCATCGGCCTGCCGTCGATGATCGGCGAAGCGCCGTTCGAACGCCGCATGCGCGAGAATGCCGATGCCAAGCGCGTCATTGCACGCATGGTCGCCGCCACCATTCGCGACGGCGAGTCGATCATGCTCGACACCGGCACAACGACCTCGTTCCTGGCGCGGGAGCTGCTCGGCCACCGGCGCCTGACGGTCGTCACCAACTCGTCGGACATCGCCCGCACGCTGGCCACCGTCAACGGCAACAAGGTCTACATGGCCGGCGGCGAACTGCGCAGCGATTCAGGCGCTGCGTTCGGGACTCCGGCCATCGAGTTCGTCAGCCGTTTTTCCGTCAGCCATGCCATCATCTCCATCGGTGCCGTCGATGCGGTGACAGGTGTCATGGACTACGATCTGGAAGAGGCCGAATTCGCACGCATGGTGCTGTCGCGCGGCCAGCGTTCGCTCGTCATCACCGACCACAGCAAATTCGGCCGTCAGGGTCTTGTTCAGGTCTGCGGCTTCGACGGCTTTTCCGAGCTTGCCACCGACTTGGCACCGCCGCGCGACATAGCCGCGGCGCTGGCGCAAGCCGGAGCGCGGCTCAGCATCGCGCGCGACGCAGCCGGGTTCTAACCGAACACCAGCGACTGGTGGGCGCATACGCCCGCGAACGTCCCGCCCGACACGGCAAAGGCGATGTTGTGCATCGCGCGTGCCGCGTCTCCGGCGGCATAGGCATTGCGCTACGGTCCCGCATGGCGGCGGCGCATCAGGCTGACGCTCGGCTGAGCGCCGGCTCTCCAGCCACGGGATAAGCACTGCCACTGGCTTTTCTTCGTGGCTGCGGCGGTGTTTAGTCCGGCCATGGCCTTCACCATCCGCCAGTTGCAATTCTTCGTCGCCGTCGCCGAGCAAGGCACGGTGTCGCGCGCGGCACAAAATCTCTCCATCTCGCAATCGTCGGTCACCGAGGCGATCAAGGAGCTCGAAAGCGATCTCGGCGTCGAACTGTTCGACCGCCATCCGCGCGGCCTCAACATCACCCACAAGGGCCACCAGTTCCTGCGCCACGCCACGAAGATACTCGCCGACGTGTCCGACGCCCGCCGCTCTTTTTCCGGCGAGAAGGCTGCTTTCGGCGGCCGGCTGCAACTCGGCGTCACTTCACTGGTGGCCGGCTATGTGCTGTCGGACCTGCTTGCCCGCTACCGCCGCGCCTATCCCGGCGTCGAGGTCTCGGCCATCGAGGACAATGGCGACTATCTCGAACATCTGTTGATCGGCGGCAAGCTCGACATTGCCGTCATGGTCACGTCGAATCTGCGCGATCGCATGGCATTGCAGTCGGAAATCCTCGAAGTTTCGGCCTATCGCCTCTGGCTGCCGCTCGGCCATCCGCTCGCCGGTGCCGACATCATCGGCATCGGCGACATCGCCTCCGAGCCGCTGATCATGCTCACCGTCGACGAAATCGAGGAGAACACCGGCAAGCTGCTGACGGCGATCGGCGCCAAGCCGCATGTCGCCTTCCGCACCCGCTCCGTGGAAGCCGTTCGCAGCCTTGTCGCCACCGGGGCCGGCGTGGCGCTGCTGCCCGACCTTGTCTACCGGCCATGGTCGCTGGAAGGCGACCGCATCGAATCGCGCGATGTTTCCGGCGCTTTGCCGGTGGTTCAGGTTGGCATGGTTTGGCGGCGCGGCTCCGGCCTGCCGCAGGCGGCGCGCGACTTCGTCGGGCTTGCCCAATCGCAGCGGACGGTCCGGCAGCGCCCTTGATCCATCAGCGTCAATCTATCGGAAAAACCGATACCGCATTTCTGATAAATGAATTTGCGAAACCGGAATTTTCCAAGCACCTTGCGCTTCAGGAACCAAAGCCGCCACCAGAGCGGCATCAAGTCCGTCGACGAACTGACATTTTTCGGTCCGCGCATGACCTTTGGCGAAAACCGGAACCGGTTTTCGGGCCAGGCGCCAAAATGGGAGATTGATGATGAATTCATTCCTGAAGTCATGCACTGCGCTGACGGTCGCGTTGACCTTCTCAGGTCAGGCCATTGCCCAGGTTAAGGAGCTTGGCAAGGGCGAAGGCCAGGTCAACATCGTTGCCTGGCCGGGCTATATCGAGCGCGGCGAAACCGACAAGGGTTATGACTGGGTCACGTCCTTCGAGAAGGAGACGGGCTGCAAGGTCAACGTCAAGACGGCCAACACCTCCGACGAGATGGTCTCGCTGATGAACGAAGGCGGTTTCGACCTCGTCACGGCTTCGGGCGATGCCTCGCTGCGCCTCGTCGCTGGCAAGCGCGTGCAGCCCATCAACACCGATCTCATCCCCAGCTGGAAGACGGTCGACGACCGCCTGAAGGATGCGCCATGGTTCACCGTCGGTGGCGTCCACTACGGCGTGCCCTATCAGTGGGGCCCGAACATCCTGATGTACAACACCGACGTGTTCAAGGAAGCGCCGAAGAGCTGGAATGTCGTGTTCGAGGAGATGAACCTGCCGGACGGCAAGTCCAACAAGGGCCGTGTCCAGGCCTATGATGGGCCGATCCACATTGCCGACGCCGCCAACTACCTGATGTTCCACAAGCCGGAGCTGGGTATCAAGGACCCCTACGAACTGAACGAAGACCAGTACAAGGCAGCACTGGCGCTGCTGCGCGTCCAGCGCACGCTGGTCGGCCGCTATTGGCATGACGCGGCGATCCAGGTCGACGACTTCCAGAACGAAGGCGTTGTCGCTTCGGGTTCGTGGCCGTTCCAGGTCAACACGCTGGTCGCCGCCAAGAAGCCGATTGCCTCGACCGTTCCCGAGGAAGGCGTCACTGGCTGGGCCGACACCACCATGATGGAAGCCGATGCGGCCAATCCGAACTGCGCCTATAAGTGGCTTGAACATTCGCTGGCGCCGAAAGTGCAGGGTGACGTTTCCGCCTGGTTCGGTTCGCTCCCTGTCGTGCCCGCCGCCTGCAAGGGCAACGAGCTTCTCGGCGAGGAAGGCTGCAAGACCAACGGCTACGAGAACTTCGACAAGATCAGGTTCTGGAAGACGCCGGTCTCGAAATGCGCCAGCCAGAACGACCAGTGCGTGCCCTACTACCGCTGGGTGTCGGACTATATCGGCGTCATCGGCGGTCGGTGATCCCCTTACCCTCCCCTGTAGAGACCGGGGAGATGGTGGACAGGCGTTCGGAGACATCGTGGACACTTCCCGAGCATCGAATCGGGAGGGACGGAATGCCGTTTTGCGAGGTGTCCGCGATGGCTCAGAAGCGAGAGTTCGTGATGTTTGCCTTGAATGAGGGGGCGAACGTTCGAGAGCTTTGTCGACGGTTCGGGATCAGTCCGACGACCGGCTACAAATGGATCGAGCGGTATCAGGCGGAAGGGCTGGCCGGGCTGACCGAGCGATCGCGCCGCCCGCACTCGAGTCCGCAGCGCACCGCTTGGCAGGTTGAGGCGAAGGTGTTGGAGGTACGCGACAAGAGCAACAACGTCTGGGGCGGCCGCAAGATCAAGGGGGCGCTGGAGAAGGATAGTGAGCTCGAAATCCCGGCGGCAAGCACGATCACCGCGATCCTGCGCCGTCACGAGCGGCTGACGGAGGCTGGAGCGGCGCAACATCCGGGACCATGGCAGCGCTTCGAGCGGGAGACCCCCAACGAGCTGTGGCAAATGGACTTCAAGGGTCACTTTGCCATCCATAGCGGCCGCTGCCATCCGCTCACCACGCTCGACGACCATTCGCGCTTCAACCTGGTGCTTTCTGCCTGCGGCAATGAGCAGGGCCGAACGGTGCGCGGGGAGCTGGAGATTGCCTTTCGCCACTATGGTTTGCCGCTGGCGATGCTGATGGATGGCGGCCCGCCGTGGAGCGATCCCGGCGGCGAGCCCTACACCGTGTTCAGCGTTTGGTTGTTGCGGCTTGGCATCCG
The DNA here is from genome assembly GCF_006439395.2 of Mesorhizobium sp. B4-1-4. Lineage (NCBI taxonomy): Bacteria > Pseudomonadati > Pseudomonadota > Alphaproteobacteria > Hyphomicrobiales > Phyllobacteriaceae > Mesorhizobium > Mesorhizobium sp. B4-1-4. Next base: position 5,673,407 of record NZ_CP083950.1, read on the forward strand.
CGTCCTGCACGGTCGACCGCGCCACCCCCAGACGCAAGGCAAGGAAGAGCGCTTCCATCGCACGCTGAAAGCCGAAGTGATCAGCGGGCGAAGCTTCGGCGATCTCGCCGATTGTCAGCGGGCCTTCGACCAATGGCGTCCGCGTTATAACCACGAACGGCCGCACGAGGCACTCGACATGGCGACGCCGGCCGAGCGGTACCGGCCGAGCCCACGCTGCTTCCCTGAGGTGTTGCCCGCGATCGAATACGGACCAGGTGACAAGGTCCGCAAGGTCGACAGCGATGGCTTCATCAGCTTCAGGAACCGACCTTGGCGGATCGGCAAGGCCTTCCGCGGCGAGCTGGTGGCACTTCGCTCCACTGACCAGGATGGCCTCTTCAGCGTGCACTACTGCTCGCATCGGATTGCCACCCTTGACCTGCGCTCCACCGACAGGGAGGCCTGTGGACTTGTGGACAACGCTAAGCCTTGCCCACAGGGTCCACACCCCAAACAACAACAAAAACAACCCGTCTCATCATGATGAAAAAATGTGTCCACGATGTCCCCGAACACCTGTCCACCTTGTCTCCGGCACAAACACTCCCCCTTGTGGGGAGGGTCGACGCAAAGCGTCGGGGTGGGGGGCAGCGCGGACGTTCGGCGCTAACCACCCCCACCCGCGGCTTCGCCGCGACCTCCCCCATCGAGAGGGAGGTAAGGCGTCGTGCGAACCCGTTTAACCGGCAACCGAACTGACAGGCCCATGACCTCAGCCGTCTCCTTCCAGAAAGTCTCGCGCCATTTCGGCAGCGTTCGCGCCGTCGATGCGGTCGACCTCGACATCGCACCGGGCGAGTTCTTTGCCATGCTCGGGCCGTCCGGATCCGGCAAGACGACGTGCCTGCGGCTGATCGCCGGCTTCGAGCAGCCGACGGCGGGGTCGATCTCGATCTTCGGTGAACGTGCCGAGGGCGTGCCGCCCTACCGCCGCAACGTCAACACCGTGTTCCAGGATTACGCGCTGTTCCCGCATCTCAATGTGCTCGACAACGTCGCCTACGGGCTGATGGTCAAGGGCGTCGGCAAGGCCGGGCGGCACAAGGCGGCGGAAGAGGCATTGTCGCTGGTGCGGCTGCCCGGCTATGGCGCCCGCCGGCCCGGCCAGCTTTCCGGCGGCCAACGCCAGCGTGTTGCGCTCGCCCGTGCGCTGGTCAACCAGCCCAAGGTGCTGCTGCTCGACGAGCCGCTCGGTGCGCTCGACCTGAAGCTGCGCGAAAACATGCAGGAGGAGCTGAAATCGCTGCAGAAGGCGCTCGGCATCACCTTCGTCTTCGTCACCCACGACCAGGGCGAGGCGCTGTCGATGGCCGACCGCGTCGCCGTCTTCAATGACGGCAGGATCATGCAGATCGGCACGCCGGAGGATATCTACCAGAGGCCGAGCACCCGCTTCGTCGCCGACTTCGTCGGCTCATCCAACGTGCTGCCGCCGGACTTCGTCCAGCGCTATTCCGGCCAGCATCGCTGGGGAAGCCTGCGTCCCGAATCCATTCGCGTCTCCAGCGCCGCGAGCGGCGAGGGCGTTTCTGCGCGTCTGGTCGGAACCAACTATCTCGGCGCCACTACAAGGCTGGCGCTCGACGCAGACGGGCTGAGGCTTCACGCCATGGTGCCGGCCGGCACCGCTTTGCCGGCTGAGGGCGAGGCGTTGGTGCTCACCTTCAACCGCGAGAGCCTGCATCTGATGGACGAGCCGGCATGATGACGGTTTGCGAGAGGCACCCCCCTCTGTCCTGCCGGACATCTCCCCCCCAAGGGGGGAGATTAGCAGTTTCTCGGCCTCGCCAATTCTGCTGCGTGGGAGATTGGCGGAGCCCGGAGGGACAGCCGATCTCCCCCCTAGAGGGGGAGATGTCCGGCAGGACAGAGGGGGGCGCGAAGGATCGCGGCTTCTCCCATTCCTCCGCCCGAGGCGGTGTGTCGTCATGACAGTCGCGGCGCTCAACTCCAATCCCGCCCCCGCCATCCTGCCCGGCAGCGGCGGCATGCGTGGCGCGCTGTCGGACCTGTTGTGGCGCAGGCCGCAATTCCTGCTCCTGCTGATGCTGCTGCCGCCGGTGCTGTGGCTCGGCATCGTCTATATCGGCTCGCTGTTCGCTCTGCTGGCACAGAGCTTCTTTTCCATCGACGAGTACTCCGGCCTCATCAACCGCCAGTTCACGCTGAAGACCTATGGCGACCTGTTCCAGGCCGCCAATCTCGACATCATCCTGCGCACGGTGACGATGGCGGCGCTGGTCACGCTGGCCTCGGCCGTCGTCGCCTTCCCGATTGCCTACTATGCCGCGCGTTATGCGCGCGGCCGCTGGAAGGCGCTGTTCTATCTCGGCGTCATGCTGCCGCTGTGGTCGAGCTACCTGGTCAAGATCTATGCCTGGAAGCTGATCCTCGCCAAGGAAGGCATCCTGACCTGGCTGCTCGCCAAGCTCAATCTGTTGTGGCTGCTCGATGCATGGCTGTCGTTGCCGGTCGTCGGCGGCAACTCGCTGTCGGTGTCGTTCACCGGCACCTTCATCGTCTTCGTCTATGTCTGGCTGCCGTTCATGATCCTGCCGGTGCAGGCGGCACTCGAACGCGTGCCCGGCAACCTGGTGGAAGCCTCGTCCGATCTCGGCGCTTCGCCCGGCCAGACCTTTCGCAACGTGCTGTTCCCGCTGGCGCTGCCTGGCATCGTCGCCGGCTCGATCTTCACCTTCTCGCTGACATTGGGCGACTACATCATACCCCAGATCATCGGTACCTCGCGCCTGTTCATCGGCCAGGCGGTCTATTCCCAGCAGGGCACGGCCGGCAACATTCCGCTCGCCGCCGCCTTCACCGTGGTGCCCATCGTCATCATGGGGTTCTACCTCTGGGGCGCCAAACGCATGGGGGCCTTCGATGCGCTCTGACCGTGGCCAATCCGCCCCCCTCGGCCTGAAGATATCAGCCGCCTGCGGCCTGCTCTTCCTGCACCTGCCGATCCTGCTGATCTTCGTCTATGCCTTCACCACGGAGGAGAAGAGTTTCGTCTGGCCGCCGCCGGGGCTCACCACCCAATGGTTCGCCGTCACCTGGAACCGGCCCGACGTCTGGCAGGCGCTGTCGCTGTCGGTGCGCGTCGCCGCCATCTCGACCACGATTGCGCTGGTGCTGGGCACGCTTTGCGCCGCCGCGGTCTCGCGGACGAAATTCTTCGGCCGCGAGACGATCTCGCTGCTGGTCATCCTGCCGATCGCTCTGCCCGGCATCATCACCGGCATCGCGCTGCGCTCGGCCTTTGCGCTGGCCGACATCCCCTTCTCGTTCTGGACGATCGTGCTCGGCCACGCCACTTTCTGCGTGGTCGTCGTCTACAACAACGCGGTCGCCCGCTTCCGCCGCACCTCGGGCTCGATGATCGAGGCCTCGATGGATCTCGGCGCCGACGGCTTCCAGACCTTCCGGCACGTCGTACTGCCCAACATCGCAACTGCGCTTCTTGCCGGCGGCATGCTGGCCTTCGCTTTGTCGTTCGATGAGGTCATCGTCACCACCTTCACCGCCGGCCAGCAGCAGACCGTGCCGATCTGGATGCTTGAGGAACTGATCCGCCCGCGCCAGCGCCCGGTCACCAACGTCGTGGCCATGGTCGTCGTGCTGGTGACGCTGCTTCCGATCCTGTTCGCCTATTACCTGACCCGCGACGGCGACCAGATCGCCGGTTCGGGCAAATAACGCCAGTTCATAGGGAGAAACGTCCATGGACACCCAGATGCTGATCGGCTCGAAATTCGAGAAGGGCACCGAAACCGAGGAGCCGATCCTCAATCCGAAGACCGGGGCCAACATTCTCAACCTGCCCGAAGCCAACCCAGCGCAGATCGAGGCGGCCGTCAGTGCCGCCGAACAAGCGTTCGTCAGTTGGTCGCGCACCACGCCGGCGCAGCGCTCCGGCTATCTGCTGAAGATCGCCGACCGTATCGAGGCCGCCGCGCAGGAGTTCGCGACGCTCGAGGCGCTGAATTGCGGCAAGCCGATCAATGCCGTGCTCAATGACGAGATCCCGGCGATCGTCGACTGCTATCGCTTTTTTGCCGGCGCGGTCCGCTCGATGCCGGGGGTCGTCGCCGACGAATATCTGCCGGGCCACACCTCGATGGTGCGGCGCGATCCGATCGGCATCGTCGCCTCGATAGCGCCGTGGAACTATCCGCTGATGATGATGGCCTGGAAGCTGGCGCCAGCCATCGCCGGCGGCAACACCGTGGTCTTCAAGCCGTCGGAGCAGACCCCGCTGACGGCGCTGAACCTGGCGAGGATTCTGGCCGAGGTGCTGCCGGAAGGCCTCGTCAATGTCGTGCTCGGCCGTGGCGACAGCGTCGGCAACACACTGATCAACCATTCCAAAATCAACATGATCTCGATCACCGGTGACGTCGCCACCGGCAAGAAGGTGCTGCAGGCCGCCGCCAAGTCGGTCAAGCGCACGCATCTGGAACTTGGCGGTAAGGCGCCGGTCATCGTCTTCGACGACGCCGATCTCGGTGCGGTGGTCAACGGCCTGCGCGCCTTCGGCTACTACAATGCCGGCCAGGACTGCACCGCCGCCTGCCGCATCTATGCCGGCAAGAAGATCTACGACAAGCTCGTCGCCGATCTCTCCTCCGCCGTCTCGACCATAAAGTATGATCGCGCTGACGATACCGAGAACGAGATCGGCCCGCTGATCTCGCGTCGCCAGCGCGACCGCGTGTCGAGCTTCGTCGAGCGCGCGTCCGAATTGAAGCACATCGAGATCACCACCGGCGGCAAGCCGGGCGAGGGCACCGGCTTCTACTACCAGCCGACCGTCGTTGCCGGCGCGCTGCAGGAGGACGAGATCGTGCGCCGTGAAGTGTTCGGCCCGGTCGTCTCGGTCACCCGCTTCTCGGAAGTCGACGAGGCGGTGAAATGGGCCAATGACAGCGACTATGGCCTGGCGTCATCGGTGTGGACCAAGGACGTCTCGCGCGCCATGGCGACGGCCGCCCGCCTGCAATATGGCTGCACCTGGATCAATACCCATTTCATGCTGACCAACGAGATGCCGCATGGCGGACTGAAGCAGTCCGGCTACGGCAAGGACATGTCGCTCTACGCGCTCGAGGACTATACCGCCGTGCGCCATGTCATGGTGGCGCACACGTAACATTTTCGAGAAAACGCAAGCATTCAACCAGGGAGGAACGAACCATGCATCGCCGCCAGTTTCTGACATCCGCGGCCGTAGCCGCCACACTATTGGCCGTAACGCCAGCCCTTGCTGCCGATACCGCGCAAGCGGTGGTCGAAGCCTATGTCGCCGCCTGGAATGCACATGACTCGGCCAAGGCTGCCGGATATTTCGCCGACGAGGTCACCTATTACGACGCTTCTGTAGGCAAGCCGGTCACGGGCAAGGAAGCCGCCAAGACCGGCGTCATCGACAATTTCCTCAAAGCCGTCCCAGACGCGGTGTGGACGATGAAGGGCAAGCCCGTCATCGACGGTGATCGCGTTGCGTTCGAATGGGAATTTTCCGGCACCAACACCGGGGCCTGGGGCGATGGCACGGCCGCGACCGGCAAGAAGTTCTCCTTCACCGGCGCCTCGATGTTTTCCATCAAGGACGGCAAGATCGCGACCCAGAGCGACTACTACGACGCGCTCGGCTTCTACAAGCAGCTTGGCCTGATGTAGTCGCGGCTTCCATTCTCCCCGTAAACGCCGTTCACGGGGAGAATGTGAACCAAAGGACCGACAAGCACCAGCGGCCCGGCAGCTATGCGGCCGTCCTACCCTGCTCGGCCGATGTCGCGGGTTTGATGTTCTGGTTGACCCGGAAGACGTTGGATGGGTCATAGGTCCGCTTCACCTGGCTCAGCCGCTCGTAATTCGCGCCATAGCTCGCCCGCAGGCGCTGTTCCCCTTCGTCATCCATCATGAAATTCACGTAGCCGCCTTCGCCGTTATGGGGATGGATGCTCGCCCAGTAGTTTCGGGCCCATTCGATCAGTTCGGCGGCCTTACCCGGATCGGGATCGATCGCCGCTATGACCATCGACCAGTTTGCATCGCGCGCGTTCCAGGCGGTCTCGTCCTTGCCGACGCGGCGGACCGCGCCGTCGATCGGGTAAAGATGCATGAGCGACAATTCGCTGGGCGCCTGGGCGGCCTGTGCGATATGGGTCGCGATGGCTTCGTCCGGAAGCGATTTGACGAAATCGCCCTTCCAGTACCATTGCAGACCTTTCGGAAGGAGCGGGTCGAACAGCGACTGCAGCGCCGGGAACGGCATTACGCCCATCCAGTTGAAGATCGGCGGCGGCAAGGTATCCAGCAGCGGCGCCATGGCCTTGCGGCCCTCCTCCTCCGTACCGTCGTAGCACGAGATAATGGCGCAAACGCGCTTGCCCCAATACTCGCGCGGGAAGGGGTCGGTCGAGGGGACCGACTTCAACCCGACAAAGGCGCCGAGCTCTTCTGGTGCCTCCGGCAGATAATCGCGATAGGTACGCATGACCGCTGGCGCGTCCTTGGCCTCCCAGAATACCGGGCCGCCGAAGATCATGTCCACAGGATGTGCCTGGAACAGGAAGCTGGTCACCACGCCGAAATTGCCGCCGCCGCCCCGCAGCGCCCAGAACAGGTCGGGATTGTCGCTTTTGCTGGCCGTCACCAGGCTGCCATCGGCGAGCACCAGATCCGCCTCGATCAGATTGTCGATCGTGAGGCCGTATTTGCGCGTGAGATAGCCCGTTCCACCGCCGAGCGTAAGGCCGGCGACGCCCGTGGTCGAGACGATGCCGAACGGAACGGCGAGCCCGAATGGATGGGTGGCGTGGTCCACGTCACCCGAGGTGCAACCGGGCGCGACCCTCACAGTCCGGGTTTTCGGATCGACATGGACCCCCTTCATCATCGACAGGTCGATGACAAGGCCATTGTCGCAAATTCCCAATCCGGCACCGTTATGTCCTCCGCTGCGCACGGCGACCAGCAGGTCGTTGTCGCGCGCATACGCCACGGCGGTGATCACGTCGGCGACATCGGCACAGCGCGCAATCAGCAGCGGGCGCTTGTCGATCATGCCGTTATAGACCCTGCGCGCTTCGTCATATCCACCATCCTCGCGCAGGATCAGCTCCCCGCGCAGGCCTTCACGCAGTTTTGCATGGGTTCCGTCGGTCATCGGTTTTCTCCCTGGTTGCGCCCGCGCCATGCGGCTTCGCCGCGAGGACTGATCTTGTTACTTGTTTGTGCCGCCATCCGGCGGGTGCATAGGGATAGCGCAGGAGCGGCACATTGCACCGATCTGGTTCTCCGCTGCTTCGCCCGAAAGGGCCAATGGTATGATGGCCCATGAGAGCCATAGGCTGGCTTCCGCAAGCTGCGGGATGCCGAGCCTCGTCCTTGGGTTGCTTGCACCACGAACGCGGCAGCTCGTCGGCCGCTCTTGTCCATCGTGCCAGTCGGCCTCTTCCGGCGCTCGACCGCTTCTACTCGACGATGCGGAAAATCTGCCACAGGCTGGTGCCCGACACGACATAGGGCTCCATCTCCTTGCCCCATTTGGCGTGCGCGTCGATCTTGCCGATCTTGGCGAAGAACGCCTCCAACTGGGCCAGGCTCTCGACCTGGTGATGGGATTCGACCGTCGCCTCCCGGGCGCCGATCGAGCCGGTCATGATCCGAAACTCGAGGTCGGCGAGACCGACTTGTGAGCCGATTTCGCGCTCCCATTTCTTCATCAATTCGAGCACGGTCTGCTTGTGTCCGAACTTGGCATCGATCTGCCATCTGGCGCTGAACATTTTTCTTCTCCTCCGGTTACGGCCCGAGCATGATCCCGAAAAGTGGCATCCTATTTTGAGGGCATGCTCCGGCACTGAGACAGCTCCATCCCATTCGATCGGGGTGGACAGGCTCCGCGGTTGACTACTCGTCCCAGGCTTGCACGACAGTCTGCCGGGCGATGCGCCCGTCCTTCAGCTCGAGCATCGACGCGCAGAACACTTTCGTGCCGTCAGGATAGGCACAGGCCTGGGTGAAGGCGAGGCTGTCGCCCTGCGCGACGGTGGCATCGACCTTGTGGGTCATGGCCCGGCTGCAGATGTCGTCCCAGAAGATGCTGATCGCCGCGCGGCCGCGGATCTCGCGCGGCTTGCTCGGCGGATTGTTGCGGTCGATCACCCGCACCGTCGCATCGTCGGCATAGAAGCCCGACAGCATCTTGCCGTCACGGCCTTCGATCGCCTTCTTGATCGCTGTGCCGTCCACTGCGGGAGTCTTGGTCAACATTTTATCCTCCATGGCCCCATCTTCGCGGTCGGGCGGTTGATGTCGGGAAGTGCCCGACGTTCATCGACGGGCAGTGTCGTTCATTGCGACTTTGCCTTGACCGCCGCGAACACGTCGTCGGTCTGCTTCTTGAAGGTCGCCAGATCGACCTGGCTGCCGTTGAGTATCGTCGACCAATGGCGCACGATTGCCGCCATCGCGATCGTCTCCTTGATCTCCTCGTCGCTTGCGCCGTTTAGCTTGGCCGCCTCGGTGTGGAAATAGATGCAATACTGGCATGGGATCTGCGAGGCGACCGCGAGGCCCATCAACTCCTTGGTCTTGCCGTCAAGTGCGGTTTTGGGATTGAGCTGCACGCCCTTGATCTCGGCCCAGGCACCGGCGATGGCGACGTCAGGCAGTGTCTTGAACATGTCCGGCACCGAGCCGAGCGTCGCCTGGATGTCCTTGTAGGCGGCTGTCGCCGATGCGTCCTCGGCTTTTGCGGGAGAGATCGCCGACAGTGCGCCAATGCCTGCCGCGATCAAAAGTGATCTGACATTCAGTTTCGACTTGAGCATTTCATCCTCCGTTCGCAGTGCTTTGCTGGCTACATCCGCCTGGCCTGCATGGGGGAATTGATAGCGCCTGCATCGGTATGGCCGCTTCGCCCGAAAGCGCCATGGCTCTCATGGCCCATCCAGGCCAGTGTGCCTGACGGAAAATGCCGCCGCCGCCGCCCGCGATGGCAGGTCGAGTTTGAGCAGTATGTTGGCGACATGGCGCTTGACCGTATGTTCGCTCAGCCTGAGTTCGGCGGCGATCGCTGCATTGCTCTTGCCGTCGGCGATCAGATTCACGACCTCGCTCTCGCGCGCCGTCAGGCAAGCCGGCTCGGTCGCCTTGGCCTTTGGGCGGCAGGCCGGTTCCAGATGCTGTTCGGACATCGCCCGGACAAGTGCCATGGGCTCGTCCAACTCGTCGATGCTGATGCGGCCGGCGTCGGCGAAATGTAGCCCGGAGCCGGCCGCCAGGTCAGCGACCAGCCGCGACGCCAGTATGTCGCCGCGCCCGGCATGGGTGCCGAGGTGCATTGTAACGCGGCCTGTCAATCCGGCCGGTGGCCCGCGCGCCTCGATCTCGCCGACATGCGCGCCCTGGGCACTCGCCACGCCGATTTGCTGCGCTGCTTCGCGCAACGCCGCCGCGCAACGCAAGGCACGCCCTGGCCCGTCGAAACGAGAAATCATCATTTCGCCATGCATATCCACGCAGCGCCCGCCATGGCGCCCGACAAGCGTTCGCCATGTTTCCTGGAAGCGCTGGCTGCGTTCGCTCCACATCCGGTCGCCAAGCCTTGCCGTGTCGTAGATGCGTGTCACCAGCAGCGCTGCCAGGACGCGTTCGGCTTCTGTCACGGCGCATTCGCCGGTGAGGAATTCCTCGATCAGGTCGGCCACCCGGTCAACATCGCCGGTCCAGATTGGATGGTCGCGTCCGGGGATCTCGGCCAGCCGCGCATTCGGGATATTCCTGGCCAGGAAGCGGCTGGCATCGGGATCGACCCGCGCATCGTTACGGCGATGGATCAGCAGCGTTGGCGCGCTGATCGCCGCCAGCACGCCGCGCACATCGATTTCCGCGTTCATCCGTGCCAGTGCCGCTGCCGCCGTCGGGCTCGCCGACTGCCGCTCGAAGCGCGCCCACCAGGTCGAGAAATGCGGGTCATCCACCCGACCGGGTGCGAAATTGGGCAAGGTGGCGCCGGTACCCCAGCCCGTTTCGGCCGTTTCGATGAAGGCTTCGAGCCGTTCGGGCGGCATCACCCATTTGTGGAAATGCGCATAGCCGCCATAGAGCGCCAGTGCTCGCGTCCGCTCCGGATAGGTGGCGGCAAACAGCATTGCCATCGGCGCGCCCTCGGAGGCCCCGAGCAACGCGGCCCGGCCGCTGCCGGTCGCGTCCATCACCGCGCGCACATCGTCCATGCGGGTTTCGAGGCTGGGCAGGTGATGGACATCGACACGGTCGGAAAGACCCGTGCCGCGCTTGTCGAACAGGATCAGCCGCGAGAATGCCGAAAGCCGTTTCAGGAGCCTGGTATAGCCCTCGTCTTCCCAATGCAGGTCGAGATTGGAAATGAAACCAGGGATGAAGACGAGATCAAGCGACCCCTGACCGACCACCTGATAAGCGATCCGCACCTCGCCACTGACGGCATATCGAGTCTCGATCGGCCTCACGAGTTGTTCCGCCTGGCCTGACGATTTCTGATCGCCGATCATAGCAGAGCCGCGTCGATTGCGGCAGCTTAAACTTTGGCGAAAAGGAATATAAGCTGCCGGGCCCCCGGCTAGTTCTGCGACGCGACAGCGTCGCCCGGAGGAACTTTGAGCCCGAGTTTCAAATCCGCCTCGGCCGGCGTGATTGGGCGCTTGATCCTGGCGGCGGCTACCACGACGAGTTCGTCGAAGCCTGCGGCGCCGTTGTCCAGCATCTCGAAGAACTGCCGTCGCATCCTCGGCTCCCAGAACTTGTTGATGTGCTCGGCAACGCCGACAATGCCTTCCTCGCGCGGCCTGGAATGGAAAAAGGCAGCGATCTGGTTGGCCATGCGTATCAGCTTTTCGCTGGTGCTCATGATGTGATCTTCGTCATGCGACATGCTGGGTAACTCCGAAAACCACGCGGTCGGGCTGGGTGAAAACATCGAAATCGTCGCCGCGCACCAACGCCACCAACGTCATGCCGGCCTCTTGCGCGGTGCGGATGGCCAGCGCGGTCGGGGCCGAGACGGCGATGATGAAGGCAGAGCCGATCGCCGCCGTCTTCTGCACCATCTCTACCGAGACGCGTGACGTGACGATCACGGCACCCGAAGCGCCATCGATGCCGGCTTTCGCCAATGCGCCGGCCAGCTTGTCCAGCGCATTGTGGCGGCCGACATCCTCGCGCGCCATGACGACGCCCTTGCCCGGTATGTAGAAGCCGGCGGCATGTACCGCACCGGTCTCGCTGTGCAGCGGCTGCATCTTGGACAAGAGCCTGACCGAGCGGGTAATATCATTCGCCTCAAGCGTAAGCCTCGACGCACCGACGGCGTCGACCGAACGCATCGCTTCCTCGATGGACTCGATGCCGCAGAGCCCGCAGCCGACCGGCCCGGCAAGCCGCCGCCGCCGCGCTTCGAAGCGCGTGTTGGCCTGGTCCTTCAGCCGGATCTGGATGTCGATGCCAGCGCCGAGATCCTCGACCTCGATCGCCTCGATCTCGTCCGGAGCGGCGATGATGCCTTCAGTGAGCGAGAAGCCGAGCGCGAAATCCTCGAAGTCGGCCGGGCTTGCCATCATCACCGCGTGCGTGGTGCCGGCAAAGGAGAATGCCACCGGCGTCTCCTCCGGCACCATGCGGTTGGCGGCAGCGGTGCCGCTGGCGCGGTGCGCCAGCCGCGAGATCTGTGTCGTGGCTTTGCGGCGCGCGCTCAAGACTACTCCGCCGCCTGCAGCGGAGCGATGCGCCGGCTGTTGCGCGCCTGCTCCTCATAGTCACGCTGCCAGTCCGACGGCCCGTTGGAGGCACCGACCTGGACCGCCGTCACCTTGTACTCCGGACAGTTGGTCGCCCAGTCGGAGAAGTCGGTGGTGATGACGTTGGCCTGCGTGTCGGGATGGTGGAAGGTCGTATAGACCACGCCGGGCGACACCCGGTCGGTGATCAGCGCCCGCAGCGTCGTCTCGCCCGAACGGCTGGTCAGCCGCACCCAGTCACCATCGCGCAGGCCGCGGTTTTCGGCATCGTGGGGATGGATTTCCAGCCTGTCCTCCGAGTGCCACAGGACATTGTCGGTACGCCGCGTCTGCGCGCCGACATTGTACTGGCTGAGGATGCGCCCGGTGGTGAGCAGCAGCGGGAAACGCGGCCCGGTCCTCTCATCCGTCGCGACATATTCGGTGCGGATGAACTTGCCCTTGCCGCGCACGAACCCGTCGACATGCATGATCGGGGTGCCGAGCGGCGCCTTGTCGTTGCAGGGCCATTGCACGGATCCGACACGGTCGAGCAGTTCGAAGGAGACGTTGGCGAAGCTCGGTGTCGTCTTGGCGATCTCGTCCATGATCTCGGAGGGATGCTGATAGTTCCAGTCCAGCCCCATGGCGCGGGCAAGCACCTGCGTCGCCTCCCAGTCGGCGTAGCGCGCCTTGGGCTCCAGAACCTTGCGCACCATGTTGATGCGGCGCTCGGCGTTGGTAAAGGTGCCGTCCTTTTCGAGGAAGGTCGAGCCCGGCAGGAAGACGTGCGCGTAGTTCGCTGTCTCGTTGAGGAAGAGATCGTGCACAACCACGCATTCCATCGCGGCGAGGCCGGCGGCGACATGCTTGGTGTCGGGGTCCGACTGCAGGATGTCCTCGCCCTGGATGTAGATGCCCTTGAAGCTGCCGTCGACGGCGGCATCCAGCATGTTGGGGATGCGTAGGCCCGGCTCGTCGTCGAGCTTCACGCCCCACAGGCTCTCATAGATGTCGCGCACGGCTTCACCGGAGATATGGCGATAGCCGGGCAATTCGTGCGGGAAGGAGCCCATGTCGCAGGAACCCTGCACATTGTTCTGGCCGCGCAGCGGGTTCACGCCGACGCCCGGCCGGCCGATATTGCCGGTGGCCATGGCAAGGTTGGCGATCGCCATCACGGTGGTCGAGCCCTGGCTGTGTTCCGTCACGCCCAGGCCGTAGTAGATCGCGCCGTTGCCGCCGGTGGCGTAGAGACGCGCTGCACCGCGGATCAGTTCAGGATCGACGCCGGACAGCTTGCCGACGGTTTCGGGGCTGTTTTCCGGCAGGGCGACAAAAGAAGCCCAATCCTGGAACTCCGCCCAGTCGCAGCGTTCGCGGATGAAGGCCTCGTCGAAAAGGCCTTCGGTGACGATGACATGCGCCAGCGCCGTCAGCACCGCCACATTGGTGCCGGGCTTCAATGGCAGGTGGTACTCCGCCTCGACATGCGCCGACTTGACCATCTCGGTGCGCCGCGGATCGAGCACGATCAGCTTGGCGCCCTCGCGCAACCGCTTCTTCAATCGCGAGGCGAACACCGGATGGGCGGTAGCCGGATTGGCGCCGATGACGACGGCGACGTCGGTGAATTCGACGGAATCGAAATCCTGCGTGCCGGCCGAGGTGCCGTAGGTCTGGCCGAGGCCGTAGCCGGTCGGCGAATGGCAGACGCGCGCGCAGGTGTCGACATTGTTGTTGCGGAAGCCCTGCCGAACCAGCTTCTGGACGAGGTAGGTCTCTTCGTTCGTGCAGCGCGAGGAGGTGATGCCGCCGATGGAAGCGCGTCCATACTGATACTGGATGCGGCGGAATTCCTTCGCCGTATGGGCGATCGCCTCTTCCCAGCTCACTTCACGCCAGGGATCGCTCACCTTCTCGCGGATCATCGGCGACAGGATACGGTCCTTGTGGGTGGCGTAGCCGTAGGCGAAACGGCCCTTCACACAGGAGTGGCCGTGGTTTGCCTTGCCCTCCTTGTAGGGCATCATGCGGATGACCTCGTCGCCCTTTACCTCGGCCTTGAACGAGCAGCCGACGCCGCAATAGGCGCAGGTGGTAACAGCAGAACGCTCCGGCAGCCCCTTCTCGAGCACGGTCTTCTCGCGCAGAGCATCGGTCGGACAGGCCTGCACGCAGGCGCCGCAGGAGACGCATTCCGAGGCGATGAAATCCTCGTGCATGCCGGCCACCATGCGCGATTCGAAGCCGCGGCCCTCGATGGTCAGCGCGAACGTGCCCTGCACCTCTTCGCAGGCGCGCACGCAGCGCGAGCAGACGATGCATTGGGCCGGATCATAGGTGAAATAGGGGTTGGATTCGTCGCGGGCGATGTAGTCCACCGCCAGCGAGCCATGGCCGGGCGCGACGCCGTCTTCCTGCTTGACGTGGTTGCGCCCGTCGATGCCGTAGCGGTTCTCGGTCAGGCCGACCGATTTCGCCACCGCGTCGAACTCGCTGGCGCCGGTGCCGGCCTTTTCGTTCCAGCCGGTCGGATGGTCGGAAACATAGAGCTCCATGACGCCACGGCGGATGGCGTCAAGGCGATCCGACTGCGTGTGTACAATCATACCTTCGCCGACCGGCGTCGTGCAGGAGGCCGGCGTGCCGCCGCGCCCTTCGATCTCGACCAGGCAGACGCGGCAGGAGCCGAAGGAGTCCAGCATGTCGGTGGCGCAGAGTTTCGGGATTTCGACCCCGCCCTCCATCGCCGCGCGCATGATCGAGGTGCCTTCCGGCACGCTGATGCTGCGGCCGTCGACGGTCAGCGTGATTTGCTTCGTCGCTTTCGATTCCGGGGTTCCGTAGTCGAGCTCTTCGATGAGCGTCGGGAAGTCGGCCTTGATGTTCATCTGCCAGCTCCTATTCAGCAGCCACGCGCGCCGGCGCGGGCTTGAAATCCTCGGGGAAATGCGTGATCGAGCTCATCACCGGGTAGGGCGTGAAGCCGCCCAGCGCGCACAGCGATCCGAACTTCATGGTGTTGCAGAGGTCGGTAACCAGAGCCAGGTTCTTTTCCGGTTCGATGCCGGCGGCGAGCCTGTCGATGGTCTCCACCCCACGTGTCGAACCGATGCGGCAGGGCGTGCACTTGCCGCAGCTTTCGATGGCGCAGAACTCCATGGCGAAGCGCGCCTGCTTCAGCATGTCGGCGGTGTCGTCGAAGACGGTGATGCCGGCATGGCCGATCAGACCGTCCTTCGCGGCGAAAGCCTCGTAGTCGAACGGCGTGTCGAACAGCGCGCGCGGGAAATAGGCGCCGAGCGGCCCGCCGACCTGCACCGCCTTCACCGGACGCCCGGTCGCCGTGCCGCCGCCGATATCATCGACGATCTCGCCGAGCGTCAGGCCGAAGGCCGTTTCGAACAGGCCGCCATGTTTGATATTGCCGGCGATCTGGATCGGGATCGTGCCGCGCGAGCGGCCCATGCCGAAATCCTTGTAGAAGGCGGCGCCCCTGTCCATGATGATCGGCACGGAGGCCAGCGAGATGACATTGTTGATCACCGTCGGTTTGCCGAACAAGCCCTGGATCGCCGGCAGCGGTGGCTTGGCGCGCACCACGCCGCGCTTGCCTTCCAGGCTGTTCAAGAGCGAGGTCTCCTCGCCGCAGACATAGGCGCCGGCGCCGACGCGGATTTCCATATCGAACGCGTTAGGGGAACCCAGCACGTTGACGCCGAGCACGCCCGCCTCGCGGGCGATTTCGACGGCCTTGTTCATGATGGTCACCGCATGCGGATATTCCGAGCGGATATAGACGAAACCCTTGGTGGCCCCGGTGGCGATGCCGGCGATCGTCACGCCCTCGATCAGCACGAAGGGATCGCCTTCCATGATCATGCGGTCGGCGAAGGTGGCGCTGTCGCCCTCGTCGGCGTTGCAGACGATGTATTTGCGATCGCCCGCCGTATCGAGCACCGTCTTCCATTTGATGCCGGTCGGGAAACCGGCCCCGCCGCGTCCGCGCAGGCCGGACTCCGTCACCTGCTTGACGATATCGGCTGGCGCCATTGCGACCGCGTTTTGCAGGCCTTTCAGCCCGCCGAGCGATTTGTAGGCGTCGAGCGACAGCGGGTCGTTGATGCCGCAGCGGGCAAAGGTCAGACGTGTCTGCTTGGCCAGGAAAGGGATCTTGTCGGGCGAGCCAAGCCAGCGCTTGTGATGGCCACCGGTGAGGAAACCGCTGTCGAACAGGCTCTTGACCTCGGAGGGTTTCACCGGCCCGTAGGCGACGCGGCCATTGGCGGTTGCCACCTCGACCATCGGTTCGAGGAAATAGGCGCCGCGCGAGCCGTTGCGTACGATCTTGGCCTCGATGCCACGCTCGGCGAGTTCCGCGCGAACAGCCTTGGCGACCTTTTCGGCGCCGAGAGCCAGCGCGCCGGAATCGCCGGGAATGTAGATGCGGGGGATCATGAGCGCACCTCGGCAACGATCTCGTCGATCTTGTCGTCATCGAGCCGCCCGATCACCTCGCCGTCGAGCATCGCCGATGGCGAACAGGCGCAAAGCCCGAGACAATAGACCGGTTCGAGTGTAACTGATCCGTCGCGGGTGGTCTCGTGGAAATCGATGCCGAGCAACTGTTTGACCTTGGCGGCGACCGCATCGGAACCCATCGACTGGCAGGCTTCCGCCTGGCAGAGCTTGAGTACGTGGCGGCCGGCCGGCCGGGCACGGAAATCATGATAGAAGGTCACGACGCCGTGCACCTCCGCCCTGGAGAGATTCAGCCCGTCGGCAATGACGGGCAGGGCGTCTTGCGGCACATGGCCGAACTCTTCCTGTATCTCATGGAGGATAGGCAGCAGCGGACCTTCGAGGCCCTTCAACTCCTGAACGATCGCCGCCGTGCGCGATGCGATCTCGGTACTTGCAGGCTGCATCGTCATGCAGCGCCCTCCCTGGTCGATAGTGCTCTAACGCTAAGTCTTTTCAAAAACAGGAAAAACCCGCGAAATCAATAAAGCTGATCCGTTGCTCGATAGAAATTTTCTATCAACCACATCCAGCCGCCATTCTCTACCCTAGCGATGTGCGCGGAAATCGTCCGCCAGCGCCATCGCCTCGTCCAGCAGCGCCTGCACCAGCGGCGTGTGCGGCTCACGCGGCGCCGCCACCAGGCCGACCGTGTGGCTGGCATCGGGCTCGACGATCGGAATGGCCCGGATCGGCTCGGAGAAGCCGAATGTTTCCGCCAAGTTGAGCGGCATGATTGACGACCATTTGCCGGTGCGGATATGCGAGAACAGCACGATCATCGAGTTGGATTCGAGCGTCGGCCGCACCTGCACCCCGGCCTCGGCCAGATGCTGGTCGATGATGCGGCGGTTCTGCATATCCGGCGTCAAGAGGCAGAGCGGCAGGCTGCTGAGCTCCGCCCATGTCACTTTGTCGCGGTCGAAATAGGGGTTCCCGACCGCCGTGATCAGCTGATAGCGCTCGTCGTAGAGCGGCACGCTGGTCACCCGCCCAAGCGGCTCGTTGTCGAGATAGGTGATACCGGCGTCGATGTCAAAATTGCCGAGTAGCGACAGCACCTCTATCGATGTGCGCGACAGCACCGAAAAGGTGACGCCGGGGTGCTTGGCCCGAAACGGTGTCGTCAGCCGTGCCACCATGGCAAGGGCCGTGGGGATGGCGGCGATGCGGATGCGTCCGGAAAGGCCGTGGCGCGCCGCCCGCATCTCCTCGCGCATGGTTCTTGAGTCGCCGACGATGCGGCGGGCCCACACCAGCACCTGCTTGCCTTCCGGCGTCAGGCCCTGGAAGCGCGAGCCGCGCAGCACCAGCATCACGCCAAGCTGGCCTTCCAACTGCTTGATGCCGGCCGACAAGGTCGGCTGGGTGACGCCGCACACTTCAGCCGCCCGGCCGAAATGCTCCTCCTTGGCCAACGCGATGAAGAATTCCAGCTTGTCGATCATCGACGCAAGCTATCGGGCGCAGGACGGCTGCGCCAGATGGTGCCGGCGTCACAACGACACAATCCCGCCGTCAGGCAGGGGGTGGCCGTTGCTGCGTGGCCATCGCTATTTGTCCACGAGGTTCAGGATGTTGCCGTCAGGATCCTTGAACCAGGCAACCTTCATGCCTTGGCCGACATGGATGTCGCCTTCGAGCGACAGGCCGGGCATCTCGTAGTGTTCGAAGGCGACGCCCTTCGATTTCAGCGACTTGACGATCGGCTCGATCTGGTCGCCGACAGTCCAGGTGACCGCCGTCGCCTTGTTGGTGCCGGCGAATTGCGAATGATAGACGTTGATGAGGGTGCCGCCGCTCTTGTACACGACCAGTTCGCCTTCCATGTCGTCGACCTGTTTGAGGCCAAGCGTTCCCTCATAAAAGGCCTTCGCTTTTGCCAAATCCTTCACCGCGAGATTGGCCGTCGCGTTGCTGTTTTCGAGCATGACCGTCTCCTTTCCTGATTGTCGTTCTCATGCCGATCATCGAAATAGCGCTGCATGGCCTGTTGACGACGGTCACATGCCGATTTGTCCGGCCGCCCGGCGGAGAACGCGGCCGGATAGATGCGGCGATGTGCCTCTATCTTTTTCAGGGCAGGCCGATGCAGCTTGGTTCTGTCCGGAAACTGCATTATCTGAACCGGCAAACGCCAAGGGAAAGATCATGGCCGTAACCAAGGAAATCGTCGTCGAGCGCCTGAAGACGGTCAACGGGCCGGATTTCACCGGCAACATCGTCGACCTCGGCATGGTGTCCGAGATATTCATCGCCGATTCGAAAGTGTTCTTCTCGATCACGGTTCCGGCCGCCCGTGCGCAGGAAATGGAGCCGTTGCGCGCCGCTGCCGAGCGGGTCGTGAAAGCCATTCCGGGGGTCGCCGGCGCGGTCGTAGCGCTGACCGCCGAGAAGAAGGGCGGCGGCATGGAAGCGCCGGTCCCGCAGCGCCAGGCGCCAAGGCCAACGCCACCGGCAGCGCCTCAACGTCCTGTTCCGCAGGCCCCCGCCTCGCACAGCCAGGGCAAGCGCGGCGTGCCCGGCATCGAGGCGATCATCGCGGTTGCCTCGGGCAAGGGCGGCGTCGGCAAGTCGACCACCGCCGTCAACCTGGCGCTTGGCCTCGCCGCCAACGGCCTGCGGGTCGGCGTGCTCGATGCCGACATTTATGGCCCGTCCATGCCGAGGCTCCTCAACATCCACGGCCGGCCGCAGACGGTTGACGGCAAGGTCCTGAAACCGATGGAGAATTACGGCCTCAAGGTGATGTCGATGGGCTTCCTCGTCGACGAGGAGACGCCGATGATCTGGCGCGGCCCGATGGTGATGTCGGCGCTGACGCAGATGCTGCGCGAGGTCGAATGGGGACGACTCGACGTGCTCGTCGTCGACATGCCGCCCGGCACCGGCGACGCCCAATTGACCATGGCGCAGCAGGTGCCACTGGCCGGCGCCGTCATCGTTTCCACGCCGCAGGACCTGGCGCTGATCGATGCCCGCAAAGGACTGAACATGTTCAGGAAAGTCGACGTGCCGCTGCTCGGCATCGTCGAGAATATGAGCTACTTCATCGCCCCGGATACCGGCAAACGCTACGATATCTTCGGCCATGGCGGCGCGCGCCGCGAGGCCGAGCGGCTCGGCGTCACCTTCCTCGGCGAGGTGCCGCTGGAAATGGGCATCCGCGAAAGCTCGGATGCCGGTGCGCCGGTGGTTGTCTCGAAGTCCGATGGCGCCGAGGCGAAAATCTACCGCGATATCGCCGCCAAGGTCTGGGACCGGGTCAACGAGGAACGGGGTGCTGCGGAAGCGGCGGTGCCAAGCATCGTGTTTGAGTAGTTTTCTGCTTGGTTGGCGCCGCCCCTCATCCGCCTGCCGGCACCTTCTCCCCGTATAGTGACGGGGAGAAGAGACTGGCCTCAACCTCGGCGCCTAACCTGCCATGCCGGTGATTGGCGGAACCGTCGGCGCGGGCTTCTTTCCCCCCGTCACTATACGGGCAGAAATGCCCGGCAGGGCAATGATGGGCGGCGCCGGCCCTAAATTGCTAGGGCCTTCAAGCGAGCCGCAACTAAGGCGCGCCCACTTTCTCCCCAAAGTTGGAAAAGAATTGCCCAGCCAGTTTCTTCGATGTCGACGCGATCAGCCGGCTGCCGAGCTGGGCGATCTTGCCGCCGACATCGGCCTTGGCCGCGTATTTCAGGACGGTGGCGTCCGGCCCATCCTCGGTCAGCGTCACGTCGGCGCCGCCCTTGGCGAAGCCGGCAACGCCGCCCTTGCCTTCGCCCTGAATGGTGTAGGCATGTGGCGGCTTCAGGTTTTTCAGCGTCACTTCGCCGTTGAAGGTCGCCTTGATCGGCCCGATCTTCAACACGACCGTCGCCGTCAACTCGGTGTCCGATTTCTTCTCCAGGCTCTGGCAGCCGGGAATGCTCTCCTTCAGCACCGCCGGATCGTTCAGAGCCTCCCAAACTTTCTGGACGGGTGCGGCGATGCGTTCCTCGCCTTCGATCACCAAAGCCATCAAAACCTCCCGGACCACCGATGTCGGATTGGTCCTAGCGCGCGGCCAGATACATGTCTATCGCACCAAAGTCCGGATTCAGATCACGCGTGCCCCTTGCCTGCATCCGCGCGTTGTCATATCGATTTGTCATACAAATACGGAGACCATGATGGCTGGCGCCCCCACACACAAGAAAAAATTTCGCTCGCAGGAGTGGTTCGACAACCCCGATAACCCGGGAATGACGGCGCTCTATCTGGAGCGTTACCTGAATTACGGACTGACGCGCGCCGAACTGATGTCGGGCAAGCCGCTGATCGGCATCGCCCAGACCGGCTCGGATCTTTCACCTTGCAACCGCCACCATATCGAGCTTGCCAAGCGCGTGCGCGAAGGTATCGTCTCGATGGGCGGCATTCCCTTCGAATTCCCCTGCCATCCGATCCAGGAGACCGGCAAGCGCCCGACCGCGGCGCTTGACCGCAACCTCGCCTATCTCAGCCTCGTCGAGGTGCTCTACGGCTATCCGCTCGACGGCGTCGTGCTGACCATCGGCTGTGACAAGACGACTCCAGCGCTCCTTATGGCGGCGGCCACCGTCAACATCCCGGCCATCGCGCTGTCGGTTGGCCCGATGCTCAATGGCTGGCACAAGGGCAAGCGCACCGGTTCCGGCACCATCGTCTGGGAGTCGCGCCAGCGCCTGTCGGCCGGCGAGATCGACTACGACGAGTTCATGGACATCGTCGCCTCCTCGGCGCCCTCCACCGGCTACTGCAACACCATGGGCACGGCGACCACGATGAATTCGCTGGCCGAGGCGCTCGGCATGCAACTGCCGGGCTCGGCCGCCATCCCGGCGCCCTACCGTGAGCGTGGCCAGATCGCCTACGAGACGGGCAAACGCATCGTCGACATGGTGCACGAGGATCTGAAGCCCTCCGACATCATGACGCGCAAGGCCTTCGAGAACGCCATCGTCGTCAATTCGGCGATCGGCGGCTCCACCAACGCGCCGATCCATCTCAACGCCATTGCCCGCCATCTCGGCGTGCCGCTCGACAATGATGACTGGCAGAAAATCGGCCTCAACGTGCCGCTCATCGTCAACCTGCAGCCGTCGGGGGAATATCTTGGCGAGGACTATCATCATGCCGGCGGCGTGCCGGCGGTGGTGGCCGAACTCATGAAAGCTGGGCGTCTGCCGCATCCCGACGCCATGACCGCCAACGGCAAGACCATCGGCGACAATTGCCAGGGCGCCGTCAACGAGAATCCTGATGTCATCCGCAGCGTCGACAAGCCGCTCAAGGCCAATGCCGGCTTCATCAACTTCAAGGGCAATCTGTTCGATTCGGCGATCATGAAGATGAGCGGCATCTCGCCGGAGTTCCGCGAGCGCTACCTGTCCAATCCGAACGATCCGGAAGCCTTCGAGGGCAACGCCATGGTTTTCGACGGGCCGGAGGACTATCACGCCCGCATCGACGATCCGGCGCAAGGCATCGATGAGCACACGATCCTGTTCATGCGCGGCGCCGGTCCGGTCGGCTATCCCGGCGGCGCCGAAGTCGTCAACATGCAGCCGCCGGCCTATCTGATCAAGAAGGGCATCCATTCGCTGGCCTGCATCGGCGACGGCCGCCAGTCCGGCACGTCGGGCTCGCCATCGATCCTGAACGCCTCGCCCGAGGCCGCGGTCGGCGGTGGGCTGGCCCTGCTCAAGACCGGCGACCGGGTCCGCATCGATCTCAGGAAGGGCACCGCCGACATTCTCGTCACCGATGACGAGATCGCGCGGCGCCGCGCCGAACTGCAGAACAATGGCGGCTACCACTATCCGAAGCACCAGACGCCATGGCAGGAGATCCAGCGCGGCATGGTCGACCAGTTCTCAGGTGGCATGGTGTTGAAGCCCGCCGTGAAATACCAGGATGTCGCGCACACCATGGGCATTCCCCGCGACAATCACTGATTGTTTGCATCCGCGACAGCGGCGGCTTGATCCTGATCACGCCGCCGCTTGCCATCCTTGACAAGCGCGCCCAACAAATCCACCATCGGGGTAAGGGGTGTATCGCGACGACCCCGTGAGGCGTCAGCCCAACGTTCGCGTCCAGGCTTCTCTATCAGGAGGTGGACGCCATGCCGTCAACAACCGCTATCACCGTTCCGCAACTGTCCCGTCTCGTCGGTCTGCCGGGCGCGCCCGCAATCGTCGACGTTCGCACCGATGAAGATTTCGACGCCGATCCGCGCCTGCTGCCGGCTTCGAGCCGGCGCGATTTCAAAAACGTTTCGACCTGGACATCCGACTTCGCCGGCAAGCCGGTGGTGGTGGTCTGCCAGAAAGGCCGGAAACTGTCGCAAGGTGTGGCCGCATGGCTGCGGCATGACGGGATTTCCGCCGAAACCCTCGAAGGCGGCTTCGAAGCCTGGCGCGATGCCAAGGGGCTTCTGGTGCATTCAGGCAAGATACCGTCCCGCGACCCCAGCGGCCGAACCATCTGGGTGACGCGGGCACGCCCGAAGATCGACCGTGTCGCCTGCCCCTGGCTGATCCGGCGTTTCGTCGATCCTAACGCGGTCTTCCTGTTTGTCGAAGCCGCCGAAGTGCCCGATGTGGCCGACCGTTTTCAGGCCGTGCCGTTCGACATCGACAATGTGTTCTGGAGCCATCGCGGCGAGTGCTGCACTTTCGACACGATGATCGAGGAATTCGGGCTGGGATCCGAGGCGCTCGATCGCCTTGCCTTGATCGTGCGCGCCGCCGACACCGCGAGACTCGATCTGGTGCCCCAGGCTGCCGGCTTTCTGGCCGCCTCGCTTGGCCTGTCGCGCATGTTTCGCGACGACCTGGAACAGCTGGAAGCAGGCATGCTGCTCTACGACGCGTTCTTTCGTTGGTGTCGCGACGCCACCGAGGAAACGCACAACTGGCCCGGTGCAGGCGCGGACAAACAAACGGGGACGAGCCGATGAACAAGGCCGAGAGCATCAAGGCGACGCCGGCGAGACTTTCCGGCACGCCGGCTCATGGCATTCCGTTCAGCGAAGCCGTCCGCGTTTGGGCGCGGGTCGCGGCACTGAGTTTTGGCGGCCCGGCGGGGCAGATCGCAGTGATGCACCGTATCCTCGTCGAGGAGAAACGCTGGATCGGCGAGACGCGGTTCCTGCATGCGCTGAACTACTGCATGCTGCTGCCAGGTCCCGAGGCTCAGCAACTCGCGATCTATATCGGCTGGCTGCTGCACAAGACCAAGGGCGGGCTCGTCGCTGGTATCCTGTTCGTGTTGCCTGGCGTCCTTGCCATCATGGCGCTGAGCTGGATTTACGCAATCTTCGGCAATGTCGGCATGGTCCAGGCTCTGTTCTTTGGATTGAAGGCCGCTGTGCTGGCCATCGTACTTCAAGCTGTGGTCCGGGTCGGCAAGCGGGCGCTCAGGAACAACGTCATGGTGGCGCTCGCCGCCGCCGCCTTTATCGCGATCTTCTTCTTCCGCATGCCGTTTCCGCTGATCATACTGACGGCCGCGGTGATTGGCTTCATCGGCGGGCGGTCGGAACTGGCGCCGTTCATGGCCGGCAACGGGCATGGCAAGGTCGGCAGCCAGCAGGTTGCCGATGCCGACACGGCGCTGGGCGAAGACACACCAGTCCATGCGAGGCCGACCCTTGGCTGGTCGCTCAAAATCGCCGCCGTGTTTCTGGTGCTATGGTTCACGCCCGTCCTCGGCCTGTTGGCGTTGTTCGGGCCCGGGAATGTCTTTACCGACATCGCCATCTTCTTCTCCAAGATGGCCGTGGTGACCTTCGGCGGCGCCTATGCGGTGCTCGCCTATGTCGCGCAGCAGGCCGTCACGACCTATGGCTGGCTCAAGCCTGGCGAGATGCTCGATGGCCTCGGCATGGCCGAGACTACGCCTGGGCCTTTGATCATGGTTACGCAGTTCGTCGGTTTCATGGGTGCGTTTCGCGCGCCCGGCACGCTTCATCCGCTCGTTGCCGGAACCCTGGGTGGCCTTTTGACGACGTGGGTCACCTTTACGCCGTGCTTTCTCTGGATCTTTCTCGGTGCCCCCTACATCGAGAAATTGCGAAGCAACAAGGCGTTGTCCGCCTCGCTCGCGACGATCACCGCCGCCGTCGTCGGCGTGATCCTGAACCTGGCGGTGTGGTTTGGGCTCCACGTGCTGTTTCGCGAGCTGCATGAAAGGCAAGGTTTCGGCATGAACGTCGACGTGCCGGTGCTGAGTTCAATCAACATCCCCTCGCTGGTCCTGACGCTGGGGGCATTGCTGGCCGTCTTCCGCTTCAAGGTTGGCATGCTGCCGGCATTGGCTGTCTGCTCGGTGCTTGGAGTGCTCTACGGCTTCGCCAGCGGCGCGATATAGGCGGAGCGATCTCAGCCGCGCCGCAGGCTTGGTCCGTGCCGTGCGCTGACTTTGTATTCCTTTGGCCAACCACCTAAATGGTTGGGAGCGGATTGGACAATCATGGCGCAACGACGCTCTTCCCTCGGCTTCCTCGGAATGTTCGGACGCTCGGGAGACCTGAGGCAGCTCGATGCGGCCTTGCGCGGCGCCGACCTCCACCCCGCCCTCGTGCCGGAGGGTGTGAAACTCACCCTCGTCAATCTGATGAAGGATCGCTGGTCCGACGAACCGCCGCCACAGGCCTACCCAGAAGTGGCGCGGCTGTTCAGCTATTGCATTGCCGGGCCGGAAGCATTCGAGCGCTCCCATGGCCCTCAACTGCGGGACGAGGTAGAGCGCCGGATCGAGGCGGCGGTCGAGGCCGGCGACAGTTTCGATGCCCAGATCGTGCTGATGACGCTGCACGCCAAGCTGATCAACGCCGAGGTAATCGAGCGCTATGGGCTGGGTGCGGATTGATTTGGACTATTGGGCGAGCGGAGGCGCTACCCGCCCATATTGGCGCGCGGCAGCTTGATCATGTCGCCGAAGCGGGCGCGTAGTCTGTCGTCGAGCATCTTCGGCACATGGCGCGGGAAACGCTCGGCAAGGACGCGCTTCTTCTCGATGATCGCCCGCTGCAGGATATCGGGCCGGCCCTTCTCGTTCCATTCCTTCGGCGAAAACCGGTCGCCGACGGCCGGATAGAAATATTCGGTCTGCATCAGCCGCAGCGTCTGTTCGTTGCCGAGATAGTGGCCTGGACCCCTGAGGCAGACATCAGCGATGGTGTCGATCGACAGCGCCTCGTCGGTCACCTCGATGCCGCGCACGCAGCGCAGGCAATGGCCGAGCATGTCATTGTCGATGATCAGGCTTTCCAGGCAGAAGCCGAGCAGCGAGGCGTGCATGCCGGCCGATTCATAGACGAGGTTGAGCCCGGCAAGGCCGGCCATCACATCGGTGATGCCCTTTTCATAGCCGGACTGGATATCGGGCAGTTTCGAATCCGTCATGCCGGCCGCCGAACCGCCCGGCAGGTCATAGAACTGCGCCATCTGCGCGCAAGCAGCGGTCAAGACCGCCTGTTCGGCAGAGCCGCCCGACATGGCGCCTGTCCTCAGATCCGATACGAACGGCCAGGTGCCGAAGATCGCCGGATGCCCCGGCTTGATGGCGTTGACATAGACAAGGCCTGCCAGCACTTCGGCCACCGCCTGCACCACGGCGCCCGCGATCGCCGCCGGCGCGGTGGCGCCTGCCTGTCCGGCCGACAGCAGCAGGATCGGGATGCCGCCCTCGACACAGGCTTCGAGCACGCCGCAGGCGTCCTCGGCGAACTTCATCGGCGGCACGACGAAGCAGTTGGAGTTCGACACGAACGGCCTGGCGCGGAAATTCTCCTCGCCGCCGGCGATGGCATAAAGCATTTCCAGTGCCGGCTGGACGTTCTCGCGCACGGTGAACGAGGTGCCGACATGCTTGGATGTGCCCATCACGCAGGCATAGAGCGTGTTGAAATCCATCTCGAGCGGATCGGGAATGTCGCGCGGCACCATCGGCCGCTGGAAGAAATGGATGTTGTCGAGCCCCTCGACGATGCGGGCTGCGTCATAGATGTCCTGCAGCAGCGACTCGCGATATTCGCGCTTCTCGACATCGACCAGATGGACGGCGGCACCCGCCGTGCCGTAGTGCACGCGCTTGCCCTGGATCACCATGTCGTGTTTTGGGTCCTGGCCGTGCAAGGTGAAATTCCGTGCCGCCTTCTTGATCGTATCGAGCACCAGCGCGCGGGGGAAACGGATGCGGCCATCGTCGCCATAGGTGGCGCCTGCCGTGGTCAGCGCCTCGATGCAGGAGGGAATGGCATTGGCGAAGCCGACCGTCTCCAGCAGCGTCAGCACAGCCTCGTGGATGCGCTCGCGGTCATTGCCGCGCAGGGGGCCGTAGCTGCCGCCCTCGAGGCCGGCGCGCACCGGCCTGATGTCGTCGGCCAAGGGCGCCGCCCGCATGGCGCGGCGCGCTTCGCGTCCGCCGGAACGGCGCGACCGTTGATCCGCCGCGTCCTGCTTTTCAAGAACCACTGACATGGAGCACTCCACCTTTCCTGGAAGCAGGGCAGCGGTTGGTCCACCATCGGCTGCTTCTTCCCCTTTGTGCCACGACTATGCCGCCGGTATTGGCACAGCCTATGAGCCAGCCAATCCGGTTGAGTATGCCAGGGCTAAAGGGAGCCGAAGCCGCCGCTAGCGGTTCCCGTAGGAGGGGATCAGGCGGCGGCGGGCCTGCGTCCGGCGGCCGTGGCGAGTTCACGGATGCCGGGCTCGATGTGCTGCAGTGCGATTGAGGAGATGCCCAACCGCATGAAGCGCGAAGGCTTTTCGGTGCGGTCGAAGAAGCGGTCGCCCGGCTCGATGATGACGCTGCGCGAGGCGGCGGCCTCGGCCAGGCCGCGGGAATCGGTACCCCGCGGCCCCTCCAGCCAAAGCGACGTGCCGCCGGCCGAGTCGGTCGAACGCCATTCCGGCAGGAAAGCGGAAATCGCATGGACCAGACGCTTGCGCCGTTCGTCGAAGGCGGAGGACAGCCGCCGCACCAGCGCTTCGTGATGGCCGAGCGACAGGAACAGTGCCACGGCGCGCTGGTTGTTGGCCGGCGGATGGCGCAGCATGAAGCGGCGCAACGCCCTGAGTTCCGCGATCAGTCCAGCCGAGGCCACGATGTAGCCAAGCCGCAGGCCCGGAGCCAGTGTCTTCGACATCGAGCCGACATAGACGACGCGGCCGGAACGATCGAGGCTCTTCAGCGCCTGCTGCGGCGCCTCATCGAGAAGCTGGCTGTCATAGCCGTCCTCGATGATGATCTGGTTGTGCCGGTTGGCGCGCGCCAGAAGGTCCTGCCGGCGCTCCGCCGACAACGGCACCATGGTCGGGCAGTGATGGCTGGGCGTGACGAACACGAACCCGGAATCATTGGGAATAGAAGAGGTTACGATACCGGACTGGTCGACCGGCACCGGCTGGATATCGGCCCCGGCAAGCCTGAAGATCGAGCGCGCGTCGGGGTAGCCAGGATCTTCCATCGCCACTTTCGATCCCTTGGTCATCAAAAGCGACGCCAGCATGTAGAGCGCGTTCTGGGCGCCGAGCGTGACGATGATCTCGTCGGGATTGGCGAAGATGCCGCGCCTGGGCAGCAGCCGCGCCTGGATCTGCTCGATCAGCAGCGGATCGTCGCGATCGACCATGTCGGACGCCCAGTTGCGGATCTCGAGCACGGCCAGCGCCATGCGGTTGCATTCGCGCCATTCGGCGGTCGGGAACAGCGCCGGGTCGAACTGGCCGTAGACGAAGGGGTAGGACGACTTGATCCAGTTCTCGTGCTTGGCCGGCGGCGGCATGTCGCTGGCCGCGATTTGCCGGCGTGCCTTCCAGTCGATCTCGTTGGCCTGGTCGGGCACCTTCTGGTGCGGCTTGGCGGGGGTCGCCAGCACGTCGGGATTGACGAAATGGCCGCGCCGCTCGCGCGCCACCAGGAAACCCTGGTCGACGAGCTGCTGGAAGGCCAGCACCACGGTTCCGCGCGCCACGCCGAGTTTCTCGGCCAGGATCCGGCAGGAAGGAAGCGGCATCGAAGCGGCGATCTGACGGTCGAGAATGGCGGCCACGATGGCTTGGCGGATCTGCGCCTGCAGGGTCTGGCCGGATTCAGCCGAAATCCGGAACAAGCCGGACCATATCGCCGTGTCGTTTCTCTGTGGCATGGGAGATGTTCCTCGATGGCCAGCTTTTTTCACTTGGCTGGACCAGTCGAATGTAACGGTGGCACAAGGGGTTGCGCCAATCAATTTTTCTGATCTTTGGGATTTATGCCAGTGATCCTTCGGCCGAAGGAGGTGCTGTCACGTGGCTGGTGACACATTATGTCCTCACCGCGTGACAGAAAGTGTCGTCGCCGCGTATTGACCGGATTGAATTCGGCTCAATAGTTTTGCCGCGACGACACGCGCCGGAAACATCCGGTCTGATATGGTGCGTCGAAAAAACGCCAGGAGCCTCCGCCAGTGGATCAGTCAGCCTTCCAGAAACAGCTCGCCGCCTTGCGCGATCATCGCGCCGCGGCGCCTTCCTCGATGCGCCAGGCCTTCGCCTCCGATCCCCAGCGATTCGCGACATTTTCCGCCACCGACGGCGACCTGCTGCTCGACTGGTCGAAATGCGCCGTCGACGCCACCACCATGGATCTGCTGGAAAAACTCGCCGGCGCCGCCGATCTCGAAGGCCGCCGCGCAGCCATGTTCGCCGGCAAGAAGATCAACATCACCGAGGACCGCGCCGTGCTGCATACGGCGCTACGCAACCTCAGCGGCAAGGGCGTTACGGTGGATGGCCAGGACGTCAAGGCGGATGTTATTTCCTTGCTCGATGCGATGGGAGCCTTCGCCGATGCCGTCCGCTCCGGCAAGGCGACCGGCGCCACCGGCAAGAAGATCACCGACATCGTCAACATCGGCATCGGCGGCTCCGACCTCGGCCCGGCCATGGCGACGCTGGCGCTCGCCCCCTATCATGACGGTCCGCGCGCGCATTATGTCTCCAACATCGACGGCGCCCACATTCATGACACGCTGAAGGGTCTGTCAGCCGAAACCACGCTGTTCATCATCGCCTCCAAGACCTTCACCACCGTCGAGACGATGACCAATGCGCAGACGGCGCGCGACTGGGTGCAGAAGGCACTTGGCAAGGAAGCGGTCGGCAAGCATTTCGCCGCCGTTTCGACGGCGCTCGACCTGGTGGCCAAGTTCGGTATCGAATCGGATCGCGTCTTCGGCTTCTGGGATTGGGTCGGCGGCCGCTATTCGGTCTGGGGCGCCATCGGCCTGCCGGTCATGATCGCCATCGGTCCGACAAATTTTCGCGCCTTCCTCGACGGCGCGCACGAGATGGACGAGCACTTCCGCACCGCGCCGCTGGCCAGCAACCTGCCGGCGCTTCTGGGGCTGGTCGGCTGGTGGCATCGCGTGATCTGCGGCTATCCGGCCCGCGCGGTCATCCCCTACGACCAGCGCCTGTCCAGGCTGCCAGCCTATCTGCAGCAACTCGATATGGAATCGAACGGCAAGGGCGTCACCCTTGACGGCACTCCAGTGCCGACGCCGACCGGGCCGCTGGTCTGGGGCGAGCCCGGCACCAATGGCCAGCACGCTTTCTTCCAACTCCTGCATCAGGGCACCGACTTCATCCCGGTCGAGTTCCTCGCCGCGGCCGTCGGTCACGAGCCTGACCTCAAGCATCAGCATGACCTGCTGCTCGCCAATTGCTTGGCGCAGTCGGAGGCTCTGATGAAGGGCCGCACCCTGGAGGAGGCGCGCGCGCAGATGCTGGCCAAGGGCATGAAACCGGCCGATGTCGACAGAATAGCGCCGCATCGCGTCTTCTCCGGCAACCGGCCTTCGGTGACCATTCTCTATCGCAAGCTCGACCCGCGCACTTTCGGCCGGCTGATCGCGCTCTACGAGCACCGGGTCTTCGTCGAGGGCACGCTCTTCAACATCAACTCCTTCGACCAGTGGGGCGTCGAACTCGGCAAGGAACTGGCCACCGGCCTGCTGCCTGTCGTGGAAGGCAAGGAAAGCGCCGCAAACCGGGACGGCTCTACCAGGGGCCTTGTGGAACGCATCCACCAATTGCGTGGTTCGGAGTGACTGATTTGGCAGACATCAAGGGGATATTGTTCGACAAGGACGGGACACTTGTCGACTTCAATGCGACGTGGCTCGGCGTCGCCGATTTCATGGCCATGGATGCATCAGACGGCGATCGCTGGAAGGCCGACAGGTTGCTCGCGGCGGCCGGCTTCGATTTCGCCAACCGGCGCTTCAAGCCCGACTCGATCTTTGCCTCCGGCACCAATCTCGACGTCGTCGAACTCTGGTTCCCGCGCCTGTCCAACGAGGACCAGATGCTGGCCGTTGCCCGCTTCAACGAGATCACATCGGTACAGGGTTCGGCGATGGCAGTGGCGCTGCCGGGCATCGTCGAGACGCTCGGCGTTCTGCACGGGAGGTCCTACAAGCTTGGGGTCGCCACCAATGATTCGACCAGCGGCGCGGAAAAGACTCTGGTCACGCTCGGTGTCGCCCAGCTTTTCGACGCCGCCTATGGCTATGACGCTGTGGCCAGTCCCAAGCCCGCGCCCGACACCATCCAGGCTTTTTGCGACCTCACCGGCCTGAAGCCGGCGGAAATCGCCATGGTCGGCGACAACAGGCACGATCTCGAAATGGCACGCGCCGGTGCCTGTGGTCTGGCGGTCGGCGTGCTCTCCGGCACCGGCACACGCGAGTCGCTCGCCGAGATTGCCGACATCATCCTGGATTCGGTTGCCGATCTGCCGGACTTCCTTTCGGCGCGGGTCAGGGAGACTGTTTGATCGGTAGGCGGGGCAAAGCGCAATCAATCTGGGATTTGTCACCAATGGCCGAACGGGTATAAGTAGTTTCTCCTAGGCACTAGTCGACTATCAGGCGGACGCAATCGATGGTCGCATTCTCGATCGCGGCCAGTTTGGTCAATAGATCGAGGCGGATTATTTCGACGGTCTGGTCTGGAAGAACACCTTCGACCGTCAACCGGATATCGTGCCAGCCCTCGACATAGCGCACTGCGACGCCCTCGACACACAGACGATGGACGCCATGCTGGTCCGCGATTTCAGGGATATTCAAGTGTGGAAGCTCGGGCGCGTACAATGTTTCAACCAGGTCTATCCGAGGGTTAGGGCCAAGTTCGCTAAGGCGCTCGGCTAGAAAGCTGCTTCTGTTTTCGCTTTTCCCCCATTTTTGATCCGAA